>NZ_DASVQG010000122.1:0-16765 GCF_036389215.1 Jatrophihabitans sp.
GTCTCGCTGGAGGCATCCTCGGACAGGTCGTAGCGGGTCAGTTCGGCGCCGTCGGCCTGGTTGATGACCCGAATGAAGGCGTTGCGGACCTGGCCGAAGTTCTGCCGGCGGCTGTCGGCCTCATAGATCGACACCGGGAACACGATCCGGTCCACCTCGGGCGGCACCCGGCTCAGATCGACCTTGATCTGCTCGTCATCCCCCTCGCCCGAGCCGGTGAGGTTGTCGCCGGTGTGCTCCACCGAACCGTCCGGACTGGTGAGGTTGTTGAAGAACACGAAATGCAGGTCGGACAGGATCCGGCCGGCCGCGTTGAGCATCAGCGCGCTCGCATCGAGGTCGAAGGCCTGCCCGCTGGTGAGGCGCTCGTCCCAGCCGAGGCCGACCACCACCGCGGACAGGCCCGGCGCCTGCTTGGTGAGCGAGACGTTGCCGCCCTTGGAGAGGCTGACTCCCATGCACATACCTCCTGCGCGCTGCGCTGCCCGCCGATCGGCAAGCCTGGTGGCACCGTATGCCAGAACCGGCGCGGTGGTTGGAGGTTTGCCCCGGAACGGACGATCAGACCCCGATGGTCAGACGTTGACGCCGTAGTCCCGGGCGATGCCTGCCAGGCCGGAGGTGTAGCCCTGCCCGACGGCGCGGAACTTCCACTCGGCACCGTTGCGGTACAGCTCGCCGAACACCATGGCGGTCTCGGTCGAGGCGTCTTCGGACAGGTCGTACCGGGCCAGCTCGGAGCCGTCGGCCTGGTTCACCACCCGGATGAAGGCGTTGCGCACCTGACCGAAGCTCTGGCCGCCGGCCTCGGCGTTGTAGATCGACACCGGGAAGACGATCTTGTCGATCTCGGCGGGCGCCCCGGCGAGGTTGACCTTGACCTGCTCGTCGTCGCCCTCCCCCTCACCGGTCAGGTTGTCACCGGTGTGCTCCACCGAGCCGTCGGGGCTGGCGAGGTTGTTGAAGAAGATGAAGTGCTTGTCGGACAGGACCTTGCCGTTGGAGCCGCAGGCGATCGCGCTGGCGTCGAGGTCGAAGTCCTGGCCGTCGGTGGTGCGGGCGTCCCAGCCCAGGCCGACCGTGACCGCGGTCAGGCCGGGCGCTGCCTTGGTGAGCGAGACGTTGCCGCCTTTGGTGAGGCTGACTCCCACGAGAAACTCCAGGTGACTAGAGGAAGGCCGCGGGGCCTTCATGGCCGATCATCGCCGCCCCGAGCGGACGGCGACCTTCATGTTAGTGATACGAGCAGGGCAGCTGGGAAGTTCCGTCAGGTATGGCCGCTGTGATGGAGCGGCGATGTAAGCGTCATGTGAGCCTGATGTGATTACTGATTGGGGTGGAGAAGTAAGCGCAATGTGATGCGGGGCTGCCCCGGCGTCACTCGGTGCTGCCGGAGAACAGCCCACCCATGCCGGCGCCCGTCTTCTTGTCACCGGCACCCATGTTCTTGCGCAGCGCCTTGGCCAGCCCGTCGATGGTCATCGACTGCAGGATCACCGAGCCGTTGCCGGTGAGCGTAGCCAGCGACATGCCCTCGCCACCGAACATCGCGTTCATCACCCCGGCCCGGTTCAGCGAGCCCACCCGTTCGACGCCGTAGGAGATCCGGTGGTCCCAGGCGACGACACAGCCGGTGTCCACCTTCAGCCGGCCCCCGTAATCGGCCGGGTTGATGTCGATGAAGTTGCCGGCACCGGCGATGATCAGGCTGCCCCGGCCGGTGAACTTCTCCAGCACGAAGCCCTCGCCGCCGGCGAAGCCCTGCCGCAGGCCCGAGAAGGCGATGTCGAAGTTCACCCCGGCCTCGGCCGCGACGAAGGCGTCCTTCTCGGCGAACCAGGTGGTCTGGCCGTCCAGCTCGAGCACCCGCATCTCCCCCGGCAGCACCCCGGCCAGGGCCAGCAGGCCGTCGCCGCCGGTGGTGGTGAAGTGGCAGAAGGCGAAGGATTCCCCGGCCAGCACCCGCTTGCCGACGTCCATCGCGCCGCGCAGCATGCCGCTCAGGCCGCCTGCGGCCGCGGGCTGACCGCCGCCTGCGGGCTGACCGCCGCCCGCGCCTGCGGGCTGACCGCCGCCGGGCTGACCCGCCCCGGCCGGCGCGGTGAGCTTGGTCTGCATCGTCACGTCGGCCGAACTGAACAGGAACTTGCCCGCCTCGCTGTAGACGGTCTGCCCGGGCCGCAGCTGCACGATCGCCATCTGCATGACGTTTCCGCTGATCTGGACGTCGAGACTCATCCGGTTTCCTCCCCTGAACACCGACGGCATGTGCTGGATCGTGCCGCGGACCGCATCGCCCGGCGGCGGTCCAGCTGAGAGCTTCCAGCCGAACCCGAGTCTGGCACCTTCGGCTGAGTGCCCGCTGAAAACGGTGCACCGTTGACCTTGCGGCTATTCGGCGAGACGCTAGGACTCCCCGGCCACCAGGGTGAACCGACGTCCAAGCAGCCGTTCGTCGCGTGGCCGCAGCGGTTTCCGGTGCGCGCCGCACCCAGCGCCAAGCCCGGAGCGCGAATTCGGAGGGCCCATGTTCGCAAGAGCCTCAACAGTCCTGTCAGCAGCCGGAGTGGTCCTCAGCATCTCGATGCTGGGCCAGCCGGCCGCGGGCTCGGAAGCTGCCGCGAGATCCACCGGGCCGGCCAGCGGACCCGAGTTGTCGGTGACCAGCCGGCTGGCCGACCGCCGGGAGGTGGCGGCCGGTACCCGGGCCTACTCGATCGGCTTCGAGGACGGCCGGTTCTATGCCAACGGCTGGCACATCACCGGTGAGATGGGCGGGGTCTGGACGCCGCCGGTGAAGCTGCTCGACGGCGTCTGGTTCGGCCTCGACGGCCAGTGGGTGGGGCCCGCGACCAAGTTCTCCAGCGGCTGGGGCTACACCCGCTTCCAGCTTCCCGACACCGCGGGCCTGCGGGTCCAGCGCACCGACTTCGTGCCGGACGGCACCCGGGCCGCGCTGTTCGGACTCACCATCACCAACCCGGGGGCGGCCCGGACCGCGAAGCTGTCCGTCGACGCGCACTCGGAGCTGATGGGCCAGTACCCGTGGGGATTCGACGGCGTGAAGCCGAATGCCAGCGACAACCTTCCCGACAAGGGCCGCTATGACGGCAGGAACCTGGTGTTCACCGAGGACGGCGCGCTGCCCGGCGCACCGACCCACCACTACGCGGCGCTGGTCGGCACCTCGCTGAAGGCCGACACCGGCCAGATCGGCGGTCAGTTCTGGGGCCCGCAGCCGGGGCACCGCTGTACCGGCAAGGAATCGGGCGCACCCGCCGACCCGAAGCCGTCCCAGTGCGACGACGGGCCGTTCGGGCGCGGCACCGGCGGCCGGTTGACCTACACCCTGAACCTGCCCGCCGGTGGCTCCGAGACCGTCTGGCTGGCGGCTGCCGGTTCGGACACCGGCCTGAAGTCGGCCCGGCACGAGCTGTCCCGGGCACTGCGCAACCCTGGCGCCCAGCTGGCCGCCAAGATCGCCGCCCGCGAGCGGCTGGCAGCCCGCACCAAGCTGTCGCTGCCCGGCGACCGGCTGGTGCAGAACGCCATCGACTGGGGCAAGCAGAACATCGCCGACCTCACCCAGACCGCGCGGGACATGCAGGTCCGCTGGACCAACCAGGGCAAGCAGTTCCCCGCCCCGGCCGGCACCGTGCGATCGGCGACCTTCATCGGCGCGGGCTATCCGGACTACCCGTGGATCTTCGCAACCGATGCCGAGTACACCGCGTTCGCCTCGGTGGCGGTCGGCCAGTTCGAAGCCATCGAGGCGCATATGCGAGCGCTGCGCGACGTTTCGGACCTGCTCAACAACCGCTCCGGCGTGGTGACCCACGAGGTGGTCTCGGACGGTTCGGTCTGGTTCGGCCAGGACTCCCGCACCACCAACCCGGACGGCACCGTCAGCTACAACTTCAACACCGACGAGACCGTCAAGTTCCCCAGCACCGTCGCGCTGATCTGGCGCTGGACCGGCAACGACCGGTTCCGCGACGAGATGTATGACTTCAGCGTCCGCAACCTGCGCTACGTGGTGAAGAACCTCGACGCCGACCACGACGGTTTCCCGGAGGGACTGGGCAACGTCGAGCGCACCGGCATGGGCACGGAGAAGCTGGACAACACTGTGTACTTCCTGCGGGGCCTGTACGACCTCGCCGACATGGCGCACGCCAAGCACGACAAGGCCACCTACGCCTGGACGAGCAAGCTGGCCCGGTCGCTGCAGCAGCGCTTCGACGCCGCGTGGTGGTACCAGGCCGCATCGCAGTACGCCGACTCCCTCACCGACCCGGGCAATGTCCAGTCGTTCCAGAAGCACTGGATCGGCCAGACGCCCATGGAGGTCGAGTTGCACGTCAACGGCCGGACGGTGCCGGGCCTCGCGCCGTTCGCCCATGGGAACGCGGCATTGGCCGGCCGCGAGAACGACTGCTTCAGCGGCACCACGCCGTTCAACCGGGGGCTGTTCCACACCGGCTGCGGCGGCGGCCCGACCGGGCAGGGTGAGCGGATCGCCTACGGCCTGACGACCTCGATCCAGTCGGTGGGCGAAGGCAACTACGGACGGCTGGGGCCCGACCAGCAGCAGCGGTACCTGCACGCGCTGGCCGAGCCGATGTTCGCCGAGCCCGCCACCGGCGGCACGCCGGACGAGCAGCCCGGCGCGATGCCGGAAATCTTCCCGTCGCCGGACCAGGGCGCCAACATCGACCGGTGCTGGACCTGCCGCTCGATGTTCATGCAGGCGTGGGGCAACTACGGCACCGCGTGGGCGGTGGTGCACCAATGGCTGGGCGTCCGCCCCGACCTCGGCCACGAGCGGCTGGAGATCGTTGCGCAGCTGCCACCGGGGCAGCACATGGTGCAGGGCAAGGACATCCGGCTCGGCAGCGGCTCGGCCGACGTGCGAGCGACGCACACCGGCGACACCTACCGCACCAGCATCTACGTCAGCCGCGCCACCAACGCCGACCGGGTGCTGATCGGGCACACCCTGCCCCGCGGGACGCACCCGCACAGCGTGAAGCTCGACGGGCGGACCGTGCACGACTACCGCATGGTGCACACCAACCGCGGCACCGAGGTGACGGTGTCGACCGGCAAGGGTCGGCACACCCTGACGATCACCACCTGACCATTACCACCTGACCGGCGATCGGCTTCAGGGCCCGGCGATCGGCGCCGGGTCCTGGGCCGGTCAACTCAGGATCAACCGCTCCGCGTGGTCCTGCTCGGCCTCGCTGACCTGCGCCGGTCCGCCGTGGCGGAGCTGCCAGCGGACGCGCGGCCGGTCGGGGGCCGGTCCGTCAGGCACCAGCCCGTCAGCCACCGATCCGTCAGGTACCGGCACCTCGCCCGCCCGCAGAGCCTGCTCGATCCGCCGGCGCACCTCCTCGACCCGCTCGGGCTCGGTCGCGAACAGGATGCGCAGCCGGACGGTGTCGCCGTCCCGGTCGGCGCGGGTGTGGTGCGGCGCCAGCGGGCATGGTGGCTGGTGTTCCCAGTGCCCGCACAGGGCGACGGTGATGGCCGCTCCGGGAGCACCGTCGGCGGCGGTGTCGGGCATCGCCAGTTCGGCGTCGTGGGCGAAGGCTTGGCGCATCCAGCGAGTGTGCTGCCGACCCGGCGGTTTGTCACTCATCGGGAGTCGGCCGGCAGCAGGTCGGTGTCAGCGCCGCGGCAACGTCCGGCGACACCACCTTGTCAGCGGCCGAGACCGCCGTCCTGGCGCCCGGGGCCGGCTCGGCGCGGGTGGCCGGGCGCACCACGAGCTGGTTCAGCACCGGAATCGGCACGTCCAGGATGCTGGCGGTCGAGGTCCGGGGGTTGATCACCGCGATCGACCCGCCCGCGGTGACGGCGAACAGCCACTTGCCATCGGGTGAGAAGGCGAGGGCGCCGTCCAGGGTCGCCTGGGTCACGGCCAGGTTGACCACCCGCAGCCAGCTGCCGCGGGCCACGTCGAGCACGGCCACCTCGACGGTCCCCTCCGGACGGGAGGTCAGCACCGCCACCGTGGAGCCGTCGGGCGAGATCACCCCGCGCGGCGAATCGCGGCCCAACGCCCTGTCCGCCACCGTCTTCCGGCGCCCGTCCGCACGGCTGATCAGCACCGTCTGGCAGCGGTACCGTTCGTCGCATTCGATCACCAGCCATCCGGTGGGACCGGCCGCGAGCAGCGCGCCGGTGCTGATCCGGCGCATGCCCTCGGGCCGGGCCTGGTACAGGCCGCCGATGCCCGGGAACAGCAGGTAACCCGCCCCGTCGGCGATCGCGTCGAAGGTGGAGCTCCCGGACGGGACCGGGACGAAGTCAGCGAGCCTCTTGCCGTCCAGGGTGGCCAGTGCCATCACCGGCTGGTGGTCGTCGGCCGGCCGGACCCACATCTGGCCGGGCTTGGGCCCAGGGAACGCCGGGCCGTCCTCGTTGAGCAGCGGCGACAGCTCCGCGGCCGTCTGGCCGTCGGCCACCACGTAGGCCGGCACCCGGTCCAGCGGCCGGACGATCACCCGATCAGGCCCGGCCAGCAGGTACACCGGCCCGCCGCTGCGCAGGTCGGGCAGCGCGGTACTGATGATCCGGCCGGCGGCGGGCTGGATCCTGACCAGCTCGTCGGGGCCGCGGCCGACCAGCTCCCAGCCGGCCTTCACACCCAGCAACGGGTGGCCCAGCTCGGTGACCGAGACCGCCGGCACCAACGGCTGGGCGGGCACGGCTGCCGACGTCTCGGGCGCGGGCCGGGTCGAGGAAGCGGGCGGCGTCGGTACCGGCCTGGCGGAGGATGCGGTCGGGTCCCGGCGGGCGAGGTTCATGAAGCCGACCACCACTGCGACGACCACACCGGTGACCGTCAGGGTCAACCACCTCGGCCAGGGTCGGCGCGGCGGACCCGTCCCACCCGTCGCGTCCGAGTCGACGTCGAGCCAGTCGATGTCGTCGGCGTACGCGTCGTCACGGCCCATGCCTCATTCTGGACCCCGCGCGTGGATTGCGGTGCCACTTGCCGCTTGATCGTGACGGCGGAACGACCCGAACGTCTCGTCCGGACTTGCCGAGCACACACCGTCCGTGGCGGAGCCCGGGAGCTAGTGTGTCGGCGCACCCCGCTCCGAGCCCGCGTGCCGCAACATCTTTCGTCGACAAGTTGTCTGTTAGGCGGGACGAGTTTCTGCTAGGCAGGCAAGTTGTCTGTTATGCAAGGGATGGAAAGGCTGCGGACATGAAGCATCACCGAGTGGTACGCCAGTGGGCCCTGGTCCTGAGTACGGGTGCCCTGGTGGCCGGCGTGGCAGCGGCTTCGGCAGGTGCCGGTCCGGTCATCGAAGCCGGCTCGATCGTGCCGGAGGCGGCGGCTGGCGCCGCGCCCGTGATGCCGGCACCGACGATGGTCCCGGCGCCTGGTGCCCAGGCCCTGTTCACCGCGATGACCGAGGCGCAGCGGATCGGCCAGCTGTTCATGGTCGGCGCCGCCGCGACCGGACCCAGCTCGGCGGCGCTGTCGGCGATCACCAATTACCACGTGGGCAATGTGATCCTCACCGGTCGCAGTGGCCGGGGCGTCGCTGCCACCCGGGCCGTTGCCGACCGCCTGCAGGCGCGCGCCACCTCGCCGGCGACCCGCGGGGTACCGCTGTTCGTCAGCTCTGATCAGGAGGGCGGCTATGTCCAGGTGCTGTCCGGCACCGGGTTCTCCACCATTCCACAGGCGCTGACCCAGGGCGGCTGGTCCACCGCCACCCTGCAGGGCGCCGCCCGGCACTGGGGCGACCAGCTGGCAGCGGCCGGCGTCAACCTGAACCTGGCGCCGGTGATGGACACGGTGCCGGCCGGACAGGCCAACCCCCCGATCGGGTACTACAACCGCGAGTACGGCCACACCCCGGAGGTCGTCGGCCCGCACGGTGCGGCGGTGGTCAGGGGTATGGCACTGGCCGGGGTCACCACGACGGTCAAGCACTTTCCGGGCCTGGGCCGGGTCGATGCGAACACCGACACCACCGCCGGCGTCACCGACTACGTCACCAGGTCCGACGATGCCTACCTGGCGCCGTTCCAGGCCGGCATGCAGGCAGGTGCCGCCTTCGTGATGATGTCCTCGGCGTACTACCAGCTGATCGATCCGGACCGCCCGGCGGCGTTCTCGCCCACGGTGATCGGCGGGATCCTGCGCAGCCGGTTGGGGTTCCGGGGCGTGGTGATCAGCGACGACCTCGGCAACGCCGAGCAGGTGGCGGCGTGGTCCCCGGGCCAGCGTGCCGTCAACTTCCTGGACGCCGGCGGCGACATGGTGCTGAACGTCGACGCCAACACGATCCCGGCCATGGTCGACGCGGTGTCGGCCCGAGTCGCGAGCAGCCCGTCGTTCCGGTCCAAGGTCGACTCCGCGGCGTTGCTGGTGCTCAGGACCAAGCAGGCGCGCGGACTGCTCTCCGAGGTGGCCGCTGCCGTCGGCGGCGCGGATTTCAACGGCGACGGCCGCGCCGACCTTGCCGTCTGGCGGCCGTCCAGTGGCACCTGGTTCGTGCGCGGCACCCCGGCGGCGCAATGGGGCGATATCGGCGACGTCCCGGTGCCTGGTGACTACAACGGCGACGGGCGCAGTGAGATCGCGGTCTGGCGGCCTTCGACCGGCACCTGGTTCGTGCGCGGCGTGCCAGGCGTGATCTGGGGCCGGGCCGGCGACGTGCCGGTGCCTGCCGACTACAACCATGACGGGCGCGTCGATCTGGCTGTGTGGCGACCCTCGAACGGCACCTGGTACGTGCGCGGCCTGCCGGCCGTGGTGTGGGGCCTGCCCGGCGACCATCCGGTGCCCGCCGACTACAACGGCGACGGGCGCGCCGACCTCGCGGTGTGGCGACCCTCGAACGGCACCTGGTACGTCCGGGGCACGCCGAGCGTGGTCTGGGGCCGGGCCGGAGACGTGCCGGTGGCCGCCGACTACAACCTGGATGGCCGCGCCGACCTCGCGGTGTGGCGACCCTCGGACGGCACCTGGTACGTCCGCAGCCTGCTGCGCGTGGTGTGGGGCCGGCCCGGCGACCTCCCGGTGCCCGGTGACTACAACGGCGACAGAGGCATCGACCTCACCGCCTGGCGACCGGCCGCCGGGTACTGGTACGTCCGCGGCGTCGAAACCGTCCAGTGGGGCCTTCCTGGAGACGTCCCCGTCTGAGAGCTGACCGCGGCACCGCACCCGGACCGCCGCCGCCTGATGCACGCGTGCTCCCCGGTACCCGGTGACGGGCTTGGAAATCGTCGACGAGAAGCCCGCCGCCGGGTACCCCCGCTCAGCGCCAGCCCGGCAAGGACGATCATGGGTGCCTGGCGGTCCCTTCGGCTGCCCGGAGCGGAAGTGGAGTGGGAAGCTTGGGCGTTGATGCCGTGATCCTGGGCGGCGGGTGCATCGGCGCGAGCGTCGCCTACCACCTGGCCGAGGCGGGGCTCACCGAAGTCCTCCTTCTCGAGGCGGACACCCTTGGCAGCGGATCCACCAGCAAGGCCGCCGGCGGCATCCGGCTCCAGCACGGCGACCCGCTCAACGTGCGGCTGGCGCAGCGCTCGCTCGCCGAGCTGGTCGCCTTCGAGCAGCTGACCGGAGTGGACATCTTCCTCCGCCAGGTGGGCTACCTGTTCCTGATCAGTTCGCCGTCCGACCTGGCGATCTTCGACCGGTCGGTTGCCCTGCAGCAGTCTCTCGGCGTTCCGGTGCGGGTGCTGAGCCCGGATGAGGCCGGCGAGCTGGTGCCGCAGCTGGTGACCGGGGATCTGGTGGGGGCGACCTTCTGCCCGTCGGACGGCTTCGCCACCCCGGAGGCCGTGGTGCAGGGCTACGCCACCGCAGCCCGCCGCAGCGGGGTGACCATCCGGCAGGGCGAGCGGGCCGCGCGGATCATCACCGCACACGGGCGGGTAGCGGCGGTGCTGACCGAGCGCGGTGAGCGCATCGCCACCCCGACCGTCATCTGTGCCGCCGGCATCGGCTCGCGGGCGATCGCCGCCACGGCGGGGGTGGACCTGCCGGTCAGCGCGGAACGTCGGCGGATCTTCTTCTCCTCGCACAGCGGCGGAATTTCCAGCGACGTGCCGTTGACCGTCGACTTCGCCACCGGTTTCTACTTTCACCGGGAAGGGCCGGGACTTCTCTTCGGCGGCCGGGAGCTGACCGCGGAGGAGATGATGGCACCGGCGATGCATCGGCTGCCGGTGATCGCCGACCTGCCGCTCAAGTCCACCTGGCACGGCGACTACGACATGAGCCCGGACCACAACGCCATGGTCGGCCACTCAGCACACCTGAGCGGCTTCTACTACGCCACCGGCTTCTCGGGCCATGGCTTTCAACTCTCACCAGCGGTCGGCGAGCACCTTGCCGAGCTGGTGACCGGTCGGCAGCCCTCGATCGACCTGGCACCGTTGCGGGCCGAGCGGTTCGCCGACGCGGACGGCAACCGGGTGGAGCCGATCGTCATCTGAACCTCGCCAGCCATCCCACTCACCAGCCATCCCACTCACGAGAAGGACGTCATGGGAGCACCGAGAGCTGAACTGACCGGCAAGGTAGCGATCGTCACCGGCGCCGCCCGCGGCATCGGCTTCGCGATCGCCAGCCGATTCGCCGCCGAAGGCGCCTGCATCGCGCTGTCGGACATCGACGTCGCCGGTGCCGAGAGCGCGGCGCGAGCCATCGGCGAGGACGGCGGGAAGGTGATCGGCGTGGGGGGTGACGCAGGCGTCGCCGCCGATGTCGACCGGTTGATCCAGGCGACGCTGGACCGGTTCGCACGCGTCGACATCCTGGTCAACAATGCCGGCGACGTCACGACGCTGCGTCATTTCCTGGACAGCGACCAGGACTGGTGGGACCGGCTGGTGCGGACCAACCTCACGAGCCACTACCTGTGCACCCGCGGGGTCGCCGGCCTGATGGCGGCCGCCGGCGGCGGCTGCGTGATCAACATGTCCAGCGGCGGAGCGAACCGCTCGCACCGCGGCATGGTGGCCTACGACGCCACCAAGGGCGCCATCGAGGCGATGACCCGCAGCCTGGCACTCGACCTGGCGCCGTACGGCATCAGGGTGAACGCCCTGGTGCCAGGGCTCATCGCCACCAACCCCGCGCATCTGGAACCGGCGGCGCGCAAGCTGCGGGACGAGACGGTGCCGCTGGGCCGGGGCGGGACGCCGGAGGATATCGCCGGACCGGCGGTGTTCCTGGCCTCCGACGACGCCGCCTACGTCACCGGCGCCTGCCTGGTCGTCGATGGCGGGGTGCTGGTGCAGCAGCGTTCGCCGCAGGTCGAGGTGTTCGGGCTCGACAAGTTTCCCCGCATTCCCGGCAGCAAGTTCTCCTGAACGCCGGAACACTTCCGCAGGGCAGGCTCCCGAGATTCGAAAGGATCTCCGGCTCGGCCGCTGTTCGGCTGACGAGCAGGCCAGCGGACCTGCGAGTTTGGCGACGTGAACAACCGGGATGATGTCGGCACCTACCACCGCATCCTGCGTGAGGCCGCAGAGGTCGGAGCCGGCCAGCCCGCCGCCGCGCAGCGCACCAACCGCGATCGGCGCGGTCAGCCCTCGCTGCGCTGACCTGCGAGGCGGCGCCGGTAGCGGACCTCCTCGACCTCGGTGTCGCCAATGGTCGCGCGCTTCGTCGCCCCGTCCGGCTGCCAGCCGTTGCGCTCGTAGAACCCTCGCGCACGAGCGTTCGTGTCCAACACCCACAACGTCGCCTCGTCGAACTCGGACGCGAGCGCCGCCGTGCCCGCCTCGAACAGCCCACGCCCAACACCCCGGTCCCACCAGGCGGGGTCGAGGTAGATGGCGAACAGCTCGCCGACGCCCTGCCCAGCGTCGTCGTCTCGGCAGTCGCCGGTCGCCACGAACCCGACAACGGCGCCGGCCGGCTCGGCCGCGACAAGGACCCGCGTCGAACCGTCGGAGATGCTGCGCTCCCACCCGACCGTCCGACGTTCCACGGACAGGCCGTCAAGGAGCGCCTGCGGCATCAAGCCCCGGTAAGCAGCACGCCACGAGGCGACGTGCACCTCGGCCACGCGCGCGGCGTCAGCAGGGGCCGCCGCGCGCACAACGATGCCAGCCGGAACGGCAAGTCCAGTCACGCGCGCCTCCCCCGGAGAAACCGGACAAACATATACTGTCGGGCTCCGAGCCCTACCGGCTGGGAGCTGCATCATCACACCGTAATCAGACGGGGCCCCGCGGCCGAAAAGGTCGGTAAGTCACCTGGCTGATGCCAGGAACCGGGCCGGTGACGAACCCGGGCTGACAGACCCCGTTCCGCTACTTGGGCAGCGAGAACAAACTCAGCGCCATCAGAATCGGCGCATATTTTGTGCATCGCTTTTTCAACGAGGTCAGCAATGCGGTCCCCGGCCCGCTTCCCCTCATCTCAACGTCCGAAGTCGAGACCATTCACCCCTCTGTGCGCGTCTACGGACGGGCCTTCGTGCGTAGACCTAGGGGTAATTGACCACCGTGACCGGCACGTCGGGGTTGGCGATCGTCGAGGAACCGCCCACGCCGTTGATGACGTTGCGGATCCCGCCCCTGCCGTTGACGGGATCCAGGAAGATCGTCAACAGGTCGTGCATGGTCACGCCCGGGGTTACCGGCACCACGAAGGCGTTTGCCGCGAAGATGTCGATGCCCTGGTTGAAGAAGCTGTAGGACCCCATGCCGTAGCCGGTGAAGTGCTTCACCTGCGGCCCGACCTTGAAGGCGGCGTAGCCCTCGACGCCGGGCGCCGACATCCAGGCCGCCTGGCTCGGGACGTCGTAGGGCATCTCGTTCTGGAAGAACACGACGATGCCGTTCTCGCCGTTCCAGATGACCTCGGTCTTCTGGTAGTGCTCGACGAACAGGCCGGTCGCGGTGACGTTGTCGCCGTTCACGACGAGCCCGGTGTCAGCGGTGTTCTGCGTCCAGCCGACGCCGGCGCCGTGGTCGGCACGCCAGGCCCAGATGTCGTCCAGGATCACGTTGTCGCTGTTGACGAGCAGGCTCACCGTCGCCTTGCCGAGGTGCGCCCCGCCGATCCGGAAGAACACGTCCTGCAGCGCGGTGGGCTCGCCCCTGCTCGCCCCGCCGGCTGGGTGATGGTCGGCCTTCTTGCCGATCTGCAGCAGGACCGGGGAGTTGATCGGGCCGGCGTCGAACACGATGCCGGCGATGTCGACGCCCGCGGGGTGCTCGACCGTCATCGCGATGTTGCCGCGGGTGGGGGTGATGCTCGCCAGCCCGAGGCCGAGCACGATGGTGCCGGACCGCTTGACCCGCACCGCCGAGTCCAGGTTGTAGACGCCGGGGGTGAGCAGCAGGTTCCGCCCGCGGGCGAGCTGCTGGTTCAGGGTGCGCGCCGAATCGGCGGGCGAGGCCACGTAGAAGTCCGACAGCGGGATCGAGCGGCCGGGCGTCTGGGTCGTGGCCGACCAGGTCTCGCCGACGGAGTGGGTGGCAGCCGACGGGACGAACACCCGGTAGGCACCCGCTTGGTCGACGTAGAGGTACGGCTTCTCCTTGCTTGCCGGGGTCGCCGCGAGGGTGGTGTAGGGCCCGCAGCCTCCGCTCACGGCCGGGAAGCACTGCGCCGGTGCGTTGTTCACGCCGGCGAAGACCTGGTTCCACACGCCGTTGGACCACCCGTCGAGGGTGCTGTTGCGCACGAAGAACTGCTGCTGCGAACCGTTGACCACGGTGCTGCCGTCGAAGCGCGAGTCGGCGATGAAGCCGCCGCTGGCGAACGCCGGGCCGGTGCAGTAGTCCATCAGCGTGGTCAGGCCGTTGACATGGACCCGGCGCATCGGTGCCGCCTGCGACACGGCCCAGAACTCACCGCTGTGGCAGCCGGAGTAGACGCCGGTGGCCGGATTGGCGACGTTGATCGTGAGGTTCGACATCGAACGCCAGAAGTTGTTCAGGGCGATGCATCCGGAGGCGTCGCACTGGTTGAAGACGTCGATGGCGCCGTTGATGACGACGTCTCCCGGGTTCTGCCCGAGCCCGGCAACCTCGGTGTAGTAGCCGACCTGGAAGTTCAGCGGAGAGGCCGCCGAGCCGTACGTGCCGGGCTTGAACAGCAGCGCGTACCGCTGGGGGCCGAACTGGTTCGGAATCTGCTGGGCGGCGATCGCGTCCACGGCGGCCTGGATCTGGCTCTGCGGCATCGAGGGGTCGAACACCAGGACGTTGGGGCCGAGGTTCGGCTGCCCCGGCGCCGGCCGCGGGTGCCCTGCGCTGGCGGCGGGTCGCGAGGGCGCCGCCGCGGCGGTTCCAGCCGTCGTCACGGAGAAGAGCAGTGCGATCAGTGCCAGCGATGCCGTGATCGCCGCGGGGCGCAACGGGGCCGGCGTCCGCCGCCCGAGGTGGTGCTGTGCGTGGTCCATGATGTGACGATAGCCGTGGGATCGCCATCCGGAAATGCTGGGTGAGAGCGCGCTCACGGATCGATTCCGTGGCTGCCCGCATGGCGGGAGCCAACGGCGAGGTGCGCGAACGTGATGGCGCGGAGCTTCCACTCGACGGACGCCGCTCCATCTTGGAAGGGCGCGGGCCGTGGGCCGAACCAGTATCGTAACTTGGTCCATAATGGTATCCACCAGTTCGAGGGCGACGGGCGTTCGCGTCTAGCGTGCCGCGACATAGCCGGGAAACCGGCCGGCTGTTCCGGAGGACTCCAGCCTGTTCGTCGCATCAGCTGCATACGGCCAGATTGCGACTTTCGCGATCCGGCTCGGGTCGTTAGGTTGGCCGCATGTCCGAGACAGGCTCAGAGAAATGACGATCCCGACCGAGCAGATCGGCAGCGTGCCCCGGCCGGCCGCGCTGCTGCAGGGGATGGCCGACCATGCTGCCGGCAAGATCGGGGCCGACGAGTTCGGCCAGCTGCAGCAGCAGGCATTGCGCGAGACCATCCAGCGGCTGGAGGAGACCGGTTCGCCGGTCATCACCGACGGCGAGCAGACCAAGCCCAGTTTCCTCACCTATCCGATCGACGGCCTGCCCGGCCTGGCCGCCGGCGGGGTGAGCATTCCCTTCGCCGATGGGCATGAGCGGCAACTGCCGGTGTTGACCACCGGGCCGTTCCGGTATCAGGCGTTCGCCGCGTCCTACCTCACCGCGGCACGGGGCTATGCCTCGGTGCCGGTGAAGCAGGCGGTCATCGCACCGTCCGCGCTCAGCCTGCTGTATCCGGCGGAGCCGATCGAGGGCTACTCCCGGGACGACTTCCTGGCCGACTTGGCCGATCAGGCCGAGCGGGACATCCGGCAGTGTCTGGACGCCGGGGCGGACTCCGTCCAACTCGACTTCACCGACGGCCGGCTCGCGGTGAAGCTGGACCCGTCCAAGGGCGTGCTGGAGCAGTTCATCGCCCTGAACAACCTGGTGCTTGACCGCTTCGACGAATCGGACCGGGCCCGGATCGGCGTGCACACCTGCCCGGGCGGTGACCTGGACTCCACGCACAGCCTGGACGTGGACTACGCCGAGCTGCTGCCCAGCCTCTTCCGGTTGCATGCCGGCCGGTTCTACTTGCAGCTGGCCAGCGAACCGGACCGGCGCCGGGTCCTGTCCATCATCCGGGACAACCTGCAGCCGGACCAGCGGGTGTTCATCGGGGTGACCGACCCCATCAACCCGGTGGTCGAGACCCCGGAGCAGGTTCGGGATCGGGTGCTGGAGGCCGCCGAGTTCATCCCGGCCGGTCAGCTCGGCAGCTGCGACGACTGCGGGTTCGCCCCGTTCGGGGACGACACCTCGACCTCGCGCGAGATCGCCTTCGGCAAGATCACCGCACGGGTCCAGGGCACGGCGCTCGCCGAACGCGGCTGAGCCCAGCGCCGGACCAGCACGCAGTCGCCGCACAGCGCGTCCCGGCCGGTGGTGGGACCCGCGGTACAGCAGGTAGCGGGAGCGGCTCGCACCGCATGACCAAAAGGCCACTGTCGAGTGGAGGTGCCGGGAATCGAACCCGGGTCCTTCGTCGCTTTGATGGGTCTTCTCCGGGCGCAGTGTGCGGTGTCTCTACTCGGCCTCACCGATCACGCACACAAGTCGGTGTGACAGGCCCAGTCGCTGTGAGTTGTCCCGTGCTCCCCCGCGACCGGGGAGTTCGGTAAGTCACCTAGCTGATGCCAGGATCCGGGCCGGTGACGAACCCGGGCTGACAGACCCGTTCCGCTACTTAGGCAGCGAGAACGAAGTCAGCGCGATTAGAATCGGCGCTTATTTTTTTGTGCATCGCTTTTTTAACGAGGTCAGCAATGCGGTCCTCGGCCCGCTTCCCCTCATCTCAACGTCCGAAGTCGAGACCATTCACCCCCTTCTGGGCGTTGCCCGCCCATCAAGCCGGCCCGCGCGTGAACGCCGCCGACACCCCCATCATGCCATGCCCGGCCGTTGCGCCGGCAGCGAATTGATCACCAGTCAGCCCCGGCCAACCTCTGGTGGCCTGGCCTGACCCCGCTCGCACCCGATCAGTGGCGCCTACCCACCAGTCACCCTGTACAACTACACAGTGGCCGACACTCAGCGCGAGATCGAGACCAAGTTCGACGTCGCCCCGGACTTCACGATCGGGGACCTGGCCGAGTTCGCCGGCCCTGGCTGCAGCGTGCAGAGCCAGACGGTGCAGCTGTCCAGCGCCTACTACGACACCGCCGAGCACAACCTGCTGCGGTCCCGGCTGACCCTGCGCCGGCGCACCGGCGAGGCCGACACCGGATGGC
The DNA here is from genome assembly GCF_036389215.1 of Jatrophihabitans sp. GTDB lineage: Bacteria > Actinomycetota > Actinomycetes > Mycobacteriales > Jatrophihabitantaceae > Jatrophihabitans_A. The sequence goes on from NZ_DASVQG010000122.1 coordinate 16,755, forward strand.
ACCTGAAGGTG
>NZ_DASVQG010000123.1:0-5763 GCF_036389215.1 Jatrophihabitans sp.
CGGGCATGGAACGTGGTGCGGGCATTAGCGTGTGGCACGAGAGCCTCCGGCTGGCGTAGGTCCTAGACAAGCCACACCCCAACCGGGGGCTCTCCCTACGTCAAGATCATCCGAGCGACACCAACGTCATGACCGGGTACAACTAGAGCGCATTACGCCCCCTCAGTAAGCCCAAAATTCCGGTGTGAGCGGTCAACCTCTCCGGTCTGACCTGACGTCACATCACCCAACCGTCAGACGGGGTCGGCGCCGTCCGGCTCGGCCCCCTCGAGGAAGCTCTGAACGACCCTCAGGTAGCGCTGGGTCTCCTCGACATGGGGCATGTGGCTCGACTCGTCGAAGATCCGCCAGCGGGCATCGGGAATCAGGTCGAAGAACGGGCGCACCGCCACCGGCGCTGCCTCGTCGTAGCGCCCGGAGATGATCAGGGTGGGCACCTGGATGAGAGGCAGCCGGTCGACGATGGACCAGGTCTTCAGCGATCCCAGCACGTGGAACTCACTCGGACCGTTCATCGTGGTGTACACGGTCGGATCGTTGTCGATCGCGGCGAGGCTGGCCGCGACCTCGGGTGGGTTGGGGACCACCCGGCAGACGTGGCGGTCATAGAACACCAGCATCGCCTGCCGGTACTCCGGCGAATCGGTCGTGCCTGCCCGCTCATGCTCCAGCAAGGTCTCGTTCACCGCTGCCGGCAGTTCCGCCCGCAGCGAGTTGGCCGCCTGGCTCCACAGCGGCATCGAGGCCGGGGAGTTGGCGATCACCAGGCGCTGGAGGCCAGCTGGCTGCCGCACCGCAAATTCGGCACCGAGCATGCCGCCCCAGGACTGCCCGAGCAGGTGGTAGGCCTCGGCTATGCCGAGGCCGGTGAGCAGATTGTCCAACTCGGCCACGAACAGTTCGGGTGTCCAGTAGCTCGGGGCCGCGTCCGGCAGGTGGGTGGACCTGCCGTTGCCCAGCTGGTCGTAGTGGATCACCGGGCGTCCGGTGCGGGCCAGCGCCGTGAGCCGCAGCAGGTAGTCGTGGGTGCACCCGGGGCCACCGTGGGCGACGACCAACGGGACGATGCCGCTGTCGAGATCACCGGTGATCCGGTACCAGGTCTCGGCGCCGTCGAAGGCGAGGGTGCCCTCGACGTCAGCCGGCAGGATGTCTTCGAGTTGGTATGCGGTCACGCCTGAACCCTACGGCGGAGCAGCGGCTGACCGGAAGCGCCCTCAGCAAACACCCAGGTTGCATGCAGGAACGGCCAAGGTCGGTCGGGCACAAATGATCCATGACCGCAATTCTGAACGACCGCCGCCCGGCCGGGACGGCTTCGGTGCCGGGACCCGTCCGGGCAGCAGCCCCTTCGACGGGAACCAACCCAGGCATGGTGCTCGCCGTCATCGCGGCCGGGGCGCTCGCCACGATCGCGCTGTGGTGGCAGGACACCAGCTCGGTCAGCGGCCTGGGGGACTGGTTGACCAATGCCGGGCGGGTCACCGGCCTGCTCGCCGGCTACGGCGTCGTCGTGCTGGTCGCCCTGATGGCGCGCATCCCACCGCTCGAGCGCGGCATCGGCGCCGACCGGCTGGCACGCTGGCACGCTCACGGCGGCCGCTACACCGTCAGCCTGGTCATCGCGCACGGCCTGCTGATCGTCTGGGGCTACGCGGTCACCGCGCACACCGACGTCCTCAGCCAGACCTCCACGCTGCTGATGAGCTACCCGGACGTGCTGATGGCGACGGTCGCCGGGCTGCTGCTGGTCGCGGTGGGTGCGGTCTCGGCACGCGCCGCGCGCCGACGGATGCGCTACGAGACCTGGTACTTCCTGCACTTCTACACCTACCTCGCGGTCGCGCTGGCGTTCAGTCACCAGTTCTCCACCGGCGCGGACTTCATGACCAACCGTCCGGCGCGGGTCGTGTGGTCGGCCCTGTACCTCGGGGTTGCCGCCGCGATCGGCTGGTACCGCTTCGCGGTGCCGGTCCGGCAGGCCTTGCGCCACCGGCTGCGGGTGGTGGCCGTCTACCCGCAAGCGCCCGGCGTGGTGTCGATCGTCGTCCACGGGCGTGATCTGCAGGAGCTGCGAGCGGAGTCCGGCCAGTTCTTCCGCTGGCGATTCCTCACCCGCGACCTGTGGTGGGCGTCCAACCCGTACTCGCTGTCGGCGGCCCCGCACGGCGACACGCTGCGGATCACCGCCAAGGACCTCGGCGAGCACAGTGCGGCCCTTGCCCGGCTGCGCCCCGGCACCAGGGTGCTCGCCGAAGGCCCGTACGGCGCCATGACGGCGGCCAGGCGCAGCCGGCGGAAGGTGCTGCTCATCGCCGGTGGTATCGGGATCACCCCGCTGCGGGCGCTGTTCGAGTCACTGCCTGCCAGGCCTGGTGACCTCACGCTGCTCTACCGGGTGAGCCGCGACACCGACGTGGTGTTCGGCGACGAACTGACCGCCATCGCCCAGCAGCGCGGCGCCCGGCTGCACATCGTCACCGGCCGGCGCGGCGAGCTGGGGTACGACCCGTTGTCGGCGCCGGCGCTCACCACGAACATCCCGGACCTGCCCGACTACGACGTGTACCTGTGCGGGCCCGAACCGATGGCCGCCTCCGTCGTGTCCGCGTTGCGTGCCGCGAAGGTGCCGCGCCGGCGCATCCACCACGAATCGTTCGAGTTCTAGCCACTTCCAGCCACCCTTCCAGCCCCCTTCCCAGCCAAGACCCCTGCACGCTAAGGACACCTCTCATGCGACGAGTCGCACTTGCCCTGTTCAGCACCGTCACCGGATTGGTGATGCTGCTGAACTTCAAGACCCACAGCACCGGCGCTGCCGGCGTGCCGGTGGCGACCAGCACCACCGATCCCGGCAACAATTCCTCATCCGCAGGGACGTCGAACGCCGCCACGACGCCAGGTGCGGCCACGACGCCAGGTGCCGCCACGACACCGTCCACCGTCCCGTCGAGCGCCGCCAGCACGTCGGCGACGAAGACGGTGACCGGCGATGCCGTCGACACCCGGTGGGGACCGGTGCAGGTGCAGATCACCGTGCGGAACGGGACGATCACCGCCGTCACCGCCATCGAGTACCCGCGGAACAACCCTCGCGACGAGCAGATCAACGCCTACGCCATCCCGCAGCTCAACCAGGAGGCGTTGTCGGCCAAGAGCGCGAGCATCGACATGGTGTCCGGCGCGACCTACACCAGCGAGGGTTACCTCGGGTCGCTGCAGAGCGCCCTGGACAAGGCCGGCCTGTGAGATGACCAGCATCGAGCGTTCCCGCACGGTGCGCGTCGAGCACTGCATGGGCACGGCGTTCACCATCGACGTCCGTGACCCGGGTGGCTGGAGTGCGGCCATTGCCGACGTCGTCGGCTGGCTCCACCGGGTGGACGCCGTATTCAGCACCTACCAGCCCGCCAGTGACATCAACCGCATCCAGCGCGGCGAACTGCGCGTCGAGGACGCCGATCCCGAGGTGGGGCTCGTACTCGAGCTGTGCGCGCGGGTCCAGGTCACCACCGGCGGCGCGTTCAGCGCCATGCCGCAGGGAAGGCTGGACCCGACCGGCCTGGTGAAGGGCTGGGCGGTTGAACGGGCCAGCCTGCTGCTTCGCGCGCACGGCGCCGTCAACCACGCCATCAACGGCGGCGGCGACCTGCAACTCTCCGGCGAAGCGGCACCGGGCCGGCCGTGGGTGGTCGGTATCAGCGATCCCGCCGACCGCTCCCGGATCGCCCGTACGGTGGCCGGCCGCGACTTCGCCGTCGCCACCTCGGGAGTGGCCGAGCGCGGTCAGCACATCCTCGACCCGTTCACCGCTCGTCCGGCGGCCGCGCTTGCCAGTGCGAGCGTGGTGGGGCCATCACTCACCTTCGCCGACGCCTACGCGACCGCGGCCTTCGTCCTGGGTAGACAGGCTCTGCGATGGATCGAGGATCTCGACGGTTATGAGGCGCTACTCATCGAGGCCGGCGGCACTGTCTCGGCCAGCCGGGGTTGGCGCGCCGAGCGATGATCGCGATGGCTGCCGCCCATCGAGCGGTTCCACTACTGAGGCGAACGCCGGCCGATGCCAGGCGGATGGATACCCGGTTCACCTCGGTTGGGTGTCGACGGTCAGGTCGTCGATGGCGATGTCGTAGCTGCGGCCGGTGACCGTGTCGCCGAGCACCAGCTGACCGATCGGCGTCGTTCCGAGGGTCTCGGTGCTGGTGACCGGGGTGCTGAAGGTCACGGCGGTGCCGTCCAGGGCAGCGGTGATGGTGATCGGGCCACCGGGATTCGTGTCGAGGTAGTACTCGACCTTGTGCCATTGCCCGGTGCTGACCGGCGTCGTGCTGACGTGCGTGACGCTTCCGGCGTCATTGCGGACCGACAGGTAGCCGCTGGCATTGACGTACAGGTAGGCGATGAAGGCGCCGGACGCCGTCCGCAGCTTCAGGAACCCGGCCGAGGTGCTGCGGCTCCGGACGTTCACCCAGGCCGAGGCGTGTACCGCTCGGTAGCTGCCGGGCAACTGGGCGGCCGCCCAGGTCGCGGCACCGGTGGAGGTCTCCTGGGCTGCCCAGCCGCCGGAATGCACGACGGTCTGCTGGAGCACCAGGCCGGTGGTCGGCGCGGTCCAGGGCGGGTTCGACAGCGAGCCGGAGTCGAAGTTCTCGGCGAAGAGCGGCATCGTCAGCGCCGCGGTCGCCACCGTCGAGACGTTACCGGCCGCGTCCCGGGCGGCGACGCTGTACCGGTAGGTCGCGCCCGGCGTCCGGCCGGTGTCGGTGACCGACCTCGGGTCGCCGGGGCCCAGGATCGCGATCGTGCTGACGGTTGCATCGGGATCGGTCCGTGTGACGGTGTAGCCGGTGACCCCGACCGCGTCGGTGGAGGCCGCGAAGGTGAGCGACGCCGTGGTGGCGGTGGTCGCCACCACGGCGAGCCCCGGTGGCTGGGTGGGCGCGGTCCAGTCGGCGACGATGCTGACGCTTGCCGATGCGGAGTTGCCTGCGCTGTCGGTCGAAACCACGGTATAGGTCACCGACGTGCTGTCGAGGGCGGCGGTGTCGAGGAACGTCGTGCTCGTCAGCCCCGAGGCGATCTGCTGGGCGTCGCGGTAGACGTCGTATGAGCTCGCGCTGCCCGTGCCGGGCGGTGACCAGTCGATGATCACCTGCCCCGGCGTGCTGCGCTGGCTGGCGCTCAGGTTCGTCACCGGTCCGACCGGCACGGTGGGAGAACCGACGGTGGCCGTGGCGGTATTGCTGGGTGGCGAGGTATTGCCGGCCGCGTCCCGTGCGGTCACGACGTAACTGTGGACCGACCCCGCGGTCAGCCCGGTGTCGGCCCAGGTCGTCGTGGTGATCCCGGTTGCCGCCGCGGCGCCGTCGCGGGTGATCGAGTAGCTGGTCACCCCGACGTTGTCGCTGGCGCCGGTCCAGCTCAGGTCGATCTCGTTGGGGGGACCGGCGGCTGCTGACAGGATGGGCGCGGTCGGGGCGGTGGTGTCGGGCACGGCCACGGCGGCCGAGGATGGGCTCAGCGCCGATGCGTTGCCGCGCTGGTCCCGGGCCGCGCTGGCCCAGGTGTGCGTTCCGACCGGTACGGCGATGTCGGTCCACTTCGACACGGTGGCGGGCACGGTGGCCCGGTAGGCGCCGTCCCGGTAGATGTCATAGGCCACGACTCCGACGTTGTCGCTCGACGCCGCGCCGAGGGTGAGCGCGACGTTGTAGGCGGCGCTGCCGGTGCCCCGTACCGCGGTGGGCGCGCCGGGAACCG
>NZ_DASVQG010000124.1:0-3127 GCF_036389215.1 Jatrophihabitans sp.
CCGGGCTATGCCCTTCACTGCGGGGAACTTCACTACGCGGACCTTCACTGCGGGACCTTCACTGCGGGACCTTCACTACGCGGACCTTCACTGCGGGGAACTTCACTGCGCGGACCTTCACTGCGGGACCTTCACTGCGGGGACCTTCGCTACTTGCGTTCGGGTGCTGACACCCCGAGCATCGACAGGCCGTTGGCCAGCACCGTCCTGGTCGCGACGTCGAGCCAGAGCCGGGTGCGGTTGACATCGGTGATCGGCTCGTCGCCGACCGGCAGCACCCGGCAGGAGTCGTACCAGCGGTGGAACTCCCCCGCCAGCGCCTCGAGGTAGCGGGCCACCCGGTGCGGCTCGCGCAGCTCGGCGGCCTGGGCCACCACCCGCCCGAACTCACCGAGTGAGGTCAGCAACGCCGTTTCGGTCTCGTGGGTCAGCAGGCTCGGCTCGAAGACGTCGAGCCCGATGCCGACCGCGGCGGCGTTCTTCATCACGTTGACCGTCCGGGCGTGGGCGTACTGCACGTAGTGCACCGGGTTCTCGTTGGTGGCCCGGGTCAGCAGGTCGAGGTCGATGTCCAGCGTCGAGTCGGCCGACGAGCGGGCCAGCTGGTAGCGGGCGGCATCCACTCCGACCGCGTCCACCAGGTCCTCCAGCGTGATCACGTTGCCAGCCCGCTTGCCCATCCGGACCGGCTTGCCGTCCTTGACCAGGTTCACCATCTGCCCGATCAGGATCTGCAGGTTCACCCCCGGGATGTCACCGAAGCAGGCGCACATCGCCATCAGCCGGCCGACATAGCCGTGGTGGTCGGCGCCCAGCATGATGATCACCCGGTTGAAGCCGCGCTCGCGCTTGTCCAGGTAGTAGGCGAGGTCGCCGGCGATGTAGGCGGCGTCGCCGTCGCGCTTGATGACCACCCGGTCCTTGTCGTCACCGAAGTCGGTGGTCCGCAGCCAGATCGCTCCGTCGGCCTCGTAGATCCGGCCCTGCTCGCGCAGCCGGGCCACCGCCCGCTGCACCGCGCCTGATTCGTGCAGGGAGTTCTCATGGAAGTAGACGTCGAAGTCGACGCCGAAGTCGTGCAGGCTCTGCTTGATCTCGGCGAACATCAGCTCGACGCCGACGCCGCGGAACAGCTCCTGGGCCTGCTCGCGCGGCAGAGCGGTGGCCTCGGGGTGCCCGGCGACGATCCGCTCGGCGATCTCGCTGATGTAGGAGCCTGCGTAGCCGTCCTCGGGGACGTCCTCGCCGAGCGCGGCGGCCAGCAACGACCGGGCGAACCGGTCCACCTGGGCACCGTGGTCGTTGAAGTAGTACTCCCTGCTCACCTCGGCGCCACTGGCCTGCAGCACCCGCGCCAGCGAGTCGCCCACCGCGGCCCACCGGACGCCGCCGATGTGCACCGGGCCGGTCGGGTTGGCCGAGACGAACTCGAGGTTGACCCGCTCCCCTGCCAGGGTCGTCGAGCGGCCGTAGTCAGCGCCCTGCTCGACGATGGACTTGGCCAGGCTGCCGAGGCTGGCGCTGTCGAGGGTGATGTTGAGAAAGCCGGGACCGGCCACCTCCACGGCGGCGATGCCCTCGACGTCCAGCAGCACCTTGGCGATCGCCTCGGCGATCTCGCGGGGCGGGCGTCCGGCGGCCTTGGCCAGCCGCATCGCGACGTTGCTGGCGTAGTCGCCGTGCGCGCGGTTCTTGGGACGGTCGACGACAACCTCGGCCGGCGGTTCGGCGCTGAACGCACCGGATTCGACGGCGCGCTCGACGGCGCTCCGCAGCACGCGGCTGAGTTCGTCTGGGGTCACCGGGCCCATCCTAGTGCCGGGCGCGAGCCCGTTCTCAGGACTGTCGCGCTGCCCCTCGCCATCCAGCCGCGCGGCCGCCGAAGCATTACACAGGTAGTGGACCTAGACTCTGCCCGAGAAGGCGGCCAGCGTGCGCTGGGCCCAACGGAACGAAAGCGACCCGATGACCAATCCGACGAAGCCAGCGTCCGGTGGCCCGAAGAAGAACGAGCCTGGCAAGGCCGTCACCGGCAGCACTGCCGCTGGCAAGGCAGTGACCCGTACCCCGGCCAACCGGGCCCAGTCCAAGAAGATCGTCAACCAGCGCCAGACGCCGTGGGGGCTGATCATCGCCACCGTGCTGATCGTGTTGCTGGCGATCGGGGTGATCGGGTACGCGGTGAGCCAGAACAAGAAGAAGAGCGACAACTCGAACCCGGACAAGATCCCGGGGATCACCCACAAGGTCTTCAGCGGCGGTGATCACAAGGCCGGCGTGATCAGCTATGCCGAGTCCCCGCCCATGGGCGGCCCGCACTCGCCGATCTGGGCGGACTGCGACGGCACCGTGTACCCCGTTCAGATCGCGAGCGAGAATGCCGTGCACGGCCTGGAGCACGGCGCGGTCTGGATCACCTACAAGCCAGGCCTGCCCGCCGAGCAGCTCGACGTGCTCACCAAGCTGGTGTCCGGCCACCCGTACACGATGCTCACCCCGTATGCCGGGCTGAAGTCCAACGTGTCACTGCAGGCCTGGGGCTACCAGCTGTTCGTGGACTCGGCCACCGACTCTCGGGTGAAGCGGTTCATCGACACGCTGCGGCAGAGTCGGACCAACACCCCCGAACTGGGTGCCAGCTGCAGCAACCCGGGCTTCAAGTCCACTCCCAGCACTGCTGGCCACCCGGCAGAGTCCTGAGCCGGCACAGCCCTGAGCCGGCGGAGTCCTGATTCGAGATGGTCGTGAGCACCGAACGCCCGCAACTGGCGGCTGACGAGCCGCCAGTTGCCGGCGGGCTGCTGCACAAGTTGCTGATCGCGGTGCTCTGCCTCGCCACCCTGACGCTGGCCGGCGCGGCAGGCTATATCGCCGGGCACCGCAGCGGCTCGGCCGCACCGGACGCCTCATCGGTGGACGCCGGCCTCGCCTGGGACATGTCCGCGCATCACCGGCAGGCGGTGACGATGGCCGGCTACGTCCGCGACCACAGCACCGACGGCGTGGTCCGTACGCTCGCCTACGACATCGAGACCAGCCAGTTCAACCAGGTGGGCCAGATGCAGGGCGGGCTGGACGCCTGGGGACTGCCGCCGGAGAACCCCGGCACCCCGCTGAGCGGGATGTC
>NZ_DASVQG010000125.1:0-5922 GCF_036389215.1 Jatrophihabitans sp.
GTCGCGGAACTCGCCGGGGGAGCGCTCGGTCCGCTCGCTCTCGCTGTTCCGCAGCTCGACCCGACGGATCTTGCCGCTGATGGTCTTCGGCAGCTCCGCGAACTCCAACCGGCGGATCCGCTTGTACGGGGCCAGGTGCTCGCGGGCGTACCCGAGGATGGAGCGTGCCGTCTCGGCGTCCGGTGTGAAGCCGCCGGCCAGAACCACGTAGGCCTTGGGCACCGAGAGCCGGAGTGCGTCGGGAGCGGGCACGATGGCGGCCTCGGCCACGGCCTCGTGCTCGATCAGCACCGACTCCAGCTCGAACGGGCTGATCCGGTAGTCGCTGGACTTGAACACGTCGTCGGTCCGCCCGACGTAGGTGATGTAGCCGTCGTCGTCGATGGTGGCGACATCGCCGGTGTGGTAGAGCCCGTGTGCCATCGCCGCGTCGTTGCGCTCGGCGTCGTCGCGGTAACCCACCATCAGGCCCACCGGCCGCTCGGTGAGATCGAGGCAGATCTCGCCCTCCGATGCTCCCTCAGCTTGAGCCGCCACTTCGGTCCGCTCCTCGCTCGTTCCTCGCTGCGATGCTCCCTCAGCTTGACCCGTCACCGGGTCGGCCAGCACCACCCGGTAGCCGGGCAGCGGCCGCCCCATCGATCCTGGCTTGACCGGTTCACCGGGCGGGTTGCCGATCTGGGCGGTGGTCTCGGTCTGGCCGAAGCCGTCCCTGATCGTCAGCGACCAGGCACGCCGCACCCGCTCGATCACCTCCGGGTTCAACGGCTCGCCGGCCCCGACCACCTCGCGCAGCGGCAACTGCCACTTCGTCAGGTCCTGCTGCACCAGCATCCGCCACACGGTCGGCGGCGCGCAGAAGGTGGTCACGCCGGCGTCGCGCAGGACGTCCAGCATCCGGGCCGCGTCGAAGCGGGCGTAGTTGAACAGCACCACGGTGGCGCCGGCGTTCCACGGCGCGAAGAAGCATGACCAGGCGTGCTTGGCCCAACCCGGCGAGGAGACGTTCAGGTGCACGTCACCGGGACGCAGCCCGATCCAGTACATCGTCGACAGGTGCCCGACCGGATAGCTGAGGTGGGTGTGCTCCACCAGCTTGGGCTTGGCGGTGGTACCCGAGGTGAAGTAGAGCAGCAGCGGATCCGAGCCCGCGGTCGGCACCTCCGGCTGGTAGGGCTCCTCGAAGCCGGCGGCCTCGGCGTAGTGCAGCCAGCCGGCCACCGGCTCGCCCACCGCGACCGGGATGTAGTCGCCGGCAGCCTGTCGATCGGCAGCGCCGAAACCCGCGGTCAGGTCCGACCGGCTGATAACGGCCCCGACAGCGCCACGCTCCAGCCGGTCGGCGATGTCCGCCGGCGACAGCAGCGTGGTGGCCGGGATGATCACCGCGCCCAGCTTCATGCAGGCCAGCATGGATTCCCACAGCTCCACCTGGTTGCCGAGCACCAGCAACACCCGCATGCCGCGGCTGACGCCGTTGGCGGCCAGCCAGCCGGCCAACCGCGACGACCGGTCCGACAGCTGCCCGAAGGTGTAGCTCGCCCGGCTGCCGTCGTCCTCGATCAGCCGCAGCGCGTCCTGGCCGCCGCGCTCTGCTGCCAGCACCCCGTCGAAATACTCCAGCGCCCAGTTGAACCGTTCCGGCCGCGGCCAGTCGAACTGCCGGTAGGCGCGGGCGTAGTCGCCGCGGGTGTCCAGCAGCAGGTCGCGGGCGGCAAGGAATTCGGTGATGCCGGCGGTGTCGTCGCTCATGTCCCGACTCTGGCACTGCCGCGATCGGGTTGTCACGCCCGACACCTACTCCAGGTCGGCGATCCAGCCCGCGACCAGCTTGCCGATCCCGGCGGTGTCGCGCCTGAGCCCATGGTCGCCGGGCATCTGCTCGACCCGCCGGCCCGGGGCGGGATCGGGCATTCCGAACGGGTCGCTGACGCCCTGCACGACCAGCACCGGAACCGGCACGCCGGCCAGCTCCGGCAGCCGGGACTTCTCCGGGCGGCCGGGCGGGTGCACCGGGAATGCCAGCGCCACCACCGCCACCGCCCGCGGTGTGGTGGCCTCGTCCGCGGCCGTCCGGCAGGCGACCCGGGCTCCGGAGGACCGGCCGCCGTAGACGAAGTCGAGTCCGGCGGTGGCCTTGCGCCTGCCCAGCGAGGCGATCACCGCGCGCCAGGCCTGATCCAGCGTGCCGATCGGCGGGATCGACTTCTGGCCCGCCACCCGGTACGGCTGGGTCACCCGGGCGACACTGATCCCGCCGGCCAGGCAGGCCTTGCGCACGGCCAGGATGTCCGGTGCCTCGACCGAGCCGCCGGCTCCGTGCCCGATCACCAGCAGTCGTCGCGCGCCCGTCGCGGTGTCCAGTTCGACCACCGCCGGGCCGACGGGGGTCGCGATCGTCAACCGTGGCATCGCCTCACCTGCTCCTCCTTCTTCCCCCGCCCGGGTTCCTGGATCGCCATCCTGCCGCATCGAGCGCTGCCCGCAGCGGCGGTGCGGCACAATCGAGGTCATGTGCGGTCGCTACGTGAGTTCTGCCTCGACAGCCGATCTCCTCTCCGAGTTCGAAATCGAGGAGGTGGTGGGTGAGCAGCCGGCGCCGTCGTGGAACGTCGCTCCCACCGATCCGGTGCGGGTGATCCTGCAACGGCCGCCGAAGGAGTCCACCCAGCAGGGCGAGCCGGAGAAGGCGGTGCGCCAGCTGCGGACGCTGCGCTGGGGACTGGTGCCCAGCTGGTCCTCCGATGCCAAGGGCGGCGCCCGGATGATCAACGCCCGGATCGAGACGGTGACCGAGAAGCCGGCGTTCAAGAAGGCCGCGGCCCGTCGCCGGTGCCTGCTGCCGGCCGAGGGCTACTACGAGTGGCAGAAGACCGATAACGGCAAGGTCCCGTACTTCCTGCACGACCCGGACGGCCGGCTGCTGGCGATGGCAGGGCTCTACGAGCTGTGGCGCGATCCGGCGCTGGCGGAGGATGACCCAAACCGGTGGCTGTGGACGTGCACGGTCATCACCCAGCAGGCCACCGACCTGCTGGGTGAGATCCACGACCGCAACCCGGTGCTGGTGCCGCCCGAGCTGCGGGCGGCCTGGCTGGACTGCTCCAGCGACGACCCGGCGACCGCGCGCCAGATCCTGGACCAGATCCCGGAGGCCCGGCTGGAGCCCTACGTGGTGGCACCGGCGGTGGGCAACGTCCGCAACGACGGGCCGGAGCTGATCGAGCCGGTCGCCGTACCGGAGCAGGAGCGCCTGCCGCTGTGAGTCGCCGGAGCAGCCGTCACCGCACCGGCAGAAGAGGGCTGATTCCGCCCGTATTGCGGACGAGATCCGTCACGGCCTTCACGAGTGCATCGGTGCGTTGCCCGGTCCGGCTTCCGTTGGATGCGCCCAGGTCGCCACACAACCCGAGTCGGACCACGACGACCACCGGCTTTCCAACCGGGTAGTCCGCTTGGATCCGGTAGGCCTCGCCATCGCTGGCGACGTCGTTCCCGGCGATCGTGTTCACGTCCCCGGCGGAGGTGTGGCATAGCTCGGGCGAGAACGTGTCCGGGTCCGCTCGGTTGAGGCCGGGCGGCAGGTGGGCCAGCACGGTGACCAAGCCGGTCGCTTGCGGGCCGGTCAGGGCAGTGCCTTGCTCGATGCGGCCGAGGACATAGCGGCACACCCGCAACACGGTTGGCCGTCCGGGAATCAAGGTATCGGCGGCGCCCTCTCGCGCCGGCGGCTTGTTCCGAGGCAGCTCTGCCACGTCTGCGACCGCCGCCGGGCAGCCGTGGCTGTCGAACGCGTTGACCTGAAGGGAGCCGGCGAGGTCGGCTCCGGTCTGTCCCTGGGCCGGGACGATCAGAACGGATGCCCGCAGTGTCGGGACGGTGTACCCGAATGCCGCCCGAGCCGCCCAGAGCCCGTCGGTGCGAGTGGCGGCGATACCGCTGATCCTGGTCTTGGTGATCTTGATGGGCCCCGTCAGTCCCAGCGGGTCGTCTCCCTCGATGAACTCGACGAACGCGATGCTCGGCGTATCGGTGGACCCGCACTGTAGGCGAGCGCCAGGTAGACCGACGTATTCCCGGCTGAGGCTGCAATCTTCGCCACCATGTGTCAGCCATGAGTTGGGGACGGTCCATGAGCTGGGGACGGTGATGCTGAGGCCATGGAAGGTGACCGTCTGGAACCCGGGCCGGGCTGTCGCGGTGCTGGTGACCCCCCCGATCGAAGGCGCGGCCGTCCGGTCCAGGTGCAGGTACCTCGGCAGGCCGATCACGGTGGCCACCACGATGGCGGCCATCGCCACGCCTGCGCCGATTCGCAGCACGACCGTGCTCCGGCGAGCGGGGGCAGCGGCAGCCATCAACGATGCCGGAACGGCAACCGGCTGCGCCGCTGCGCGCGAAGCACGTCCCCACTCCGACAACCGGGCGTCGATCTCGGCGTCCGCATGGTTCGCGTTGTCTGTCACGACGCCTCCAGAAGCATCTTGAGCCCTGCCCGAGCAGCGCTGAGATGAGTTTTGACCGAAGATTCACTGATGCCGAGGACCGCCGCCACCTCGACGACGGCGAGATCTGCCAGGTAGTGCAGCGTGACGACCTGGCGCTGGCGCCTGGACAATCTCCCAATCGCACGCTCGAGATCGACCCGGTCGCCGCTCGGTCCGGCAAGGCCGCTCGCCGGCTGCTGCGAGGTCGAATTCGTCCATCGCCAGCGCGTGCGATGCCGGCGGGCTTGGTCCAGCAGGATCGCGACCAGCCACGAGCGGGGGGTGCCCCGGTCAGACCGAAAGGTCTCCCGACGACGCCAGGCCCGCAGCAGCGCTTCCTGCACCACGTCGGCGCCTGCGGCGGCGCCGACCTGCCGCTCGGCCAGGGCCGCGAGTGCGGCCAGGTGCGGCGATACCCAGTCGGCGAAGCCGTCGGCCGTCGCGGGGATCGTCGACGCCTCAACGGCGTCGACGATGACCTCGCGGCTGGTCGATTTGCCCACACTGTTGATACGCCACGGAAGGCCTCCTGGGGTTTAGTCGGCATCACGCCAGACTGTAGGCAGAGCTGTGGAATCTCGCGGACGTTTCTGGATCATGCGGTTGCTGGTGACCGGCGCTCGCGATGGACGCCCGCACGTCCGGCGCCGTCCGCAGGGCATAATCTCAGCGAGGCGCGCGGTGCCCAGGCCGCGCGGCAGGACTGGCGCCAAGCAGCGGCTGCCAGATCGCACCTGAGGCTGAGGAGCTTTGATGGCCGAGCACCCGCACGGTATCGATCCGGCAGCACTCGCCGACGAGGATCTTCGACGCGAGCTCAAGCACCTGCACGAGACCCGGCACGACACCGTGCTGGGCGGCAGCGAGGACGCTCTGGAGCACCACACCCGGCGGATGCTCGACCTGGAGGCCGAGTTCCTGCGCCGCTTCCCGCAGGAGGGTGCGCCGGACCCGCGCCGCACCCGGGCAGGCAGCCGCAGCGAGGCGGGCCAGGACTGAGGATTCCGTGCGGTGGCGCCGGGCGGCCGCGCCGCCGCGCCCTGGCGGCCGTGCCGGCTCATGAGCTTCCATACTGAAGGCGTGACAGCCGAGCCCCACCCGTCCTGGACGGCGCCGACGGCCGACGGCCCGGTGATGGCCACCGTCGAGCTGCCCGGATCGAAGTCGCTGACCAACCGGGCGCTGGTGCTGGCGGCACTCTCGGCGACCCCGACCCGGATCAGTGCGCCGCTGCGGGCCCGCGACACGGTGCTGATGGCGGCGGCGCTGCGCAGCCTCGGCGTCGGGGTGCGCGACGACGGCCCGGACTGGCTGGTCTCCCCCGGTGAGTTGCGGGGCGGCCCGGTGGATTGCGGGCTGGCCGGCACCGTCATGCGGTTCGTCCCGCCGCTGGCCGCGCTGGCAACCGGCGACAGCCACTTCGACGGCGACCCGG
>NZ_DASVQG010000126.1:0-9917 GCF_036389215.1 Jatrophihabitans sp.
ATAGAAAACGCCCGCCGGGGAATTTTCGAGTAGTCGACTACTCGAACGGGCCCCCGGACACGAGAAAGCCCGGCCCCGCTGATGCGGGACCGGGCTCCTCTGTGCCTTCAAAAAGAGCAGCTGGACTTCTAGTCCTCGCTGTCCAGCTGTACCGCTACTGGGGCGGGCTCGGGTCTTCGGACCCGCGCCCGCCCTTGCGTTCATCCCGCGCCGCGTTCATCCCGCGCCGCGTTCCATCCCGCACGGGTTAAGCCAGCTGCTGGTGGATGGCCGCCGCCGCCCGGGCTCCGGAGGCCAGCGCGCCCTGCTGGGAGGCGGTGTCGCGGTGGTCGCCGGCCACGAACAGCAGCTCGGTCAGCCGGACCGGTTGCCGGACGGCCAGCGGCGGTCGCATCGCCGGCAACGCATCGCCGATCGCGTCGACCCGCAGCAGCTGCCAGCCCGCCGTGCCGGTGCCGTACACCAGCTCCAGCTGCCGGCGGACCCGTTGCTCGGTGCCGGCCGCCGGCAGGCCGACCATGCTGGCCGCGATCAGCGCCCGGCCGTCCGGGGAGTAGGCCGGTGCGGCGGCCGACAGCACCGCCGTGTTGGCCACCGGGCCGCGGCGCAGGCCGTCCAGGTGCAGGATCGGCCGGGGCTCCGGCGAGCGCTCGGCGGCGAACCAGAACGTGGTCAGGCTGCGCAGCTCCGGCCGGGGCAGGCCGGTGAGCGCCGCGGCGGTGGCCGGGTCGGTGGCCACCAGCACCGCCCGTCCGGTCAGCGGCCCGGCGACGCTGCGCACGGTCGACCCGGTCACTGCCTCGACCGGCGTCCCGAGCCGCAGGGCGCCGGCCGGCAGCGCGGCTGCCAGCTGCTCGCCCAGCACGCCGGCCAGGAACGGTTCCAGCACACCGGTGCGCAGCGGCCCGCGCACGCCGGCCCGGTCCAGCCGCTGGCCGTACGGCTCGTCCGGCCCGGCCAGCAGGTCCGCCGGCCGGCTGAGCAGGCAGCGCAGCGCCCAGCGGGCGAACCGGGCCTGCTCGAGCGGCGAGCCCAGCCCCCGCAGCGTGCTCGGAAGGTCGCGCGGGCTGCGCCGCGGATCGGCCAGCACCCGGTGCCGCCCGTCCAGGGCCACCCGGACGCCGGCCGCGAACTGCCGCAGCTCAAGCTGGTCCGGATCCAGCACGCCGGTCCGGACCAGCCGGCGCAGCCGGGGATAGGCCGGGTTGACCAGCTGGAAGCCCCGATCGAGCCGGAATCCGTCGACCAGGTCGGTGACCACTCGCCCGCCCGCCCGGTTGGCGGCCTCCAGCAGGATCACCCGCCGGCCCAGCCGGGTGAGCTCGAGGGCGGCGGACAGCCCGGCCAGGCCCGCGCCGACGATGACCACATCGGCGTCGGGCGATGCTGGCATCGCCTCACGGTACTGAGCGGGCGCTGTTGCGCGGCGGGTGGCCTGGCGCCCCCCGGCTCGCCCGGACCCTCAGACCGCGATCGGCGCCTTGATGGCGGGATGCGGATCGTAGCCGGCGAGCTCGACGTCGGCGATCTCGAACTCGCCGAGCTGCCGGCGTGCCGGATTGAGGCGCAGCGTCGGCAACGGCCGGGGCTCGCGGCTCAGCTGCAGTTCGGCCTGCTCGACGTGGTTGAGGTAGAGGTGTGCGTCGCCGAAGGTGTGCACGAAATCCCCCGGCTGCAGGCCGGTCACCTGGGCGACGAAGTGGGTCAACAGGGCGTAGGAGGCGATGTTGAAGGGCACCCCGAGGAAGACGTCGGCCGAGCGCTGGTAGAGCTGGCAGGACAGCCGGCCGTCGGCGACGTAGAACTGGAACATCGCGTGGCACGGCGGCAGGGCCATCTGGTCCACCTCGGCGACGTTCCAGGCACTGACGATGTGCCGCCGCGAGTCGGGATCGGTCCGGATCGAGTCGACCACGTTGGCGATCTGGTCGATCCGGCGGCCGTCCGGCGCCGGCCAGGAGCGCCACTGGTGCCCGTACACCGGGCCGAGCTCGCCGTCCGGGCCGGCCCACTCGTCCCAGATGCTGATGCCGTGCTGCTGCAGCCAGCGGACGTTGGTGGAGCCCTGCAGGAACCAGATCAGCTCGCCTACCACCGACTTCATGTGCAGCTTCTTGGTCGTCACCGCCGGAAAGCCATCGGCGAGGTCGAAGCGCAGCTGGTGGCCGAAGATGCTCAGGGTCCCGGTACCGGTCCGGTCGGCCTTGCGCACGCCCTTGTGCAGGACGGTGTCGAGTAGATCCAGGTACTGCCGCACCGGGCAACGGTAGCAGCGCGCGGGGCCCGGACCCCGTGGACGGGCCGGGCCGCGTCATCGGCGATGATCTCGCTATGAAGATGCGTGTCGAGACGACCTCGGCGGCCACCGTGGAGCAGACCTTCGCCAGCCGGGTCGAGCAGAGCGTCCGGGAGCGGGCGTGCCGCGAGTCCGGGGCGCTGTCCTACGAGGTACTGATCGAGCACGCGAGCGACGGGGGCGCCCGGGTTCTGGTGCGGCGGGTGATGCCGGCGCGAGTGCCTGAGATCGCCCGCAGGTTCGTCGGCGAGACCCTCTCGATCGATCAGGTCGAGCAGTGGAGCGCCCTCGGGCCGACCGGCACCCGGACGGCGGTGGTGAACGTGACGGTCAAGGGCCAGCCCGCCAGCATGACCGGCTCGATGGTGCTGTCACCGACGCCGGACGGTTCCACCGAGCTGGTGACCGGCGAGGTCAAGGTCGGCATCCCGTTCCTGGGCCGGCAGATCGAGCCCGAGATCGTGAAGGTGATAGAAAGCGCGTTGCGCATCGAGCAGCGGGTCGGCCAGGACTGGGTACGCGAGAACGGCTGAGCGGCCATGGTTCAGCTGTGGAGCTGCGACTGCTGAGCTGCAGCTGTTGAGCCTCAGCCGCTGAGCGCCGCGGCCAGCCGGTCGTACGGCGCGATCAACCCGGCCGGTGAGTCCGGGACGGCCGCCGGCATTCCGGCCGAGTGCGGGCACCCGACCGGCATATCGGCCTGCTGAGAGTCCTGGGCAGCTGTCCGGCCGCCGGTGGCCGGCCGGTCGTGGGCAGGTCGCCGGCCGCCGGTCGCCAACCGGGCCCGGGCGGTCATCCCGCGGCGGGCCAGCGGTGCCACGCTGTCGGTTGCGGCGGCGAGGCCGGACGGTGGCATCGCCCGGTAGATGGTTTCGTAGTGTCCGGACCGGACGGAGTAAGTCTCGTGGAAGATCCCTACGGCGGTGCTCTTGGTGGCGTTGCGGTTGAACGCCTTCCAGGCCGGCCGGTGCTTGCCCTGGGAATCGTGGGCGTAGCTGATCAGCTGCTCCACGGTGTCCCAGTACTGGACGGCCATGATGGTGCGCCCGGAGAAGAACGTGCGGGCCGAGCGGCAGCCGGAGGACGGCTCGCGCAGCAGTTCCCGAATCATCGGCAGGAAGGCGAGTACAACTGGACCCCAGTACTGGACGCTGCGCCACCGGTTGATCCGCATGCCGATCAGGAACACCACTACGTCGGCGTCGTGATCGGCTGTGGTGGACTCTGCGATGGGAATGGAGGCCACTGGATACTCCTTAGATAGTGTTAGTGTTTAATGCTAGGATAGCGTTACTATCCAATCTTTCAAAGGGGCAACCGGGTGCGAATTTCGGAGCTGGCCCGGCAGAGCGGCCTGCCGGTCGCGACGATCAAGTTCTACCTGCGCGAGGGACTGCTGCCGCCCGGCGACCCGATCTCGCGGACCCAGGCCGAGTACAGCGACGCCCATCTCGAGCGGCTGCGGCTGATCAAGGCCCTGCGCGACATCGCCGATCTGCCGGTAGCCACCGTCGGCACGGTGCTGGCGGCCGTCGACGACGAGGAGATGCCGCTGCTGGACCTGCTCGGCGTCACCCAGACCGCGGTCGCCGGTTCCAAGGGCACGGCATCGGCCAGCCAGGCCGGGGTGGAGCTCGCGGCCCAGCTGCTGGCTGACCTGGAGTGGACCTTGATGGAGGATTCCCCGCTGGTGGATTCGCTGGCGCGGGTGCTGGACGTGCTGCGGGGCGAGGGGGAGCCGGTGGACGCCGAGAGCCTCAAGCCGTGGGCCGACGCCGCCAGGGCGGTCGCCGAGGTGGAGATGGATCACATCCCGGTGGAGGCGCCGCGCGCCGAGGCTGCCCACATCGTCGCGGTCGGCACGGTGATCTACGGGGAGTTGCTGGCTCAGCTGCGGCTGGCGGCCCAGGAGGCGGTCAGCCTGGACCGGTTCGGGCCCGCGGCCGAACCGGCGGAATAGTGCTCAATCTCCGCGCAGGCGGAAAGTGCTCAGTCTCCGCGCAGCCGGGCGGCCGCTGACTCCGGAGTGATGTCGTTGATCCACACGGCGGCCCCGGACTCCGACCCCGCCAGGTACTTCAGCTTGCCCGCGGCCCGCCGGATCGTGAACACCTCGGTGCCCAGGTGCCAGCTGTCGGCGAATTGCCGGACCGGTGCCTGGTGCCAGCCGGCGATGTAGGGCGTCGGGGTGTCGAAGAGCCGGTCGAAGCGCTGCAGCAGGTCCAGGTAGCTGCGCGCCAGGTCGTCGCGCTCGTCCTCGGTCAGCTCCGGCAGGCTTGCGACATGACGGTTGGCGACCAGCCTGGCCTCATAGGGCCAGCGGGCCGCGAACGGGACCAGCGCCGTCCAGTGCTCGCTGCGGGTGATGATCCGCTCTTCGGCGGCCAGCTCACGCTTGAGCAGTACGCAGCGCAGGCACTCGCCGTGCTCGTCCTGATAGTCCGCGGCAGCCCGTGCGGCACGCAGCATCCGCGGTGGCACGAACGGGTAGCCGTAGATCTGGCCGTGCGGGTGCGACAGCGTCACGCCGATCTCCTCGCCCCGGTTCTCGAAGCAGAAGACGTACTCCACCTCGGGCAGCCGGCTGAGCTCGACCGTCCGGTCGGCCAGGGCATCGATCACCGTCCGGGCGTGCTGCTGGCTGAGCTGGGCGAAGGAGGTGTCGTGGTCGCTGGTGAAGCACACCACCTCGCAGCGCCCGGTACCGGGGCCGGACCGGAACGGAAAGTCCTCGACGACATCGAAGGCGTCGGCGGATTCGGTGGCCAGGGACGGAAACCGGTTCTCGAACACCGCCACGTCGTAGTCGGCGGCCGGTACCTCGGTCGCCTTGCCGTCCGTGCTCGGGCACAGCGGGCAGAGGCTGACCGGCGGCTTGTAGGTGCGCGACTGCCGGTGCCCGGCGATCACCGCCCACTCGCTGAACAGCGGATCCCAGCGGATCTGGGACGAGGTGGCCGTCGCGGGCAGGTCGCGGGTGTCCTTGGCTGACCGGTCGGCCCCCTGGGCCAGGTCGTAGTAGAACAGGTCCCGGCCGTCGGCCAGGGTCTGGTGCTGCCGGTAAGTCATGATCTGCTGCCTTCCGGGGCGGTGGGCACCACGATGAGTTTCCCGACCGCCTCGCTCAGTACGGCCTGCGCCTCGTTCGGCAGGCCGTCATCGGTTATCAGGATGTCGGCGGCGGACAGCGACCCGAAGTCAGCCAGCCCCACGGTTGCCCACTTGGACGAGTCGGCCACCACGATCACCGTCTGGGCGCGCTCGATCAAGGACCGGTTGGTCTCGGCCTCGGCCAGGTTCGGGGTGGTGAAACCCGCCACGACGTCCATGCCGTGCACCCCCAGGAACAGCTGGTCGAAGTGCAGGGACCGGATGGTGGCGTCGGCGACCGGGCCGACCAGGGCCGCGCTGGGGGTGCGGACGCCACCGGTCAGGATCACCGTCTGCTTGCTGCCGTCCGAGGAGCCGATCGTGTCGGCCACCGCGGTGGAGTTGGTCACCACGGTGAGCCCGGGGATCGAGGCGACGTGGCGGGCCAGCGCCCAGGTGGTGGTGCCGGCAGACAGCGCGATGGCCGTTCCCGGCGTGATCATCCGGGCGGCCTGGGCGGCGATCGCCTGCTTGGCGGGCTGGGCCAGGGTGCTCTTGGCCTCGAAGCTCGGCTCATCGCTGACCTGGCTGCCGAGCACCGCGCCGCCGTGCACCTTCTGGATGGCGCCGTCGGCCGACAGCTGGTCCAGGTCACGCCGGATCGTCATGTCCGAGACGCCGAGCAGGATGGTCAGCTCCGACACCCGCACTCCGCCGGCCCGGCGCACCTCTTCCAGGATCCGGGCCTGCCGTTGCCGAGCGAGCATCGAGACCGTCCCTGTGGGCCGACTTGCCTGTCGCTGACTTTGTCGCGAACTCTAGCCAGAGTTCATCACTCTCAAACAAATGTCAACAACATCACGCAGGTTCGCTGCTCACCCAGCCACAGTCTAGGACAGATTGGGTGGGTCGCGGCAGCTCAGTCCGATGCGTGTGGATCTGCTGTCGCTCGACACGGTGAACCGGCCCCCGAATGGAGGATTCGGTCATGTGGTCAGGCGCATCTGGTCGAGCTTGGCTCACGATGCAGTGGTACCAGGTGGGGATTCACACCTGACCCGCGCTCCTCTGGCCGGCGGCACAGCCCAAGGCCTCGGCGGCTGACCGCAGCCGCCTGTCGCGTGTCCAGAGTGACGTGTTTCCGCTAGTCAGCAGAACGGCGGCAAGCAGGTGCGCATCGACGTAGCCGATGCCGAGACCGGAAAGAGAGTGCGCCTCGATCAGCGTCATCACCTCAGCGTGCGTTGCGGTTACTGACTGGGGCAGGTTGGCGAGCAAGCCGAGGACACCTCCTCTGTCGGTCAGCTGTCCCAGGGCGATTTCGCCCGTCACCGCGGGATGGCACAGAACCTCGCCGTTCATCAGGAGGCCGGCGAGCGCGGCGTCACCGCGGCGCAGGTGGTCGATCCAGACCGACGTATCGACCAGAATCATCGGGACGGCGACTGATTACGTCGCGGAGCCGCGCGCAGGTCTGGCTCGGTGCCCCCGAGGCGGGCCAGGCGCCTGGCGCTCTCCCGCTCGATCAGCGCCCGCAGCGCCTGGCGCAGCAGCGCGCTCTTCTCCGTGGTGCCGGTGAGGCGCTGTGCCTCGTCCACCAGGTCGTCGTCCAGGGCTACCGTTGTACGCACTGCCCCTCCGCATCATTGATGGCATCAGATGATGATGATACGCGTGCCGATGCTGGGTGCGCGCACAAGAGAATTGCTCGCTAGTCGTCCTCCGCGGGGAACTCCGGCAGGCTGGGTCCGACCAGGTCGTCGGCGTCGATGATGGTGTAGGCGTAGCCCTGCTCGGCCAGGAACCGCTGCCGGTGCGCGGCGTACTCGGCGTCCAGGCTGTCGCGGCTGACCACCGTGTAGAAGTGCGCCTGCCGGCCGTCGTGCTTGGGCCGCAGCACCCGTCCCAGCCGCTGGGCCTCCTCCTGGCGGGAGCCGAAGGTGCCCGAGATCTGGATCGCCACGGCCGCCTCGGGCAGGTCGATCGAGAAGTTGGCCACCTTGCTGACCACCAGCACCCTGGTCTCGCCCGCGCGGAAGGAGTCGTAGAGCCGCTCGCGTTCCCGGTTGGGCGTCGATCCCTGGATGATCGGGATGTCGCCGAGGTGGTGGGAGATCTCCTCCAGCTGGTCGAGGTAGGCACCGATCACCAGCACCTGGTCGTCCGGGTGCTGGCTGACGATCGCCTCGATCACCGGCAGCTTGGTGCGCGCGGTCGCCGCCAGCTTGTACTTGTCCTCGGGCTCGGCGGTGGCGTACGCCATCCGCTCGGCGTCGGTGAGTGTCACCCGCACCTCGGAGCAGTCCGCCGGGGCGATCCAGCCCTGGTTCTCGATGTCCTTCCACGGCGCGTCGTAGCGCTTGGGGCCGATCAGGGAGAACACGTCGCCCTCCCGGCCGTCCTCGCGCACCAGCGTCGCGGTCAGGCCCAGCCGCCGGCGTGACTGCAGGTCCGCGGTCAGCCGGAAGATCGGTGCCGGCAGCAGGTGCACCTCGTCGTAGATCACCAGCCCCCAGTCCCGGGAATCGAACAGCTCCAGGTGCCGGTACTCGCCCTTCCGCCGGGTCGTCATGATCTGGTAGGTGGCGATGGTGACCGGCCGGATCTCCTTCTTCTCCCCGGAGTACTCGCCGATCTCCTCCTCGGTCAAGGAGGTGCGGGCCAGCAGCTCACGCTTCCACTGCCGCCCGGAGACGGTGTTGGTGACCAGGATCAGGGTGGTCGCCTTGGCCTGGGCCATCGCCGCCGCGCCGACCAGGGTCTTGCCGGCGCCGCAGGGCAGCACCACCACGCCCGAGCCGCCGAGCCAGAACGAGTCCACCGCCTGCTGCTGGTAGGGCCGCAGCGTCCAGTCGGCGTTGTCCAGCTCGATCGGGTGCGCCTCGCCGTCGACGTAGCCGGCCAGGTCCTCGGCGGGCCAGCCGATCTTGAGCAGGGCCTGCTTCAGCCGGCCACGCTCGGACGGGTGCACCAGGACGGTGTCGTCGTCGATCCGCTCGCCCAGCATCGGGGCGATCTTCTTCTGTCGCAGCACCTCTTCCAGCACCGCGCGGTCCAGGCTGATCAGGACCAGGCCGTGCACCGGGTGCTTGACCAGCTGCAGCCGGCCGTAGCGGTCCATGGTGTCGGCGACGTCGACCAGCAGCGCGTGCGGCACCGTGTAGCGGGAGAACCGGACCAGGGCGTCGACGACCTGCTCGGCATCATGGCCGGCGGCGCGGGCGTTCCACAGCCCCAGCGGTGTCAACCGGTAGGTGTGCACGTGCTCGGGGGACCGTTCCAGCTCGGCGAACGGCGCGATGGCCGCGCGGGCCTCGGCGGCCGTCGGATGGTCGACCTCGAGCAGCAGGGTCTTGTCGGATTGGACGATCAGAGGTCCGTCGGTCACCCGGGGTGTACTCCTTGCGAGGCTGTCTGGTGGTACGGGCGGATTCAGGGGCTGGCCGCTGGACGGCCAAGCTGCCAAGTATGTCAAGGATTTCCGGCGCCGCGATGTTCCCCGGCCGTGACCGCGCTCAGCCCGGCTCGTCCAGCAGGCTGACGGTGGTGATCCGCTGCAGCGGGTAGCTGCGCAGCCGGCCGTCCTCGGGGTCGTGGCCGCGGATCATGCCGCCACCGAGCGAGATCGGCAGCAGGATGCGCTGGGACGGGGTGCCGGTGTCGTCGACGTAACCGATCGCGATCTGCAGCTCCTCGCGCACCGCGGTCCGCAGCAGTTCCAGGATCGAGGCCGAGGTGACCCCGGGTACCTGCTGGGAGACCCGGCTGGTGGAGTTGGTGACCGCGGCGGCCAGCCGCTCGCTGGCCCGGAGCCGATTGACCACCTCGACCAGCTGGCTCTCGCCGATCGAGCTGGCGCGCACCCTGGAGATCCGGGAGTGCGGGCGGCCGGGCACCCGTGGGGTGTCGGCGGCGAAGCTGACCACCGCCCCGTCCGCGGACTCGGCGGCCGGTGCGAAACCGGCCCGGCGCAACCGGTCCAGGACTCCTGAGATGGGCGCCGAGGCGATCAGCACGGTGGGGGCGATCCGGACCAGGCCCAGGGACTCCAGCCCCGGCTCGGTGAGCACCCGGTTCAGCAGCGCCTCGTCGTCGCAGCGCAGGTAGCTGGTGGCGGTGCCGGTCCGCAGCCGGCCGTGCTGGGTGGCCACGTCGTTGATCAGGTACTGCAGGGCTTGGGGCACCGGGGTCCGCGACCGGCTCGCGAAGAACTGCTGCAGGTCAGCACCGGTGCGCCCGGCGTCCAGTGCCCGGCGCAGGCTGACCGGGGAGATCCGGTACACCGAGGCCCCACCGGTGGACTCCAGGGCGGCCACCAGGTTCAGCTCGCGCTGCAGCTCCGGCGCCGGCGGTCCCGGCACGACGGCGGTCAGATCGGGCTGCAGCAGGAACTCCTCGACCGCCTCGGGCAGCGCCGCGGTCAGGGCGTGGGTGGCGTTCGCCTCGGCCTGGGCCGCTCCGGTCTCGGCTCCGTGCAGCAGCGCCCGGGTGTAGCCGGTGACCGCGCCGTAGCCGGTCAGCCCGAGCGTGG
>NZ_DASVQG010000127.1:0-24255 GCF_036389215.1 Jatrophihabitans sp.
CGGTGAAGCTCCGGTGCCGATCGTGGCTCCCCGCTCGCCGGCGGACTGCTTCGATGCCGCCATCGAGGCGATCCGGATCGCGACCACGTACCGCACCCCGGTGTTCCTGCTCTCCGACGGCTACATCGCCAACGGCTCGGAACCCTGGCGACTGCCCGACCTGACCGACCTGCCCGACCTCACCGTCACGTTCCTGGAGGAGCCCAACGGCGAGGACGGGCTGTTCCTGCCCTACCTGCGCGACCCCGAGACCCTGGCCCGGCCCTGGGCGGTTCCCGGTACCGCGGGGCTGGAGCACCGGATCGGCGGGATCGAGAAGGCCGACAAGACCGGCAACATCTCCTATGACCCCGACAATCACGACTTCATGGTCCGCACCCGGCAGGCCAAGGTCGACGGCATCGCCAAGACCATCCCCGCGCTCGAGGTCGATGACCCGGCCGGCGCGGCCAAGGTGCTGGTACTGGGCTGGGGCTCGACCTACGGCCCGATCGGCGCCGCGGTGCGGCGGGTCCGGCGGGCCGGCTACCCGATCGCCCAGGCCCACCTGCGCCACCTCAACCCGTTCCCGGCGAACCTGGGCGACGTGCTGGCTCGCTACGACAAGGTCGTCATGCCTGAAATGAACCTGGGCCAGCTCGCGTTGTTGGTGAGGGGCCGCTACCTCACCGACGTCATCTCGGTCACCCAGGTTCGCGGGATGCCGTTCAGAGCGGCCGAGCTCGCTGACATGTTGCAGGGAGTCGTGACCAGCAATGACTGAGGTCTGCGGCGCTGCCTGCCGCGGACGGTGCCGCCGGCGGCGGCCGGAAGGAATGGGTTAGGAATGGCTGATCTAGGGCTCAAGGCCAAGGATTTCAAGACCGATCAGGAAGTTCGCTGGTGCCCTGGCTGCGGTGACTACGCGGTGCTGGCCGCGGTGCAGGGCTTCATGCCCGAGCTGAACATCCCGCGTGAGGACATCGTCTTCATCTCCGGTATCGGTTGCTCCTCGCGCTTCCCGTATTACATGAACACCTACGGGATGCACTCGATCCACGGCCGGGCGCCGGCTATCGCCACCGGGCTCTCGACCAGCCGCCCGGACCTCAAGGTCTTCGTGGTGACCGGTGACGGTGACGCCCTGTCGATCGGCGGCAACCACCTCATCCACTCGCTGCGCCGCAATGTCAACCTGACCATCCTGCTGTTCAACAACCGGATCTACGGCCTGACCAAGGGTCAGTACTCGCCCACCAGCGAGCGCGGCAAGATCACGAAGTCCACCCCGATGGGCTCGCTGGACAACCCGTTCAATCCGGTGTCGCTGGCACTGGGCGCCGACGCCACCTTCGTCGGCCGGACGCTGGACTCCGACCGCAAGCACCTCACCTCGGTGCTTCGGGCCGCGACCGAGCACCAGGGCACCTCGCTGGTCGAGATCTACCAGAACTGCAACATCTTCAACGACGGCGCCTTCGACGTGCTCAAGGACCCCGAGACCAAGGGTGAATGGATCATCCCGCTCGAGCACGGCAAGGAGATCCGGTTCGGCTCGCCGGACTCGCCGGAGTCCAAGGCGGTGGTGCGCAACCCGCTCACCGGCGCGCTGAGCGTCGAGGACGACGTCGCCTCCGGTGACCCCCGGGTCGTCGTGCACGACGCCCACGCCGACGACCCGTCCTACGCGTTCGCGCTGTCGCGGCTGTCGCAGTCGGACTCCCGGTACGCGCCGATGGGCGTCTTCCGCGACGTCACGCGCCCGAGTTACGACCAGCTACTCAATGACCAGTTAGCCGTGGCCAAGGCCCAGGCCCCCGGTGACCTCGACGCGCTGAACAGCCTGGTGCGCGGTAGCGACACCTGGACCGTCGGCTGACCGCTTGGTGACCGGGAACCGCAATGGGCTGGGCTACGGCATAAGCGCATACCTGCTCTGGGGTCTCTTCCCGCTGTACTGGCCGCTGCTGAAACCGGCAAACGCCCTGGAGATCCTGGCCCAACGGATGGTCTGGTCGCTCCTCCTGCTCGGCGTGGTGCTCGCGGTGACCCGCGGCTTCGGCACGCTGCGGCTGCTGATGGCCGATCGATCCAAGATGGCGCGGCTGACCCTGGCGGCGGTGCTGGTCTCGATCAACTGGGGCGTCTACATCTGGAGCGTGAACAACGGCCACGTGATCGAGGGCAGCCTCGGTTACTTCATCAATCCGCTGATCACCATCATGCTCGGCGTGCTGGTGCTCAAGGAGCGGCTCAGCCGGGCCCAGTGGATCGCCGTGGGGGTCGCGACTGTGGCCATCGTGGTGCTCAGCGTGGACTACGGCCGGTTGCCGTGGATCGCGCTGACCCTGGCGCTGTCCTTCGGTGGCTATGGCTTCCTCAAGAAGCAGGTCAATGCCGGGGCCGTCGAAACGCTGGCCGTCGAGACCGGGGTGATGGCTGGTCCCGCCCTGGTGACACTGGTGGTGCTGGCCGAGCAGTCAAGGCTGGCATTCGGTCACGCCGGCACCTCCAACGCGCTGCTGCTCGCCGGTACCGGGGTCGTCACGGCGCTGCCCTTGCTGCTCTTCGGGGCTGCCGCCCGGCGGTTGCCGCTGACGTCGATCGGGCTGTTGCAGTACCTGGCGCCGGTGCTGCAGTTCGCGGTAGGAGTGGGCATCCGGCACGAGCCGATGCCGCCGGCCCGGCTGCTGGGCTTCACCCTGGTATGGATCGCGCTGGTGATCCTGACCGCTGATGCCCTCACCAGGCGGCACCGCGCTGCCAGCATGGCAAGGTCGGCCGAAGCGGTGGCAGCCTGATCTGCCCGAGCCGTGTGCCGCCGAGGCCCCATACCCGGGGTCAGGCTGACCGGGAGTCAGGCTGACCGGGAGTCAGGCTGAAGTCAGGAGTCAGGCTGACCGGGTCAGGCTGCTCGGGTCAGGCCGATCAATCGGGCGGGCAGATCCGTCCCTCCGGCTGATCCGTCCCTCCGGCTGATCCGGGCGTGCTGGCCACGGCCGTGCTGGTCAGGGAGCGCGCCGGCGGGTGCCGAGGATGACCAGTCCTAGCGCGAGCAGGACCGCCACGACCAGCAACACCAGCGGCACCATCCCGACAGACAGACCCGCCTGGGCGATCCGCTTGGGTATCGCCAGCACCACCTGCTGCGGCTTGCGCGGCGTCGCTGCGCTTCGGTTGGCCGGTTTCGGGCTCCTGCTCGGAGACTGCGTGGCGGGTCGGGCCGGCGGTGTAGTGGTAGGCGCGGCAGATCCGGGTGCCTGACTAGGACCGGCTTGGCCCCCGGCTGCCTGGGTAGGCCCGCCTTGGGTGCCGGTCACCGGTTGGGTCGGTGCCACGGGCACGATCGGCACCACGGGCACAACAGGTGCCGGAGTCGGTTTCGGTGCCGTGCTGGGAACCGGTGTCCCGCTCGGCAGCAGCCCGAGGCCCGCCTTTCTGGCGGCCTCCGCAGCAGCCTGTGCTTCGGCCTGTGCCTGTGCTGCCGCCCGCTCGGCGGCGGCTTCCGCCTCGGCCCGAAGCCTGGCAGCGGCCGCTAGCCGATCGGCCAGGTCACTCGGGGAGGGCAGCGTAGCGGCGCCCTGGCGCGGCCAGCGCATACCCGCAAATCCCGCTGCGCTCGCCAGCCCCCGCTGAAACGCCGATCGCCCGGATTCGAGTGCCCGCTGCGTGGGGCTCTGAACGGGGGTACGCCCCGTGCCGGAATCAGCGGGAGCCAATTGCGCCGGAGCCTGATTCGCTGGCCCGGCCTTCCTCGCTGCCGCAGCCTTCCTCGCTGCCGCCGCCTTTTTATCCGCGGCGGCCTTCTTGACTGCGGACTTTCTCATTACCGCAGCCTTCTTGAGTGCCGCGGCCCTCCTGGCTGCGGCTGCCTTCCGCGCTGCCTGCGCCTTGGCTGCCTGCGCCTTGGCTACCTGCACCCTGGCTGCCTGCGCCTTGACTGCCTGCACCCTGGCTGCCTGCGCCTTGACTGCGGCCGCCGCCTTCGCCCGAGAGGCTCGTTCCTTGGCCCGGGTGGCTCGCTCCTTGGCCTTGGCAGCACGTTCCTTCGCAGCAGCGGCACGCGCCTTGGTGGCCGGTGAATGTGCCTTGG
This sequence comes from Jatrophihabitans sp., assembly GCF_036389215.1. Classification (GTDB taxonomy): domain Bacteria; phylum Actinomycetota; class Actinomycetes; order Mycobacteriales; family Jatrophihabitantaceae; genus Jatrophihabitans_A. The sequence continues at coordinate 4,073 of NZ_DASVQG010000127.1, forward strand.
TGGTGACACCGTGGGCGGCTGCGGAGCCGGTGTGGTGAACCGAACTATCACTCATCGAGGGCGATTGACGCGTGACGACGGCGTCGGCATGCGGGGACATCAGCAACGGACTCGCCAGCACTAGGACGGAGAGCAGCACCGCGGCAGCCCGGCCGCGCACGCCCACAGCTTTCCTAACGAGAAGAATCACGAAGTCGCCGCTGACCTTTCATAGCACCCATTCGCCCGCTATGCCCAGAGTGTAGCTCATGTTTACGGAGAGTGAACTCCATGTATGCAATGGAACCACACATCAGTATTACTTGCTCAGCGGAACTTGGGCAATACTCCTGCATCCAAGGTCATAGCTGCCATATGAGGGCACTCGGAGCAACGGCTACTCTAAGTAGCCATTTCGGTCGCTCAATGCAGCGGTGCCGGGCCAACTAGGCAGTGCGCGCGGCAGCTTTGGCGCGCGCACGCTCGCGCTGCTCGACGAATCGGGTCGCCTGCTGGTCCAGCTGGCCGACGAACTGGGCCAGCTCCTCGCGCGCCTGCTCACCGGTCGGGCCCAGGTCATCCCGATCGAAGACGTTCCAGAACTTCAACACCGGGGTGATCACCGCGTCGTGATGCAACCGAAGGTCATAGATCCCAGCCTTGGCAATCGTCACCGAGTTACGCATGAAGTCCGGCATGGTGGCACCCGGCATCTGGAAGCCGACGACCTCGTCGCGGACCGCGGCCATGGTCTCGTCGGGCGCGATCTCGAAGGAGGCGGCGATCAGGTTGCGGTAGAAGATCATGTGCAGGTTCTCGTCCTGCGCGATGCGGGCCAGCAGTTGCTCGGCCAGCGGGCATCCGGTCGCCTTGCCCGTGTTGCGGTGCGAGACCCGGGTAGCCAGCTCCTGGAAGGAGACGTAGGCCACCGCTTGCAAGGCCGTCTTGTCGCCGGAATCGTAGCCGGCCACCATGTGCTCCATCCGCAGGCCCTCGAGTTTGACCGGGTCGACGCCGCGGGTCACCACCAGGTAGTCGCGCAACGCGATGCCGTGCCGCCCCTCTTCGGCCGTCCACTGGCCGACCCATTGGCCCCAGGCGCCGTCCCTGCCGAACTGGGTCGCGATCTCCCGGTGGTAGGAAGGCAGGTTGTCCTCGGTCAGCAGGTTCACGATCATGGCCGTCCGGGCCACCGGATCCAGCGGCGAATCCTCAGGCTTCCAGTCCTCGCCGCCCAGGAAGGCGAAATCCCGGCCCCGGCTCCACGGCACGTAGTCGTGCGGCAGCCACGGCCGCGCGACCGACAGATGCCGCTCCAGGTTGGCCTCGACGACCGGTTCCAGCTCGTGCAGCAACCGAGCCTGGAAGCCGTCGGCACCCGACGGGATCTTGGTCGTTGTCATGGTCATCTGGGCTCTCCGCAGTTCTGACGGCGTCATACCTACGCTTACGTAGGTTACGCCTCTTCCAGCACCACTCCGGCCACCCGACCTCAGCCGCTGCGCACCACGACCAGATCCGCCATGGCCTGCAGGGCGGCCTTCGCCGGCACGTCAGGCAGCCCGCTGATGGTGGCGCGAGCCGACTCGGCGTACTGCAGCATGGTGTGCCTGGCCTGCTGGATCGCTTCGGAGGACCGCAGCAACGCCAGCGCCTCGGCGTGCTCGCCGTCGTCCTGCAGCGGCTTGCTGATCAGTTCACGCAACCGGCTGCCGGCCGGATCGGTGGCCTGCAGCGCGTAGAGCACCGGCAGCGTCTGGACGCCTTCACGGAGGTCGGTGCCCGGCGTCTTGCCCGATTGCCCGGAATCGGAGGCGATGTCGAGGATGTCGTCAGAGATCTGGAAGGCCATGCCGAACTGCTCGCCGAAGTCCCGCAGGCAGCTCACGGTCTGCTCGTCGACGCCGGCGAAGCGGGCTCCGAACTCGGCCGAGGTGGCGATCAGCGAGCCGGTCTTGTCCGCCAGCACCGACAGGTAGTGATCCACCGGGTCCACCCCCGGCCTCGGCCCGACCGTCTCGCGGATCTGGCCGGTCACCAGCCGCTCGAAGCAGCGGGCCTGGATCCGGACCGCCTCCGGGCCGAGGTCGGCGAGGATGTCCGAGGCCCGGGCGAACAAGAAGTCCCCGGTGAGGATGGCGATGGTGTTGGTCCACCGGGTGTTGGCCGCGGTGGCACCGCGACGGACCGTCGCCTCGTCCATCACGTCATCGTGGTAGAGGGTGGCCAGGTGGGTCAGCTCACAGACGACCGCCGACATGACCACCCCGTCGGAGTCGGCATTGCCGAACTGCGCGGCCAGCAGCGCCAGCAGCGGCCGGAACCGCTTGCCGCCGGCATCGACGAGGTACCTCGCGACATCGGCGACGAACTCGTCCTCGGAATGAACCGCCGCCCTCAGCGCCGACTCGATGACCTGCAAGCCGTCCCGGACTGTTGCCTCCAGCGCCGGGTCGTCGAACTCGATCCCGACCGCCAGGAGGGAGGACTGATAACTCACCCGCGTAACTTAGCTGCCTTGTCGGCGAGGTCCAGCAGGGGCTGTGGAAAGACGCCCAGCACCAGGGTCGCAGCGGTGCCCACGGTGATCGCGATGGTGGACAGTGCCGACGGGATGGCCACCGTCGGGCCATCCTCGGCCGGTTCGGCGAAGAACATCATCACCACGATTCGCAGGTAGAAGAACGCGGCGACCGCCGAGGCGATCAGCGCGATCACCACCAGCGGTCCGGCGATGTGGTACGCGGCCCGGAACACCACGAACTTGCCCGTGAAACCGCTGGTCAGCGGGATGCCGGCCAGGGCCAGCAGCAGGAAGGTGAAGGTGCTGGCGAACAGCGGCGACCGGCGGGCCAGACCCGACCACTGCGCCAGGTGATTGGCCTCGCCGTTGCCGTCCCGGACGAGGGTGAGCAGCCCGAAGGCCGCGATCGTGGTGAAGCCGTAGGCGGCCAGGTAGAACAGCACGCTGGACAGGCCCGCGGCATCCAGGGACACCAGGCCGACCAGGATGAACCCGGCGTGCGCGATGGAGGAGTAGGCCAGGATCCGCTTGAGGTCGGTCTGGGTCAGGCCGACGATCGCGCCCACCACCATCGAGGCGATGGCCACCGCCCAGACGATCGGCCGCCAGTTCCAGGCGCTGATCGAGAAGCCGACGTAGAGCACCCGGATGATGGCGCCGAACGCCGCGATCTTGGTGCAGGAGGCCATGAACGCGGTGACCGGCGTGGGCGAACCCTGATAGACGTCCGGGGTCCAGGAGTGGAACGGCGCGATGCCGGCCTTGAACAGCAGGCCCACGACCAGCAATCCGAAACCGAGATACAGCAGGGTGTCGGACTGGGTGGAGTTGTTCTGCGCCTGCAGGATGTCGAACAGGTCGACCGATCCCGCGTAGCCGTACAGCAGGGCCACCCCGTAGAGGAAGAAGGCCGAGGCGAACGCGCCGAGCAGGAAGTACTTGATGGCCGCTTCCTGGCTCAGCAGCCGGCGCCGCCGGGACAGGCCCGCGATCAGGTACAGCGGCAGTGACAGCACCTCGAGGGCGACGAACATCAGCAGCAGGTTGTTCGCCGCCGGGAAGATCAGCATGCCGCCGATGGCGAACAGGGTCAGCGGGAAGATCTCGGTCTGCATCCGCTCGGTGCTGGCCAGCCTGCGGTCGGCCGGTGAGCCCACCACCACGGCCGCCGAGGCGACGATCGCACCGCCGGGCTCGACGGCGCGCTCGGCCATCATCAGCACCGACAGCGCGCCGAGTACCAGGATGGCGCCCTGCAGGTACAGGGTGACGCCGTCGATGGACAGCGAGCTGGCGGCGGTCAGGGTAGAGCGTCCGCGCAACAGGATGACGTCGACCAGAGCGGCCAGCAGGGCCAGCAGGGTCAGGCCGAGCTGCACCTGGAACCGGCGCTCCCGGGGTACCACCGCCTCGGCCAGCACGCCCAGGCACGCGGCGCCCAGCACGATCAGGATCGGAGCCAGCGCCGAGTAGCTGATCGAGGGGGCCTTGATCAGGCTGGTGTCGGCTGCCGACACGACGTTCAGCGGGCTCACTTGTGTCCCCCATCATTACCGGGCTGGGCCGCGTGCTGAGGCTGCGGATCGGTCTGGCCGATGTCGTGCAGGGTGGAGGTGACGGCCGGGTTGATGATGTCGATGACCGGCTTGGGATAGATGCCGAGCGCGAAGATCAGCACGATCAGCGGCGTGACGGCAAGGAGTTCCCGGGCGTTGAGGTCACGGAACCCGCTGACCTTCTCACTCAGCCTGCCCTGCATGGTGCGTTGGTAGAGCAACAGCACGTAGAGCGCGGCCAGGATGATGCCGGTGGTGGCGATGATCGCCAGCGCCTTGTGCCGGGTGAAGGCGCCCAGCAGCGTCAGGAACTCGCTGATGAAGGTGCTCATACCCGGCAGCGCCAGGGCAGCCAGGCCGGCGATGAGGAACACCCCGCCCATCCGGGGAGTGACCTTGGCGGTGCCGCTGAAGTCCGCGATCTGCCGGCTCTTGCCCCGGGCGACCAGGAAGCCGACGACGATGAACAGCAGGCCGGTGGCCAGGCCGTGGTTGACCATGTACAGCACCGCGCCGGTGCCGCCCTGGGTGGTGAAGGCGAAGATGCCCAGGCCGATGAAGCCGAAGTGCGCCACCGAGGTGTAGGCGACCAGCCGCTTCATGTCGCGCTGGCCCATCGCCAGGAAGGCCGCGTACAGCACCCCGATCACCGACAGGATCAGGATCGGCCTGGCGAAGTAGCGCGATGCCTCGGGAAACAGCGGCAGGCAGTAGCGCAGGAAACCGAAGGTGCCGACCTTGTCCAGGACGCCCACCAGCAGCGCGGCGCCACCGGCCGGCGCCTCGGCCCCGGCGTCGGGCAGCCAGGTGTGGAAGGGAAACAGCGGTGCCTTGATCGCGAAGGCGATGAAGAAACCGAGGAACAGCCACTTCTGGGTCGCCCCGGTGGGGATGTGGCCGACCAGGTCGGTGAAGGCGAAGCTCGACGTGCCGGAGCTGACGTAGACCCCGATCACCGAGGCCAGCATCAGCAGCCCCCCGACCAGGGAGTACAGGAAGAACTTCATCGCCGCGTACTGCCGGCGCGGGCCGCCGAAGCTGCCGATGATGAAGTACATCGGCACCAGCATGGCCTCGAAGAACACGTAGAACAGGAACACGTCGGTGGCCGCGAACACGCCGATCATGAAGACCTCGAGCAGCATCACCAGCCCGAAGAACGCCTTCGGCGACCGGGTCGGCGCCTGCAGCTCCTCCGCGTCCTCGACGCTGTCGAAGCTGCGCCAGGACGACAGCACGACGCAGGGCACCAGCAGGGTCGCCATCGCGATCAGCACCAGGGCGATGCCGTCCAGGCCGAAGGCGAAGTGCACCCCGAGGTTCTTGATCCACACCCACGAGCCGGTGAACTGGAAGCGGTCGGCACCCTCGGTGGTCTTGAATGCCACGCCCAGCACGATGGCGTAGCCGAAGGTGAGGACCGAGATGAGCAGGGCGATCTGCTTGGCCAGCTGGTCGCGCCCGGCGGGCAACGCGAAGATCGCCACGCTGCCCAGCAGCGGAACGGCGAGGAGCCCGAGCAGGCTGAGGTTGTGCATCAGGAGAACCTCACCGCGAGCAGCACCGCGAGAACCGCCGCGGCACCGGCCAGCATGGATAGGGCGTAGGACCGGACGAAGCCGGTCTGCAGCCGACGAAGCCGGCCGGAGCCGCCACCGAGGCCGGCGGCCAGGGTGTTCACCGCACCATCGACGCCACGGTTGTCGAAGAACACCAGGCCGCGAACCAGCCATTGCCCCGGACGCATCAGGACCGTCTCGTTGAAGGCATCGGCGTAGAGATTGCGCCGGGCAGCGACGGTGACCGGCGAGCCGACCGGCTGCATGACCGGCACCGGCCGCATCCCGAACGCCACGATGCCGCCGGCCACCCCGAAGGCCACCACCAGCAACGTGATCAGGGTCAGCACGGTGGGCGAGACGGTGTGCACCCCCACCTCCACCGATTCCCCGACCGACGGTTCGAGCCAGTGCTGCAGGGCGCCACCGAACACCAGGGCCCCACCGCCGACCAGCGACAGCAGCCCGAGGATCACCAGCGGCGCCTTCATCACCATCGGCGCCTCGTGCGGGTGCACGTCGTCCTCCCACCGGCGCCTGCCGTGGAAGGTCATCACCAGCGCCCTGGTCATGTAGAAGGCGGTCAGGCCGGCACCGAGCAGGGCTACCCCGCCGAGCACCCAGCCGCTGGTGCCGCCCTTGTCGAAGGCGGCCTCGATGATCTTGTCCTTGGTGAAGAAACCGGTCGCCAACGGAAAGCCGATGATGGCCAGGTAGCCACACACGAACACCGCGTACGTGACCGGCATGACCCGGGCCAGCCCGCCGAAGCGGCGCATGTCGATCCGGTCGTTCATCGCGTGCATCACCGAACCGGCCGACAGGAACAGCGCGGCCTTGAAGAAGCCGTGCCCGAGCAGGTGCAGGATGCCGATCGCATACACGCCCTTGCCCAGGCCGACGGCCAGGAACATGTAGCCGATCTGGCTGACCGTGGAGTAGGCCAGCACCCGCTTGAGGTCGTCCTGCCCGAAGGCGCACACGCAGCCGTAGAGCAGGGTGATCGCCCCCACGATGGTGACCACCGTCCGGCCGGTCTGGGTCAGGTTGAAGATCGCCGACGAGCGCGCGATCAGGTAGACGCCGGCGGTGACCATGGTTGCCGCGTGGATCAGGGCCGACACCGGGGTCGGGCCCTCCATCGCGTCGGGCAGCCAGGTCTGCAGCGGGAACTGCCCGGACTTGCCGCAGGCGCCCAGCAGCAGCATCAGCGCGATGGCGGTGATCACGCCGCTGGACAGCGCGTTCACCCCGGCGAAGACGCTCTCGAAGTCGGTGGCACCGAGGTAGGCGAACATCAGCATGATGGCGATCGAGAGCCCGACATCACCGACCCGGTTGGCGATGAAGGCCTTCTTGGCCGCGGTCCCGGCCGACTCCCGGGTGTAGTAGTAGCCGATCAGCAGGTAGGAGGCCAGGCCCACGCCTTCCCAGCCGACATAGAGCACCAGATAGCTGTTGGCCAGCACCAGCAGCAGCATCGCCGCCACGAACAGGTGGAAGTAGCCGAAGAACCGCCGCCGGCCCGGGTCGTGATGCATGTAGCCGACCGCGTAGATGTGGATCAGCGAGCCGACCCCGGTGATCAGCAGCACGAAGGCCAGTGACAGCGGGTCCAGCAGCAGCCCGACATCGACGTTGAAGCCGCCCACCGGCACCCAGCTGAACAGGTGCAGGTTGCGCTCGCGCCCTTCACCCGTCTCGTTCTTGATCGAGAAGAACAGCAGCACGCCGTAGCAGAAGAGCAGGACCGGGACGAGGGCGCCAAGCAGGTGGCCCCACCGGTCGGCACGCTTGCCGAGCAGCAGCAGGGCGGCGGCCGACAGCGCCGGCAGCGCCACCAGCAGCCAGGCCGATGACTGGATTCCGTGAGCGGCGTCCACTGTTCGAGGCTCCCCTCAGTACTTCAGGAGGTTCGCGTCGTCGACCGAGGCCGACCGCCGCGTCCGGAAGATGGACATGATGATGGCCAGGCCCACGACGACTTCGGCCGCGGCGACCACCATGACGAAGAAGGCCATGATCTGGCCGTCCAGAGTGCCGTTGATGCGGGAGAAGGTGACCAGCGTCAGGTTCACCGCGTTGAGCATCAACTCCACGCACATGAAGACCACGATGGCGTTGCGCCGGACCAACACCCCGACGGCACCGATCGAGAACAGTGCCGCTGAAAGCACCAGATAGTAGGTAGGAGTCATGAGGCGAGCACGTCTTTCCGGTCGCCGGGATACGGAGTCATGAGGCGAGCACGTCTTTCCGCGAGCCGGGGCATCGGGTCATGAAACTTCACCCTGGCGCTGTGGCAACGCGTGCGGCGCACCGACGCTGGCCTCGGCACCGCTGCCCAGCAGTGACTCGGGGGCGATCGAGCCGTCGGGCAGCAATGCCGGCGTGCCGACGGCGTTGCCCGAGGACAGCACTCCGGGCCCGGGCAGCGGCTGTGGCCGGCCGGAGCGAATCCGCTCGCGGGCCAGCGTCTTCTGGCTGGGACGCGGCCCCTCCCGCTCGACATGGGCCAGCACCATCGCCCCGACGGCGGCCACGATCAGCAGCGCCGAGGTCAATTCGAAGGCGAACAGGTACTTGGTGAACAGGACCCGGGCGATCCCGTTGACGTTGGTGCCGTACTGGGAGTTGACCGCATCCAGGTTCTTCACGGTCTGGCCGGTGAACGCCTTCCCGATCGCCAGGGCGACCAGCAGGGCGAAAGCCACCCCAGCCAGCAGCGCCGCCACCCGCTGCCCGCGCAGCGTCTCCACCAGCGAGTCCGCCGAGTCGCGCCCGACCAGCATCAGCACGAACAGGAACAGGATCATGATCGCGCCGGTGTAGACGATGATCTGCACCAGGCCGAGGAACGGCCCCTGCTGGATCAGGTAGAACAAGCCCAGGCACATCATCGTCGCCACCAGGGACAGCGCCGAGTGCACCGCGTTGCGCAGCATGACCATGCCGATCGCGCCCAGCAGGGAAACCACGGCCAGGGGCCAGAACGCTACCGCCTCACCGGTGCTCACCCGCGCGCCTGCTGCCAGCACCGCCTGGGTCGCGCTCATGCGTGGTGCCCGCCGACCTCGATGGCGGGGCTGGTGATCGGCCGCCCGGCGACGTTGGCGGCGCTCTGCGGCGCACCCTCGTCCTTGCGCGGCGTGTAGTAGGCCTTCTCGTTGTCGCCGAGCCGCATCGGATGCGGCGGCGCCTCCATGCCGGGCAGCAGAGGGGCCATCAACTGCTCCTTGGTGTAGATGAGGTCCTGCCGGTTGTCCAGGGCCAGCTCGTACTCGTTGCTCATGGTCAGTGACCGGGTCGGGCAGGCCTCGATGCACAGGCCGCAGAAGATGCAGCGCAGATAGTTGATCTGATACACCTTGCCGTACCGCTCACCGGGTGAGTACCGGGCGTCCTCGCTGTTGTCGCCACCCTCGACATAGATCGCGTCCGCGGGGCAGGCCCAGGCGCACAGCTCGCAGCCGATGCACTTCTCCAGGCCGTCCGGATGCCGGTTCAGCACGTGCCTGCCGTGGTAGCGCGGAGCCGTCGGGAAGACCTCGAACGGATACTGCTGGGTGTAGACCTTCTTGAACATCGTCGAGAAGGTCAGCCCGAAACCGGAGGCGAAGCCGCCCAGCGTCGCGTTCGGGTCGTTGAACTCGTCCTCGTTGAGGGCTTTGGCCGAGACGTCCGCCGGAGCCGGCAGGCCGTCCCGGCGCATCGGGACCGGGCCCTCCCGGTCGATGGGTATCGCGCTGCCGCGCACGATCGGCGCGGCGGCTCCGGTCGGTCCGGCGGCGTCGTCCGCGGACGGCCGCGGACCTGATTGGTCAGCCATTGACGGGCCCTTCGGAGAGAGGACGTTCAGCGGCCGGCAGCACCGGCGAGCTCACGCCGGCACTCACCAGCCTGGGTGAGGGCGGCACCACCAGATCCATCGGCGGTATCGGGAAGGTCGCCGGCCGGGCGGATTCCTCGGCCTCCTCGGCGGCGAGCTCCTCGTCGATGCGCGTGGACCGGCGGATGTCCACGAATGCCCACAGCGCGATCAGCGCGATGATGGGCAGGCCCACCACCAACATCACGGTGACGGAGCTCCAGCCGCGATCGCGCAGCACCCGCATGGTGGTGATGGCCAGGATCCAGGCCAGGTTGAGCGGGATGAGCACCTTCCAGCCGAAGTGCATGAACTGGTCGTAGCGCATCCGGGGCAGCGTGCCGCGCAGCCAGACGAAGAAGAAGATGAAGACGATCACCTTCGCGGTGAACCACAGGATCGGCCACCAGCCGGAGTTGGCGCCGTCCCAGAGCGACAGCGGGAACGGAGCCCGCCATCCACCGAGGAAGAGCGTGGTGGCAAGAGCGGAGACGGTGACCATGTTGATGTATTCGGCAAGGAAGAACAGGGCGAACTTCATCGAGGAGTACTCGGTGTGGAAGCCGCCGACCAGCTCGGACTCGGCCTCGGGCAGGTCGAACGGCGCCCGGTTGGTCTCGCCGACCATGGCGATCAGGTAGATGCCAAAGGACACGAACAGCGGTATCGCGTTCCACAGGTGCCCGCTCTGGTAAGCCACGATTCCCGAGGTGGACATGGTGCCGGCGTAGAGGAAGACCATCACCATGGACAGGCCCATGGCGACCTCGTAGGAGATCATCTGGGCTGCCGAGCGCAGGCTGCCCAGCAGCGGATAGGTCGAACCCGAAGCCCATCCCGCCAGCACGATGCCGTACACCCCGAGCGAGGAGCAGGCGAAGATCACCAGCACCCCGACCGGCAGGTCGGTCAGCTGCAGCATGGTGTGGTGGCCGAAGATCGACACCTGCGGGCCGAACGGGATCACCGAGAACGCCAGGAAGGCCGGCACGCAGGAGACCACCGGGGCGATCCAGTACACCGGCTTGTCCGCCAGCGTCGGGATGATCTCCTCCTTGAAGGCCAGCTTCACGCCGTCGGCCAGCGACTGCAGGATTCCCCACGGCCCGGTCCGGTTGGGCCCGATCCGGTTCTGCATCCGGCCGACGACCTTGCGCTCGAACACGATCGAGAACAGCGTCATCGCGACCAGGAACGCGAACACGCCGAGCACCTTGAGCACGATCAACCAGAACGGGTCGTGCCCGAACGCGGCCAGGGTCGCGTTCGGGTCGGCTGTCTCGGCCAGCAGGTGGGGGGTTCGTCCAAGATCGAGCCCCAGGGTGAGCCCCATGTCGGCCATGCCTACCTCCACTCACTGGAAACGTTGCGCGCCGGGCCCGGGGCGACGCCGGTCACCGTCACCTGGTCGCCGTGAACGGCGCGCAGCACCTTGCGCATCGAGCCGTCGCGGTGATTGGCGGGCAACCACACCACTCCGGTGACGGCCCGTTCGGCGATCTCGGCCGGCGCGGTCAGCGAGCCGTGTGCCGTGCTGACCGTGACCAGGTCGCCGGGGGTGATGCCCAGCTCCGCCGCGGTGTCCGCGGCCAGCATCAGCCGCAGGGGCTTGCTGGTACCGGCCAGGTTCAGCTCGCCGTCGGTGAGCCGGCCACCGTCGATCAGTTCGTGCCAGGTGGCCAGCACGACGCCGGCGTCCGCCGCCGGGCGGCTCGGACCCGGCCGGACCGGTTCGGGCCGCCGGTCCCGGGTGCCGGCAACCCCGAGGGCATCCAGCTCGGCCTGCGCGCTCTGCTGAACCGGCAGCCCCAGGTCGACATCGAGCTCGTCGGCGAGGGCGTTGAGGACCCGGCCGTCGGCCAGCTGCCCGGTGTTGGTCAGGGTCAGGTCGAACGGCCGGCGCCGGCCTTCCCAGGTGACGTACCGGCCGGCCTTCTCGGCGGCCACCGCCACCGGCAGCACCACGTCGGCGTGTGCCGTGACCGCCGACTGCCGGATCTCCAGGCTCACCACGAAACCGGCCGCGGCCAGTGCCGCCTCGGCCAGCGCCGGGTCCGGCAGGTCAGCCAGCTCCACGCCGCCCACCAGCAGGCCACCGAGCGGGGCCTCCTCGGCCAGCACCGCCGCCAGCATGGCCGGCAGGTCGCGACCGGGCGTGCTGGGCACCCGTGCGTTCCAGACCGCTTCGACCTCGGCACGGGCGGCGTCATCACTGACCGGCCGGCCACCGGGCAGCAGGTTCGGCAGCGCACCGGCATCCACCGCGCCGCGCTCGCCGGCACGCCGCGGCACCCATGCCAGCCGGGCGCCGGTGCTGCTCGCCAGCTCCAGCACCGCGCTCAGCGCACCGGGCACGACCGCCATCCGCTCGCCCACCAGGATGATCCCGGTCGCCAGCGCCGTGCGCAGCTCGCCGTCCACGGCGGCGATCGCCGCGGCTTCGGTGCCGGGTACCGCCGGCAGCAGCCGGCCACCGAGCTTGTCCAGCCCGCGACTGGCCAGCGCGGCGATCGAGTGCACGGTGCACCGGCCGTTGCGGACGCCCTTGTGCAGCCGCAGGAAGGTGATCGGCGACTCTTCCTCGGGCTCGAAGCCGACCAGCAGCACCGTGCCGGCCTGCTCCAGGTCGGCGTAGGTCACCGCTCCGGTCTCGGGCGTGCTGCTGGCCACGGCCGCGCCGAGAAACGCCAGCTCCTCATCCGAACCCGGCCGGGCGCGGAAGTCGATGTCGTTGGTGCCCAGCGCCACCCGGGCGAACTTGGCGTAGGCGTAGGCGTCCTCCTCGGTGAGCCGGCCACCGGGCAGCACGCCCACCCCGCCGTTGTCGCGGGCCCGCGCCAGGCCCGTCGCGGCGGCTTCCAGTGCCTCCGGCCAGGATGCTTCGACCAGCTGCCCGGAGCGGTTGCGTACCAGCGGGGTCAGCAGCCGGTCCGGCTGGCTGATGTACTGGAACGCCCACCGGCCCTTGTCGCAGTTCCACTCCTCGTTGACCTCGGCGTCCTCACCGGCGAGCCGGCGGGTGATCTTGGTACGCCGCCAGTCGGTGCGCAGCGCGCAGCCGGAGGAGCAGTGCTCGCACACGCTGGGCGTCGACATCAGGTCGAAGGGCCGGGCCCGGAACCGGTAGGACGCCCCGGTCAGCGCGCCGACCGGGCAGATCTGCACGGTGTTTCCGGAGAAGTAGGACTGGAACGGGGTGTCGGTGGAGGTGCCGATCTGCTGCTGGGCGCCCCGCTCGAGCAGGTCGATGAACGGGTCGCCGGCGATCTGCTCGGAGAACCGGGTGCAGCGCTGGCACAGCACGCAGCGTTCGCGGTCCAGCAGCACTTGGCTGGACACCGCGACCGGCTTGGCGAAGGTGCGCTTGACCTCGGAGAACCGGGAGTCGGCGCGGCCGTTGCTCATCGCCTGGTTCTGCAGCGGGCACTCACCGCCCTTGTCGCAGACCGGGCAGTCCAGCGGGTGGTTGATCAGCAGCAGCTCCATGACGCCCTGCTGGGCCTTGTCGGCCACCGCCGAAGTGAGCTGGGTCTTGACCACCATGCCGGGCATCACGGTGGTGGTGCAGGACGCGGCCGGCTTGGGCATGCCGCGGCCGTTGCCCATGTCGGTCACCTCGACCAGGCACTGCCGGCAGGCACCGGCCGGTTCCAGCAGCGGGTGGTCGCAGAACCGCGGGATGTGGATCCCCAGCTGCTCGGCGGCCCGGATCAGCAGGGTGCCCTTGGGAACCGAGATCTCGATGCCGTCGATGGTGACGGTGACCAGGTCCTCGGCCGGAGGTCGCCCGGTGGTGGACTTCTCGGGCGCGACGGTCATGCGTGAGCTCCGGTGAGGACTGATGCCTGCGGCTGCATGCCGCTGTTCGGGTTCTTCTCGATCAGGGCGAGGTATTCGTCCCTGAAGTACTGGATCGAGGAGGTGATGCAGCTGGTGGCGCCGTCACCGAGGGCGCAGAACGAGCGGCCCAGGATGTTGTCGCTGACATCCAGCAGGGTGTCCAGATCGGCCAGGGTGCCCTCTCCGTGCCAGATCCGTTCCAGGATCTGCGCGGTCCAGTAGTTGCCCTCCCGGCACGGCGTGCACTTGCCGCAGGACTCGTGCTCGTAGAACTGGGTCCACTTCAGCACGGCCTGCACGACGCTGTCGTCGGAGTCGAAGATCATCAACGCCGAGGTGCCGTTCATCGAGCCGCTCTTGGCGACCGAGTCGAAGTCCAGCGGCACGTCCAGGTGCTCGGCGGTGAACAGCGGGGTCGAGGAACCGCCCGGGGTCCAGAACTTCAGCGGCTTGCCGCGGCTCATGCCACCGGCCAGGTCCAGCAGCTCGCGCAGCGTGGTGCCCATCGGCGCCTCGTACTGGCCGGGATTGGCCACCCGGCCCGACAGCGAGTAGATCGAGGTCCCGGGCGAGCCGTCCGGGCCCATCTGCTTGTGCCAGGCGGCGCCACCCAGCACGATGTAGGGCACGCTGGCCAGGGTGCCGACGTTGTTGACCACCGTCGGGGCGTCGTAGAGGCCGTTGGTCGCCGGGAACGGCGGCTTGAGCCGCGGCTGGCCCCGCTTGCCCTCCAGCGAGTCGAGCAACGCGGTCTCCTCGCCGCAGATGTAAGCACCGGCGCCACCGTGCACCGTCATGTCGAAGCGCAGGCCGCTGCCGAGCACGTCGTCGCCCAGGTAGCCCTTGGCGTAGGCCTCGTTCACCGCCTGGGTGACCCGCCGGATCGCGTGCACCGCCTCGCCGCGGATGTAGACGAAGGCGTGCTGGGCCCGGACGGCATAGCAGGCGATGATGATCCCCTCGATCATCGAATGCGGGTCGTTCATCATCAACGGCAGGTCCCGGCAGGTGCCGGGCTCCCCCTCGTCGGCGTTGACCACCACGTAATGCGGCTTGGCCACCTCACCGGGCTTGGCCTGCGGGATGAACTGCCACTTCATCCCGGTGGGGAAGCCGGCGCCGCCGCGGCCGCGCAGGTTGGAGTCCTTGACCAGCGCGATCAACTCCTCCGGCTGCATGGTCAGGGCCTTGCGCAGGCCGGCGTAGCCGTCGAGCTTCTCGTAGTTGTCCAGCAGCCATGGCGCGTTGGTGCCGAACCGCTTGGTCAGGACCGGAGTGAGCGGCATGTTCACTTTCCTCTATCAGCTTTGTCGGCCTTGCCGACTTCATCGGTCGGGCCTGCTTTGTCGATTCGTTCGCTCTGGCCACCGGTCGGCGAGTCCGCGGCCGGGTCGCTCTTGTAGGTGTTCAGCGGCGCGTCGTTGGAACTGGTGTGGTCAGGCTTGCCGGTGTTGTCGGTGGCCCGGGCCTCGGCGTGCGCGGAACTGGAACCGGCATCCTCGCCCGGCGGGTACCCCGGTGCCTGCTCGCCGCGCTCCTGGGCCAGCCGGACCCCGGCTTCGGTCGGTGCGCCGGTTCCGGTCGCCCGGGCCGCCTGCGGCCGCTTGTCGACGAAGCCGGCGATCTGACGCGAGATCTCGGAGAAGCTGCACAGCGGCGCGCCCCGGGTCGGCATCGGCCGGTTGCCCGCCCGCAGCTCGCTCACCAGCCCGAGCGCCGAGTCGACGGTCTGGTTGTCGAAGAACTCGTAGTTCACCGTCACCACCGGGGCGTAATCACACGCCGCCAGGCACTCGGCATGCTCCAGGGTGATCGAACCGGGCGCGCCGGGAGTGCCGGCGGTCTGGTTCATGCCGACGCCGAGGGTCTCCGACAGCGCCCGGTAGATGTCGTCGCCGCCCAGCAGCGCGCACAGCGTGTTCGTGCAGACGCTGACCAGGTACTCGCCGGTCGGCGAGCGCTTGTACATCGTGTAGAAGGTGGCCACCGCGGCCACCTGTGCCTTGGTCAGCTCCAGCAGCTCGGCGCAGAAGGCGATCCCGTCGGCCGAGACGTACCCCTGCTCGGACTGCACCAGGTGCAGCATCGGCAGCAGCGCCGAGCGGGACTGCCCGGCCGGGTAGCGGGCGATGATCTCGGCCGCGGCCGTCCGGACGCCGTCGTCGAAGACCGACGCGTCACCGGGCCGGCCGATGTCGATCAGGCTCAGTCGCTGGTTGCTACTCATGATTCGACTCCGCGCTCGCTCCGGTCCGTCCCCGCAGCGCTCGCGCTGGGCTGATCAGCTCCGCACTCGCTGTCGTCTTCATTCAGCGGTCACACCCACCCATCACCGGGTCGATCGAGGCCACCGAGGCGATCACGTCGGCGATCAGGCCACCGATCGACATCGCCGCGACGGCTTGCAGGTTGATGAATGAGGGGTCGCGCAGGTGCACCCGGTACGGCCGGGTGCCCCCGTCGGAGACCACGTGCGCGCCCAGCTCGCCGCGCGGGCCCTCGATCGGCACGTAGACCTGCCCCGCCGGTACCCGGAAGCCCTCGGTGACCAGCTTGAAGTGGTGGATCAGCGCCTCCATGGAGCTGTTCATGATCTTGTTGACGTGCGCGGGCGAGTTGCCCATGCCGTCGGAGCCGATGGACAGCTGCGCCGGCCAGGCGATCTTGGGATCGTCGACCACCACCCGGCCCGGCGTCTGCTCGATCCGGTCCACCACCTGGGAGATGATCCGCAGACTTTCGCGCATCTCGGCGACCCGGACCACGAACCGGCTCCAGCAGTCGCCCCGGTCGTCGGTGGGAACGTCGAAGTCATAGGTCTCGTAGCCCAGGTACGGCTCGGTCTTGCGCAGGTCCCACGGCAGGCCCGCGGCCCGCAGCAGCGGCCCGGTGACGCCCAGGGACAGGCAGCCCTCCACGCCGATCCAGCCGACGCCCTTGAGCCGGTTGATCCAGATCGGCTGGCCGCGCAACAGCCGGTCGACGCCGGTGATCTCCTTGTCGGTCTCCTTGATCCAGTCCCGGATCTTGGGCAGCGCGTCCTCGGGAAGGTCCTGCGCGAGACCGCCCGGCCGGATGTAGGCGTGGTTCATCCGCAGGCCGGTGATCAGCTCCAGGATGTCCAGGCACCGCTCGCGGGCCCGGAAGCCGTTGGTCATCGCGGTCAGCGCGCCGAGCTCCATGCCACCGGTGGCCAGCCACACCCAGTGCGAGGAGATCCGGTTGATCTCCATCATCATCAGCCGGATCAGGTTGGCCCGTTCGGGCACGACGATGCCGAGCAGCTTCTCGACCGCCATCGAGTAGGCGCTCTCGTTGAACAGGTTCGACAGGTAGTCACACCGGGTCACGAAGGCGCTGCCCTGGGTCCAGTTGCGGAACTCGGTGTTCTTCTCGATGCCGGTGTGCAGGTAACCGACCACCACCCGGGCGTCGGTGACGGTCTCGCCCTCCAGTTCCAGGACGAGCCGGAGCACCCCGTGGGTGGACGGGTGTTGCGGGCCCATGTTGACGATCAGCCGCTCCTCGTGCAGCGGCTCGTTGCCGAGCACCGAGTCCCAGTCACCGCCGGAGACGTTGTAGATCCGGCCCTCGGTGGTCTCGCGGGACGGGCTGTAGAAATCGGATGTTGTCACCGGGGTGCCCTCCACTCCTGGCCGTGGCCCGAGCGCTCATCGCGCACGTCAGTGCCGCAGTACTCATCGCGCATTCCATGCCGCCGGCTCATCGGTAGGCCCGCCGCTCGTCCGGCGGCGGGATGCTGGCGCCGTCCTTGTAGTCGGTCGCCACCCCGCCCAGCGGGTAGTCCTTGCGCTGCGGGTGGCCTTCCCAGTCGTCGGGCATCATGATCCGGGTCAGCGCCGGGTGGCCGTCGAAGACGATGCCGTGCAGGTCCCATGCCTCGCGCTCCTGCCAGTCCGCCGTCGGGTAGACGCCGGTCACCGAGGGGATGTGCGGGTCGGCGGTGGTGACCGCGACCTCGAGCCGGATCCGGCGCCGGAACGTCATCGAGGTCAGGTGGTAGACCGCGTGCAGCCGCCGGCCCTCGGCGCCCTCACGACCCAGGTAGTCCACGCCGGAGACGCTCGACAGCAACTCGAAGCGCAGTGCCGGGTCGTCTCTGAAAACTTGGCAGACCCTGGCGACGTGCTCGCGGCGCAGGTGCACCGTCAGCTCGCCGCGGTGCAGCACCACCTTCTCCACCGCGGCCTCGTACTCGGGATAGGCCTCGGCGAAGGCATCCATCACCTCGTCGAAGTAACCCCCGTAGGGGCGTTCGGCGGGCAGCTCGATCCACGGCTGGCGCTGCAGGCCGGAGAATCCGGAGGTGTCGCCGGAGCCGGTGACGCCGAACATGCCCGGGGGGCTGGCGTCGGCGGGCAGGCTTCCCGACAGTTGGCCCAGCGGCACCTCGGGATCGAAGTCGGGCCCGGTGGTCACTTGGCGAACCGCTGGCTCGACGGGATGAGCTCGACCTTCTGGCCGGCCAGTCGCTCGGCGCGCTTGGGCCCGAGCGGCTCGTTCTGGATCTTGTGGTGCAGCTTGAGGATGGAGTCGATCAGCATCTCCGGCCGCGGCGGGCAGCCGGGCAGGTACATGTCGACCGGAATGATGTGGTCCACGCCCTGCACGACGGCGTAGTTGTTGAACATGCCGCCGGAGGACGCGCAGACTCCCATCGCGATCACCCAGCGCGGCTCGGCCATCTGGTCATAGATCTGGCGGACCACCGGCGCCATCTTCTGGCTGACCCGGCCGGCCACGATCATCAGGTCGGCCTGCCGGGGCGAGGGCCGGAACACCTCCATGCCGAACCGGGCGGAGTCGAATCGCGGCGCGCCGAAGGTCATCATCTCGATGGCGCAGCAGGCCAGCCCGAAGGTCACCGGCCACAGCGAGGACTTGCGCGTCCAGTTCACCACCGACTCGACGGTGGCCAGCAACATGCCGTCCGGCAGTTTCTCTTCTAAACCCATGTCAGCGGGCCAATCTTGTGTCTGGGGCTCTCATGTGGCTGTTCGCCCTTCCGCCTTCGATCCGGTCAGTCCCAGTTCAGGCCGCCGCGTCGCCAGACGTAGGCGTAGGCGACGAACACGGTGGCGATGAACAGGAAGATCTCGACCAGGCCGAAGAGGCTCAGCTCCCGGCTGGCGACGGCGTAGGGATACAGAAAGATGATCTCGATGTCGAAGACGATGAACAGCATCGCGGTGAGGAAGTACTTCACCGGAAAGCGATTCGGGCCCGAGGACATCGGCGCGGGCTCGATGCCGCACTCGTAGAAGGCCATTTTGGCTTTGTTGTATCGCTTTGGCCCGGTGATCGAGGCGATGACCACCGAGAAGACCGCGAACCCGAAGGCCAACGCGAAAAGAACCACGATCGGCAGGTAAGGACCGAGCACCGTAACCCGCCTCCCTTCTCACTTCAGTCCAGTAGTTCTGGGCTCGCAGCAGTCTTGACAGTTGCGATTCCCACGGTAGTCGGCCGGAGGTTCCAGTCGATGGTTAGGCTTACCTAAGCTGACCATGCGGTACTACCGCAGCGGTGGCGTGAGGCGGGTCAGCGCCGTGATGATCCGGTCGCTGGCATCGCCGTCACGCGGGTCGGTCAGATTTGCGAGCAACTTCAGGACGAATCTCATCAGCCCGGGATGCGGCAGGCCGTGCCGGGTGCAGGCCCGCATCACCGCCGGGTTGCCGATCAGCTTCACGAACACGCCACCGAGGCGGTAGTAGGCGCCCCACTCGTGTGCCATCGCGGCGGGGTATCCGGCCAGCGCCCGTTCCCGGCCCGGGCCCTGCGGCCTGGCCAGTGCCTGCACGACGGCCTCGGCGGCGAACTTGCCCGATTCCATCGCGTACGGGATGCCTTCGCCGTTGAACGGGTTCACCGAGCCACCGGAGTCGCCCACCAGCAGCACGCCGTCGCGGTAGTGCGGGGTCCGGTTGAAGCCCATCGGCAGGCCGGCGCCCTGGGTCGGGCCCAGCGCGTTCTCCTCGCGCAGGCCCCATTCGGGCGGGGTGCTGTCCAGCCAGGTGGTCAGCAGGGTGCGGTAGTTGGTCTTCTGGAAGCCGGCCGAGGAGTTCAGCACGCCCAGCCCCACGTTGACCGAGCCGTCGCCCATCCCGAAGATCCAGCCGTAGCCGGGCAGCAGCTTGGCGTCGTCGGCGCCGGGCGGGCCGTCCCACAGTTCCAGCCAGGACTCCAGGTAGTCGTCGTTCGTGCGCGGGCTGGCGTAGTAGCGGCGGACCGCCACCCCCATCGGGCGCTTGTCGTTGCGCTGCAGGCCCAGCGCCAGGGCGAACCGGCCGGACACCCCGTCACAGGCCAGCACCACCGGGGCCCGGTAGCTGAGTTCGGCCCGGTCCGGCCCGGCCTTGGCGCGCACGCCGACCACCCGGCCCTGCCTGCTCAGGACCGGCGCGCTGACCGAGGTCTGCTCGTGCAGCCGGGCACCGGCCTTGACGGCCTGCCGCACCAGCAGGTGGTCCAGGTCCGCCCGGGGCCGCACCAGCCCGAAGTCGGGGAACGAGGCGAGTTGGGGCCAGTCCAGTTCCAGGCGCAGGCCGCCGCCGATCACCCGCAGGCCCTTGTTGTGCAACCAGCCCGCCTCTTCGCTGACGTCGATGCCCATCTCGACCAGGGCCCGGGTGCCCCGGGGCGTCAGGCCGTCGCCGCACACCTTCTCGCGCGGGAAGGAGGTCTTCTCCAGCAGCAGCACGTCGAGCCCGGCGGTGGCCATCCAGTACGCGGCGGCCGAACCCGACGGCCCGGCGCCGACCACGATCACGTCGGCGTCGTAGTGGCTGTCCTCCGGCAGTTCCGAGGCCGACCCCAGGACCTGCCGGTCCTCG
>NZ_DASVQG010000128.1:0-4885 GCF_036389215.1 Jatrophihabitans sp.
CTGCTCCGTCGGGATCGCCTTGCTCGTGCCGCAGCACCCCGAGGTTGACCACCGCTTTCAGCGCCGTGTCGGGGTGGCCGGTGTCGATGGCCAGCTGATAGGCCGCGGCTGCTCCGTCGGGATCGCCTTGCTCCTTGCGCAGCATCCCGAGGTTAACCGCCGCTTGCGGCGCCGTGTCGGGGTGGCCGGTGTCGATGGCCAGCTGATAGGCCGCGGCTGCTCCGTCGGGATCGCCCTGCTCCTTGCGCAGCACCCCGAGGTTGAACGCCGCCTCCGGGATAGCGGAGGCGGCCGCCTGCCAGAGTTCCGTCGCCAAGGTGAATCGGCCGTCCAGGTAAGCCCGGTGACCAAGGAGGTGTGCCTGCCTTGCATTCTGTTGAGCAGTCTCAGCGGCAATCGCCCAGGTCTTATTCGGTATGGGCCGGTTCTCATGTGTGAGGTAATCCAGCAGGTAGTCGAATACCCGCCAGGCGCCATCGCCGGCTGGCTCCAGCAGCCGAATCCGACCGCCGAACTCGGCGCTCGCCCATTCAATAGCGCCAGTGAGATCCTCGCCGGGCGCGACTCGAAGCTTGTCCGGCAGGTAGGCCGGCGCCAAGGCAGACATCGTCGCGGTCGGAATCGACTCGAAACCTAGCCGGCGCCAATCGGCCGCTGCTCGGAGCATCGCCACTGCCAGGGGATGCGCAGCCTGACCGTTACGGAATTTGTCCAGCGCGAGATAACCGCCGCCCACATATTCAGCTAAGCCATAGCGTCTGATCGCCGCAGATGTCGGCTCGTCATCAACCGAGGCGGCGATCCGATCCTGCTCACTCTGATCATCGAGAAGGTCTATATGACGAAACCGTTGCAGCACCTCCCACTGGGGAGGCTTCACTTCACCGACAGGCTGAAATTTCTCGTATTCCGATGAGCGGATGGTCGCCACCACTCGGCAGCCCGCACTCGCTAGTTGCGTTAGCCAGGACAACCGCAGTTGGTGCTCTGAGGTAAGGAAGGCCTCAAGATCATCGAGCCAGACCACGGCCTGCTGCGGTACACCACTCGCCATCAACCGGGCAAGCCCGTCCGGACGCTCAGGTATCCAGACCTGCCAGTCGCTGTAGAGATGCCGGACCACCTCGTACGCCATCCGGGTTTTACCCGACATGGAGTGCCCCACGATCAGCACCGGCCGGCCCTCGACCATGCGATCGAGCAGCTCCTGCTGGACGTCCCGCGGGATGTACCTGAGTTCAACCGCTGCGGGCTGGACGCGGAACTCGTCCCATCCGGTTTCGCCGACCGTACGGAACCGTCCTTCAGCGCCTAGGTCTGGTTGGCTCGCCGTGCTCAAGATGGTGGACTGCTCATCCTGCGCGGCTGCCCGGCCCTTTCGCCACTCCAACCACACTCCGCCGCCAGCGGCACAGACCGCGAGACCGACTATTAACCAGCTGGGGCCGTCCCACTTGTCCACCAGGACGCTCAGCACCGCTAGCAGAATCGCAAGAGTCAGCAATCCGAGTGACTGGACCCGCGAGCGCCGCCACTTGACGTCCGGATCGCCCTGCATGGGCAACGGTAACTCAAGCCCGGCGCAGGCGGCAGGATGCCGCTCCACCCGGCAAGCAAGCGCCCAGCAGGCGACGGTGCTGGCCGGCGCCGAGGCCATGGGAGAATGTGAGGAACGAACCCCCGAGCAACGAATCGCACAGAAAGCAGCCCGTGCCCGCGATCCCCAGCCCACCCGGCGCCACCCCGCCCGCGCGCATCCGCAACTTCTCGATCATCGCCCACATCGACCACGGCAAGTCGACGCTGGCTGATCAGATGCTGCGGCTGACCGGCGTGCTCGATCCCCGGCAGGCCAAGGCCCAGTACCTGGACCGGATGGACATCGAGCGCGAGCGCGGCATCACCATCAAGGCCCAGAACGTCCGGATGCCCTGGCGCTCGAACACAGATGGCACCGATTACACGCTGCACATGATCGACACCCCCGGCCACGTCGACTTCACCTACGAGGTGAGCCGCAGCCTGGCCGCCTGCGAGGGCGCGGTGCTGCTGGTCGATGCCGCCCAGGGCATCGAGGCCCAGACGCTGGCCAACCTGTACCTGGCGCTGGAGAACGATCTGCAGATCATCCCGGTGCTGAACAAGATCGACCTGCCGGCTGCCCAGCCCGACCTGTACGCCGCCGAGATCGCCCACATCATCGGCTGCGACCCCGACGACGTGCTGCGGGTCTCGGCCAAGACCGGCCAGGGCGTCGAGGAGCTGCTCGACGTGATCTGCCGGGACGTCCCGGCACCGGTCGGCGACGCCGGCGCCCAGGCCCGGGCAATGATCTTCGACTCGGTCTATGACATCTACCGGGGCGTGATCACCTACGTCCGGGTGATCGACGGCCACATCAGCCCGCGGCAGCGGATCAAGATGATGTCCACCGGCGCCACCCACGAGCTGCTCGAGGTCGGCGTCATCTCACCCGAGCCGGTGGTGTCGAAGGGCCTGGGCGTCGGCGAGGTCGGCTACCTGATCACCGGGGTCAAGGACGTCCGGCAGTCCAAGGTCGGCGACACCGTGACCGATGCCGCCAAGCCCGCCCGCGAGGCGCTGGGCGGCTACCGGGACCCGAAACCGATGGTGTACTCGGGCCTGTTCCCGATCGACGGCTCGGACTTTCCGCTGCTGCGCGACGCCCTGGACCGGCTGCGGCTCAACGACGCCGCGCTGGTCTACGAGCCGGAGTCCTCCGGGGCGCTCGGCTTCGGCTTCCGGTGCGGCTTCCTCGGCCTGCTGCACCTGGAGATCACCCGGGACCGCCTCGAACGGGAGTTCAGCCTGGAGCTGATCTCCACCGCGCCCAACGTGGTGAACCGGGTGATCCTGGAGGACGGCCGCGAGTACGTGGTCACCAACCCCTCCGACTGGCCGTCCGGGCAGAAGATCGCCGAGGTGTACGAGCCGATCGTCAAGTCCATGATCATCGCCCCGAGCGAGTACATCGGCGCCATCATGGAGCTCTGCCAGACCCGGCGCGGCACCCTGCTGGGCATGGACTACCTGTCCGAGACCCGGGTGGAGCTGCGCTACACGCTGCCCCTCGGCGAAATCATCTTCGACTTCTTCGACGCATTGAAGTCGCGCACCCGCGGCTACGCCAGCCTGGACTACGAGGAGGCCGGCGAGCAGAGCGCGGACCTGGTGAAGGTCGACATCCTGCTGCAGGGCGAGCCGGTGGACGCGTTCTCGGCGATCGTGCACAAGGACAAGGCCTACGCCTACGGCGTGCTGATGACGACCAAGCTGCGCGAGCTGATCCCGCGCCAGCAGTTCGAGGTGCCGATCCAGGCCGCCGTCGGCTCCCGGGTGATCGCCCGTGAGAGCATCCGGGCGATCCGCAAGGACGTGCTGGCCAAGTGCTACGGCGGTGACATCACCCGCAAGCGCAAGCTGTTGGAGAAGCAGAAGGAAGGCAAGAAGCGGATGAAGATGGTGGGCCGGGTCGAGGTGCCCCAGGAGGCGTTCATCGCGGCGCTGTCCACCACCGAATCCCCGGACTCGGGCCGGAAGTAGTCGCCGACGTGACCGACTACAGCGGCCTGATCGTGCCGCTGCCGGACCTGGAACCCGTGGTCGGCCAGTGGCGGGCCCGCTACGACAGCGAGTTCGCCGACACACCGGCGCACGTCACGGTGCTGTTCCCCTGGATCCCGCCGGAGGACCTCACCGAGGCCGACCTGGACGCGGTCGGGCAGCTGGCCAAGAGCTGGGAGCCGTTCGAGGTGTCCTTCGCGCGCTTCGGGACGTTCGGGACGTTCGAGGATGCCGACGTGCACTACCTGGCGCCGGAGCCGGCCGATCCGTTCCTGGCGCTGACCCAGGACCTCTGCACCGTGTGGCCGGAATACCCACCGTACGAAGGGGTCTTCGCCGAGGTGGTGCCGCACCTGACCGTGGCCACCAGCGCCGACGCCACCCAGGCCGCGGAGTTCCGCGCCGCCGTCACCGCCCTGCTGCCGGTACGCACCATCGCCCGGGAGCTGACCGCGGTGGAGGTGCTCGACGGCCGCTGCCGGGTCCGCCGGTCGTTCCGGCTCGGCGGCCGGAAGTAGCCCGGATTCGCTTCACGCAGAATCAACCTTCAGCCTGTCGGCGGGTTGCCGTAGCGTCCCGGTGTCTAGTCGGCTTGAGCGATTCGGCTTCAGCCGTCTGTCAGGTGCAGTGCCGGAAGGGATGCGTGAGCCGTCATGACGGCACGAGAAGAGGCTTACACGGCCGCGCTGCAGGCCGCGGCGGGCCACGCCCGCAGCTGGCTGACCTCGATGCCGGACCGGCCCATCCCGCCGCGCCGTTCCGCCGACGAGCTGGCCAAGGCCTTCGGCGAGATCCCGGACGGCCCCACCGATCCGGCGGCGACGGTCGACCTGCTGGCCGAGGTGGTCGAGGACGGCCTGATGGCGATGGGCTCCGGACGGTTCTTCGGCTGGGTGATCGGCGGCACGCTGCCCGCCGCGATGGCAGCCGACTGGCTGGTCAGCGCCTGGGACCAGAACGCGGGCATGCGTACCCCGACCCCCGGCGTGGTGGCTACCGAGGAGGCAGCCGGTCGCTGGCTGCTCGACCTGCTCGGCCTGCCGGCCGGCGCCGCCGTCGGGTTCGTCACCGGCGCGACGATGGCCAACTTCAGCTGCCTGGCGGCCGCCCGTGAGCAGGTGCTGGCCGGCGTCGGCTGGGATGTCAACCAGCGTGGCCTGAACGGGGCGCCGCCGGTCACGGTGCTCGTCGGCGCCGAGCGGCACGACACGGTCGACGTGGCGCTGCGCTACCTGGGACTGGGCGCGCCGACCGTGGTTCCGGCCGACGACCAGGGCCGGATCCGCGCCGACGCGCTGGC
>NZ_DASVQG010000129.1:0-7173 GCF_036389215.1 Jatrophihabitans sp.
CAGGGTGGCACGGGACTACTACGGGATCCTGGGCGTCGGTCGCGACGCCGGGCCCGACGAGATCAAGCGGGCGTACCGCCGGCTCGCCCGCGAGCTGCACCCCGACGTCAACCCGGACGCCGCGGCGCAGGAGCGCTTCGCCGAGGTCAGCGCCGCCTACGAGGTGCTGTCGGACCCGGAGAAGCGGCGGATCGTCGACCTCGGTGGCGATCCGCTGGCGCCCGCGGGCGGCGCGGGCGGCGGCAACCCGTTCGGGGCCGGCTTCGGCGGCTTCGGCGACATCTTCGAGACCTTCTTCGGAGGCGCCGCGGGCGGTACCCGCGGGCCGCGCAGCCGGGTTCGCCAGGGCGCCGACGCGCTGCTGCGGATCGAGCTGAGCATGGCCGAGATGGCCTTCGGCGTGCAGAAGGACATCGCCGTCGAGACGGCGGTCACCTGCCGGACCTGCCACGGCAACGGTTGCGCCCCCGGCACCAAGCCGCGGACCTGTGACACCTGCGCCGGCCGGGGCGAGGTCCAGTCGATGCAGCGCTCGATGCTGGGGCCGGTGATGACCACCCGGTCGTGCCCGGCCTGCGGCGGCACCGGCCAGCAGATCCCGTCGCCGTGCCCGGACTGTGCCGGCGAGGGCCGGGTGCGGGCCCGCCGGTCCATCAACGTCGACGTCCCGGGCGGCATCGAGGACGGCATGCGGATCCGGATGACCGGCCAGGGCGAGGTCGGCCCGGGCGGCGGCCCGGCCGGTGATCTCTACATCGAGGTCACCGAGCAGCCGCACGAGATGTTCGTCCGGGAGGGCTCGGACCTGCACTGCACGCTGGCGGTGCCGATGACCGCCGCGGCGCTGGGCACCGAGCTGACCCTGACCACCCTGGACGCCGAGGAGCGGGTCGAGATCCGGCCGGGAACCCAGTCGGGGTCGGTGATCACGCTGCGCGGCAAGGGCGTCCCCCGGTTGCGCAGCACCACCCGGGGCGACCTGCACGTCCACGTCGAGGTGCGCACCCCCACCCGGCTGGACGACGCGCAGGAGAAGCTGCTGCGCCAGCTGGCGGAGCTGCGCAACGAGGACATCAGCGTCGGCGGCAGCCGGGGCGGCCTGTTCTCCAAGATGCGCGACGCCTTCGGCACCCGCTGAGCCACTCGACCTGCCGCAACGACCTGACGAGGCACCCGTCCTGCCATGACGCCGCCACTCTTCCTGATTCCCGACCTCGGCAACGGCGACACGATCGTGCTCACCGGCGCCGAGGCGCACCACGCCGCCACCGTGAAGCGGCTGGCGGTGGGGGAGCCGGCGCTGCTGGCCGACGGGCACGGCGGCCTGGCCGAGGCCCGCACCGGGCGGGTGGCCCCCGACCGGGTGGTCTTCCAGGTGGTCACCCGGCGCAGGCTGCCGCGTCCCGAACCCCGGCTGGTGGTGGTCCAGGCGCTACCGAAGGGGGAACGGGCGGAGCTGGCGGTGGAGCTGCTCACCGAGCTCGGCGTGGACGAGATCGTGCCGTGGTCAGCGGACCGGGCGATCAGCCAGTGGAAGGGCGACCGGGTGGCCCGGGGGGTTGCCAAGTGGCAGCGGGTGGCCCAGGCGGCGGCCAAGCAGAGCCGGCGGGCCTGGATCCCGGCGGTGGCCGAGCTGGCCGGCAGCGACGAGGTCGCCCGCCGGATCACCGGCGCCCGGCTGGCGCTGCTGCTGCAATCGGGCGCCGATCAGCCGCTGAGCCGGGTCGAGGTGCCCGCCGACGGCGAGGTCCTGCTGGTGGTCGGTCCCGAGGGCGGGCTGTCACCGGCCGAGCTGGCGCTGTTCGGCGAGCACGGCGGCTGGCCGGTGCGCCTGGGAGGCGAGGTGCTGCGGACCTCGACGGCCGGCGCCGCGGCGCTGGCCGTGCTGTCGGTGCGGGCCGGCCGGTGGGGCTGAGCGTGCGTTGGGCCTGGGCGCGCCGGTGCGGCTGGGCGCACGTGGGGCTGGGCGCGCCGGTTGGCCGGTGCGAGCTCCCTCGCGCTAGCGTCTGGTCATGGACGACTGCCTGTTCTGCAAGATCATCGCCCGTGACGTCCCGGCCACCGTGGTGCTCGAGGACGACGGCTGGCTTGCCGTCGAGGACATCGACCCGAAGGCGCCGGTGCACGTCCTGGTGCTGCCCAAGCGGCACGTCGCCGACATCGGTGAGCTGGGCGCCGACCCGGGCACGGCCGCCGCGGTGGTCGCCGGGATCGGGGCAGTCGCCCGGCACCTGGGCCTGTCCGCCTACCGGACGGTGTTCAATACCGGCGCCGGCGCCGGCCAGTCGGTCTTTCACGCCCACGCCCACGTGCTCGGCGGGCGCGACCTGACCTGGCCGCCGGGCTGACCCGCGCGGCCGGCATCCGGACCGGACAGGAATAGACGGTGCATATCAGCGGGTTGGTTAGGGCGACGGACGGGTAAACTGAAGCAGTCAGCTCGTCCGCAGCCTCGCCCAGAAGAAAGAAAGCAGCGCAGAAGCACTTGTCGGAACCGACCCCTGCACGGCCACGCCAGCGAGTCCAGACTCCGTTCGTGGTGCCCGGGAAGCTGTCGATGGTGGGCCTGCTTGGACCGCGCGACGAGCTGTTGAAGCTCATGGAAGCGCGGCTGGACTCAGAGATCCACGTGCGCGGCAACGAGATCACGGTGACCGGTGAACCCGGCGACAATGCGCTGGCCATCAGGCTCTTCGAGGAGTTGGTTCAACTTATGCAGTCCGGACACGACCTGACTCCGGACTCGGTGGGCCGCACGCTCGGCATCCTGCAAGCCGACACCGAGCAGCGCCCGGCCGAGGTGCTCAGCCTGAACATCCTGTCCCGGCGCGGCAAGAACATCCGACCCAAGACGGTGAACCAGAAGCGCTACGTCGACGCGATCGACGAGCACACCATCGTCTTCGGCATCGGCCCCGCCGGTACCGGCAAGACCTACCTGGCCGTCGCCAAGGCGGTGCAGGCGCTGCAGGCCAAGCGGGTCAACCGGATCATCCTGACCCGGCCGGCGGTCGAGGCCGGTGAGCGGCTGGGCTTCCTGCCCGGCACCCTGAACGACAAGATCGACCCGTACCTGCGCCCGCTGATGGACGCCCTGCACGACATGCTCGACCCCGAATCCGTCCCGCGGCTGCTGCAGGCCGGCACCATCGAGGTCGCGCCGCTTGCCTACATGCGCGGGCGGACCCTCAACGACGCCTTCGTGATCCTGGACGAGGCGCAGAACACCACGCCGGAGCAGATGAAGATGTTCCTGACCCGGCTCGGGTTCGGCTCGAAGATCGTGGTCACCGGCGACATCACCCAGGTCGACCTGCCCAACGGCACCAAGTCCGGGCTCCGGGTGGTCCGCGACATCCTCAGCGACGTCGAGGATATCGAGTTCGCCTACCTTGACGCCAAGGACGTCGTACGGCACCAGCTCGTCGGCAACATCGTCGAGGCCTACTCCAAGTACGACGACGCGATCTAGTGCGCCGGAGCCGGATGACCGGGCACCGCGGCGAGCGCCGGCGAGCCAGCAGGGGGACCCCCGTGCCGAGCACCGGCCCGGTCAGCGGTGCAGCCGGATGAGCATCGAGATCAACAACGAATCGGGCGCCAGCGTGGACGAGCGGGCGATCGGCCTGGTCGCCCGGCACGTCCTGGACTCGCTCGGGATCAACCCGTTGGCGGAGTTGTCCATCCTGGTGGTCGACGAGGCGGCGATGTCGACACTGCACAAGCAGTGGCTGGGCCTGGACGGCCCGACCGACGTGATGGCCTTCCCGATGGACACCCTGGACGACAAGCCGGGTTTGGAGACCGACCCCGGCCCGTCACTGCTGGGCGATGTGATCCTGTGCCCGTCGGTGGCCGCCAGGCAGGCCGCGGCCGCCGGTCACAGCACCGACGCCGAACTGTTCCTGCTGACCACCCACGGCGTGCTGCACCTGCTCGGCTATGACCATGACGAGCCGGAGGAGGAGCGCGAGATGTTCGAACTGCAGTCCCGGCTGGTGACCGGTTGGGCCGAGGCCACCGGCCGGGGCCCGGTCCGGACGCCGTTGCCGGGCACCGCCGGTGAGAAACGCGGCTAGGGCTCTGGCATGAGCGAGTCAATGGCATGAGTGAGTCGGCATGAGTGAGTCGGCATGAGTGAGTCGGCATGACCGGCATCTATCTGGTGCTGCTGGTGCTGGCTCTGCTGCTGGTGCCAGCCGCGGGAGCGCTCGCCGCGGTCGACGCCGCGCTGGCCCGGGTGTCGGTCGCCCGGGTCGAGGAGGAGTTCGTCCGCGAGCACCGGCGGGGCGCGGTGTCACTGTCCCGGGTGCTTGCCGACCGCGCCCGGCACACAAACCTGATCCTGCTGCTGCGGGTCGCCGCCGAGCTCACCGCCACCGTGTTCGCCACCGTGGTGGCCACCTCCGAGTGGGGCACCACCTGGCCGGTGGTGCTGCTCACGGTGGCGGTGATGGTGGTGATCTCCTACGTCCTGATCGGGGTCGGCCCGCGCACGCTGGGCCGCCAGCACGCCTATCCGGTGGCCCTGGTCGGCGCCGCGCCGGTGCTGCTGCTGGGGCGGATCTTCGGCCCGCTCGCCTCGCTGCTGATCCTGCTGGGCAATGCCATCACCCCCGGCAAGGGGCTGCGGGACGGCCCGTTCTCCTCCGAGGTCGAGATCCGCGAGCTGGTGAACCTCGCCGAGTCGCGCGGGGTCGTCGAGCGCGGTGAGCGGGAGATGATCCAGTCGGTCTTCGACCTCGGCGACACGATCGCCCGCGAGGTGATGGTGCCGCGCACCGAGGTGGTGTGGATCGAGAGCACCAAGACCGTGCCGCAGGCCCTGGCACTGGCGCTGCGGTCCGGCTTCAGCCGGATCCCGGTGGTGGCCGACAACGTCGATGACATCGTGGGCGTGGTCTACCTCAAGGATCTGGTGCGTCGCGCCCAGGACCAGGAACGGGCCCGCCAGACCAAGCTCGACGAGGTGATGCGCCCGCCCACCTTCGTTCCGGAGTCCAAGCCGGTGGATGAGTTGCTGCGTGAGATGCAGGCCAACTACTCCCACCTGGCCATCGTGATCGACGAGTACGGCGGCACCGCCGGCCTGGTGACGATCGAGGACATCCTGGAGGAGATCGTCGGCGAGATCCGCGACGAGTACGACGTCGAGCGTCCGCCGGTGGAGGAGCTGGAGGACGGTTCGCTGCGGCTGACCGCCCGGCTGCCGGTCGAGGACCTCGGCGAGCTGTTCGGGGTCGAGCTTCCCCGAGGCGATGACGTCGAGACCGTCGGTGGCCTGCTGGCGCAGCTGCTGGGCCGGGTGCCGATCGCCGGCTCGTCGGCCACCGCCTACGGCCTGCAACTCACCGCCGAGAGCGTCGGCGGCCGCCG
Organism: Jatrophihabitans sp.; assembly: GCF_036389215.1. Lineage (GTDB taxonomy): Bacteria > Actinomycetota > Actinomycetes > Mycobacteriales > Jatrophihabitantaceae > Jatrophihabitans_A. The sequence goes on from NZ_DASVQG010000129.1 coordinate 5,377, forward strand.
CAACCGGATCGACACGGTGCTGGCCCGCCGGCTGGAGGAGCCGGCGGAGCAGGAGGACTCCGATGCCTGAGGCGCCGGGTGGCTCGTCGCAGGGCGGCTCGTCGCAGGGCGGCTCGTTGCAGGGTGAGGACGCGAAGCTGGTGACCCTGGCCCGCGCCACCCGGGCTCGCACCGGCGCCGCCCAGGGCGCCGCCGTCCGGGACACCGACGGCCGGACCTACGCCGCCGCGACCGTGGCGCTGCCCTCGCTGCGGCTGTCCGCGCTGCAGGTGGCGGTGGCGATGGCGATCTCGTCCGGGGCGCCGGGCCTGGAGGCCGCCGTGGTGCTGTCGCCAGGTGCTGACGCCGATCCGGACGGCGCCGCGGCCGTCGCCGAGCTGGCGCCGTCGGCGCCGGTGTACGTCGTCGACGAGCGCGGTCGGCTCTCCTAGCGACGGTTTCCGCAGCTGGGCAAACCTTCAGTCCGCCGGATTCACCACCCTGGCCCGGACCCGGGTCAGCGTCCCAACGTAGACCGACGGCGGCGACACCGCCGCCAGTACTGCGATGCGTCGTGTCATGCATCGGTGTGTGGACCAGTTGATCCGGTCCGGCATCCGGGAGGCCGATCAAGGCGAAAGTTAAACCATGTCAATTCCGGCTTGGCGCAGTGTGTCAGGTTCGTAGAACGGCAAGCGTCAGGGCTCGGATCTCGGCCTGTTCGGCGCGATCCGTCGTCGCAGCGCGGACGCCACCACCTGCCGGTCGGGCGAAGGCGCCGCGGAGGATCGCCACGGCATCGCCCTGAACGCCAGAGTCGCGCCACTCGATGGATTTCGGAATGCGCTGCCGGTGCGCACGCAACAGTCGCCAGACGTCGACTGCATCCTTTGCCGCCAACCGGCTTGACCAGCCGAGCGCCTTCAGGCACAGGGCTGAGTTGATGTCGGGAATCACGGTCGAAAATGACACGGCAGTGCCACCGAGCATCGTCACGGTGAGGTCGATCTGCTCGCCGGGACGAGCCAGTGCCAAGGACAAGCCAGGAATCTCATCGAGCATGATGTCGCCGTACTGCTGGTTCGGAATGAGGCGCCGGCCCCAAGCCGGGGCGAGCACGTCGATGACAAGACGCAGGTCGTCGTCCGTTGTCCGGATGAATCGGTTGGACGCGCCTGGTCTGGTATATCCGAGCGCCTCGAGCCCGGGACCAGCGCCGGATGCCGTGCAGACGTCGCTGCGACCCCCATGTCAGCGTCCTGCGTGATCCTTGCGACCGGCTCTGGTACGTCGGCGAGAGCGACGTGCAGCCGCACCATTTGCCCGCCGACGAGCCGGTACTCGATGCCTATGTCGTCAGCCACAGCCGCGAGATCGCGCATCGCAAGAAAACCAGCTTCCTCAGCTTGAGATGTTGCGCTGAGCCGAAGGGCGGTCACAGCACCGTGCCTGACTCGATCATCCAGGTACGCCAGGCTTGCAGTGTTTCGCCAGCGTCAGGGCCCGGGCTGCGCGACAGGTCGTAAAGCACTTGGAACGCGTTGGCTCTCGCGACCTCGCCATGGCCGCGCATCTCAATCAGAACCGGAGGCTTCGAGATCGGCCACACGCCGGGATCCTCGGCTAGCACGAGGGTCAACGTCGACACCGAGGCATCGCTGGGCGTGAGGCCGATGGCGGAGAAGTCGGCGCCGCGCTGCGCGTACAGAGTGGCCCGTCGGGGAGTCCGCCACGGCGCCACAAGGTCTGCGGCGATGTCGCCCGAAACGACGGGGACCGCCTGCTCCAGGCCGAGGGTCACGTAAGCGCGATATGCCT
>NZ_DASVQG010000130.1:0-7908 GCF_036389215.1 Jatrophihabitans sp.
GCCGGCCTGCCCGGGCGACGGGTCGCGTGCCCCTGAGCTCGGCAGACACCCGCCCAAGCCTCGAGGTCAGCGGGCGGGTGGCTCCGCCGAGCCTCGCCTGGCGGCCTTGCCGCGCGTCGGCTGTCTGCCTCGACGGCTGTCGAGATCGGTGACCGGCTGACTGGCCGGTGGCGGCTGCAGCATTGCCCGGATGACCTCGTCGACCGCCCTGCGCTGACGACGGCTCAGCCGGTCGGCCTCAGCTGGCGGCCGGTAGGGCTCGGTGACGTCGGCGGGCAGCGAGGCGGCGCGGCGCAGCTTGGCCAGTGACACTCCCAGCACGGTGGCGAAGGCCTGCAACGTCGACTCGTCGGGGGTGCCGTGCTCGCCCCGCAGGTACCGGGCAGCGGTGTCGTGATTCAGCGTGAACCCGAGCTCTCGTGCGGCCTGTGAGATGGCCCGGGCGCTGAGGGCCTTGGAGTTCTCGGCCCGGAGCAGCTCTGACAGCGCGCTCATCGCGGTCCGGCGGGTGGCAGCGGGGCACCGCGGCCGGCAGCAGATCCGGTACGTGCAGACATGGTGTAGACAGTATCGGCTCGTACCGGCCGTCTGCCCGTTAAAGACACAGAAGCCGCTACCGAGTTCAGCTGCCGCAACCGGCGTCGCGCCGAGAGCAGGCACCCCGGAAGTGGCGGTTGACCGGGGCGGCCGTTCAGCGACAGCGCCGTAGCTTGTCACCAAGGCGCTGCCAGTGACAGACCATTTGGGGTGATGTACCGTCGGTCACACTTAGAAACAGACCGCTCGGAATTTTCTTACCGGGAAGCAGGGGTGCACGGTTGAAAACGACCACGTACCCCTGCGACCGGGCCGCTCAGGTCAGGGCCATTCGATGCTGTTCATGCGGCACTCCTTCCTGCATTAGCAAACCCAGGTGTCCGGGATGACCGTCCACCACCTCGGACTGTTCGTCTTGCTGGCAGCGCTCAGTGTGACCTACTCACTCACGGCACGGCACCTCGAGCGGTTACGCCGCGGCCTCACCGAAGGCAAGGTCCACAACCTGCTGGACGTCTGGACCATGGCCGGGGCGCTGCTGCTTCCCGGTGTGCTGGTCGTGCCGCTGGTGCTGATCTCCTACGGGGCCGAATGGCCGTCGCGCAAGTATGTCAACGGCGGCCGTCCGGTGCGTTATGTCATCAGCGTTTTGATCGTGGCCGCCGCGGCTTGGGTCGCGACCGCGGTCAGGCAGAACGTCACCGGGGTGCTCGGCATCGCCGCGGCGGTGCTGTGCTGGACCGCGATCAACTCGGTACTCATCGCGGCGCTGGTGTGGCGCTTCGACGACCGGAGCCTCGTCCGGCAACTCCTCGGGCTGCCTAACCAGGTCGCCGACACCCTCACCAAGGTGACCGGTGTCGCCCTTGCCCTGCTGGTGGGCTGGCACCCGCTGAGCGGCGTCGTGGTGTTACCGCTGGTCCTGGCCGGGCACCGGCTGGCCTTGCGCTACTCCATCAGGACGACCTCGGCCTATGACACGACCGCCCGGATGTGGTCGGAAGCCGGCTGGCGGGTACGGGCCACCGAGAGCATCGCGACCGCTCCGGGCTGCGTGGCGTTGGTGCTCATCGATCCGGAACAGGCCCACAGCGAAGTCGCCATCGCCGAGTGCCTGCTCGGCGTTCTGCGGCCGAGTGATCCGGTGGGCAGGTATGGAACCCGGCAGGTTGCGGCGCTGGTCCAGGTGGACATGGAGGCCGTCGGCATCATCGTCACCGAACGGGTTCGCGGCAGGCTCGACCGGGCCGGGATCGCCTGCGTGGTCGGCGTCTCGATCAGCGTCGGCGAAGGCTTGGGCGAGCTGCTGATCCGGGCGGGATCAGACCTGATGGCACGCCGGCAGTCGGCAGGCATCTCCGCCCGCTGGTGACTCGTGCCCCAGCACCGACCGACTGCGGTGAGCAGGCGCCGGACCGCTGGACGGATCGTCTGTTGCGAATAGCTGAACTGTCTGAATCCGACGACGCACGCCCCGGATCGCGCGTGCTACCGCCCGGGACACGACCATAGTGTCTGATAAGTGACAGGACGTCAGACATTTCGGGTACTTTGAGTCCCGAAATCCGGCCGGTGCCGGATGCATTGTGTCGAACGGGGGATTCATGCAACTGCGAAGTCGGCGAGCACTCGCTGATTACATCGACCTACTGGGGGTCTCTGAACGGCAACTGGCGCGCAGCGCCGGGTTGAGTCATTCCACGGTCAACCATCTCGTGACAGGTCGGCGCAACAGTTGCTCGCTGCGTACCGCCGTCGCCATCGAGCGAGCACTGGACTGCCCACCGGGCCTGCTCTTCTCGCCCGATACCGACGCCGACCGGCTTGCGATGTACCGGTTGTGGGCCGACTCCGAAGCCGGGCCCGGGGATCGGACCGGAGGTGGCAGTGACCGCTGACCCGCGCCGCTCCTGAGCCGCCGCGCCGGTCGGGCCCGCTGCCCGGCCGGCGCGCCGTCAGCTGAGGGCACCCGGCAAGGCCGCCGCACCCGCTGCCCGGCCGGCGCGCCGTCAGCTGAGGGCACCCGGCAAGGCCGGCCGCACCCGGCCGGGAGCGATCACACGCCCAGGCACAGTGGCTGGCCCAGCGCCTGCCGCTCGCTGAGCTCGGCGATCAGCCGGTAGGACCGAAGCCGGTCCTCGAGCTGATAGATCTGATTGGTGAGCATCAGCTCGTCGGCGCCGGTGCGCCCGAGCAACTCGCCGAGCTGGGCGGCCACGGTCTGTGGCGAGCCGAGCGCCTGGCCGGCCCTGCGCTGCTCGACGAAGGCGCGTTCGGCCGGGCTGAAGTCGTAGGCTGCGGCCTCCTCGGGGCTCGGCAGCCGGATCGGTAGGCCTGCGCGGAGCCGCAGGAAGGACAGCCAGCCCGGCTTGGCGAGGTACTCGGCGTGTTCGTCGGTGTCGGCGCACGTCGCGCTGACCGCAACCATCGCATGCGGCTCGTCCAGCCACTGCGAGGGCCGGAAGCTGCGCCGGTAGACGGCCAGCGCCGGCTCGGTGTAGGCAGCGGAGAAATGATGGGCGAAGGAGAAGGGCAACCCGAGCAGCCCGGCCAGCCGGGCGCTGAAGTCGCTGGAACCGAGCAACCAGACCTCAGGTAGCCCGGCTGCGGTCGGCACCGCCTGCAGCCGAGCCGGATCGCCGGCCAGCATGGCGATCAGCTCGGTCAGCTCGGCGGGGAAGTCCTCGGCGGACAGGCCCTGCATCGTCCGGCGCAGCGCCAGGGCGGTCCGTTGGTCGGTGCCGGGCGCCCGGCCGATCCCCAGATCGATCCGGCCCGGGTGCAGTGATTCCAGGGTGCCGAACTGCTCGGCTACCACCAGGGGCGCGTGGTTGGGCAGCATCACGCCGCCGGACCCGACCCGGATGGTGCTGGTCGCGGCCGCCAGATGGGCCACCAGCACGGCCGGTGACGAGCTGGCGATCGCCGGCATGTTGTGGTGCTCTGCCACCCAGAAGCGGTGGTAGCCCCACTCCTCGGCGGTGCGTGCCAGTTCGGTCGTGTTGCGAAGGGCCTCGGTGGTGTCGCCCTTGCTGCTGACCGGCGCCAGATCCAAGATGGACAGCGGAACATGCTTCACCCTGGCTGCAACCACCCACCTGCCGGTGATCTTCCCCGGCCCTCGGCCTGCGGTGATCTTCCCGGCCGGGGTGGTACGGCCGCGTTTTGGTATCGGGTCAACTCGTGAGTAAACTCAACCGTTGGCGCATGCCGCCGGTTTCCATGCTCAGAAGTCTTGAGCCTCTCGCTGTGGCCGCGAGTGGTGATCGGCCCTCATCGACAAGCGCCGGACGCAGTTCGTCGGTGCGGTATACCCGTGCCTGCTGGCCGCGCCGAACCGTAGAGACGATACATAAACGAAAAGCGGAGGACATGGCCAAAAAGGACGGGGCCATCGAGGTCGAGGGCAAAGTGGTCGAGCCACTGCCCAACGCGATGTTCCGGGTGGAGTTGAGCAACGGGCACAAGGTGCTCGCTCACATCAGCGGCAAGATGCGCCAGCACTACATCCGCATCCTGCCCGAAGACCGGGTCGTGGTGGAACTCTCACCGTACGACCTCACCCGCGGGCGGATCGTCTACCGCTACAAGTAAGCCGACCGATGAAGATGGCTGCCGCCCGGTGCGGCGGCCATCGCGTTCGAAACCAGGAGTACAGGCGTGAAGGTCAAGCCCAGCGTCAAGCCGATCTGCGACAAGTGCAAGGTCATCCGTCGCCACGGTCGGGTCATGGTCATTTGCGAGAACCTGCGCCACAAGCAGCGCCAGGGCTAGCCGTAGCACCCGACTAGCCGTAGCACCCGACTAGCCGTAGCACCGACTAGCCGTAGCACCGCCAGCAACACCCCAGCACGCGCACTCCTCTCCGTTTCATCCGGGTCGTTACAGCCCGGCGGAATCGGGGTCACCCCCGGTCGGAGGCCGGGGCCGCTACACCGGAGCTGATCCGATCAGCTCCGGCCGGGCACCAGCGGACGGATGCGCACAACACCTCCGAAGAACGAAGGAGAACGCCCCGAATGGCACGCCTTGCCGGCGTTGACCTGCCCCGCGAGAAGCGGCTCGTCATCGCCCTCACCTACATCTACGGCGTCGGGCCCACCCGCGCGAAGGAAACCCTGGAAGCGACCGGGATCAGCCCGGACCTGCGGACCCGGGACCTGAGCGACGAGGACCTGGTCAAGCTGCGCAATTACCTCGAAGGCAACTACAAGGTCGAGGGTGACCTGCGCCGTGAGGTCGCCGCCGACATCCGCCGCAAGATCGAGATCGGTTGCTACCAGGGCTTGCGGCATCGCCGTGGCCTGCCGGTGCACGGTCAGCGCACCAAGACCAATGCCCGTACCCGCAAGGGCCCGAAGAAGACGATGGCCGGCAAGAAGAAGGCCAAGAAGTAGTTCGTCGCCTGGGTCCTCGGCGCACGCCAGGGTCCGTTCTCCACGTCGTTCCAGATCACACCCTCAGGAGCTAAAGGCAGATGCCTCCCAAGACCCGCGGCACAGGCGCCGTGAAGAAGGTCCGTCGCAAAGAGAAGAAGAACGTCGCGCACGGCCACGCTCACATCAAGAGCACGTTCAACAACACGATCGTCTCGATCACCGACCCGACCGGCAACGTGATCAGCTGGGCCTCGGCCGGCCACGTCGGCTTCAAGGGCTCCCGCAAGTCGACCCCGTTCGCCGCCCAGATGGCCGCCGAGAATGCCGCCCGCAAGGCGCAGGAGCACGGCGTCAAGAAGGTCGACGTGTTCGTCAAGGGCCCTGGCTCGGGCCGTGAGACCGCGATCCGTTCGCTGCAGGCCACCGGCCTCGAGGTCGGCACGATTTCTGACGTCACTCCTCAGCCGCACAACGGCTGCCGTCCGCCCAAGCGGCGGAGGGTCTGAGTCGGGTCTGAGGATCAAGGAGATATAAGAAATGGCTCGTTACACCGGACCCGCGACCCGCATCTCGCGCCGTCTCAATGTCGACCTCGTCGGTGGCGACGCCGCCTTCGAGCGTCGTCCGTTCCCGCCCGGCCAGCACGGCCGGGCCCGTATCAAGCAGAGCGAGTACCTGCTGCAGCTCCAGGAGAAGCAGAAGGCCAAGTACTCCTACGGCGTTCTGGAGAAGCAGTTCCGCAACTACTACCAGGAAGCCACCCGGCGCACCGGCAAGACCGGTGACAACCTGCTGCAGATCCTCGAGTCCCGGCTGGACAACGTCGTGTACCGCGCCGGCTTCGCCCGGACTCGCCGCGCGGCCCGCCAGCTGGTGAACCATGGCCACTTCGTGGTCAACGGTCACAAGGTCGATATCCCCAGCTACCGAGTCTCGCCCCTGGACATCATCGACGTGCGCCCGAAGTCGCTGGAGACCACGCCGTTCCTGATCGTCCGGGAAACCCTGGGTGAGCGCCCGGTGCCGGCCTGGCTGCAGATCGTGCCGTCCAAGTTGCGCATCCTGGTGCACCAGCTGCCCGAGCGCGCGCAGATCGATGTCCCGATCACCGAGCAGCTGATCGTCGAGCTCTACTCCAAGTAGGAGCGGCCAACGGGCAGGCGGGTCCACCTGGTACTGGGGTGGCCTGCCTGGCCTCGCCGTACAACTGAATACCTCACCCGAGCGTCATATAGCGGTCGCTCACGAGTGCGAAGGAGCACCACCTTGCTGATTTCACAGCGCCCGACGCTGACCGAAGAGGTCATCGCCGACAACCGTTCCAAGTTCGTCATCGAACCGCTCGAGCCCGGCTTCGGCTACACGCTGGGCAACTCGCTGCGGCGCACGCTGCTGTCCTCCATTCCCGGGGCGGCGGTGACCAGCATCCGGATCGACGGCGTGCTGCACGAGTTCACCACCGTCGAGGGTGTCAAGGAGGACGTCACCGACCTGATCCTGAACCTCAAGGAACTCGTCGTCTCCTCCGACTCCGACGAGCCGGTCGTGATGTACCTGCGCAAGCAGGGCCCGGGCGAGGTCACCGCAGCCGACATCGCGCCGCCGGCCGGTGTCGAGGTGCACAACCCGGACCTCAAGATCGCCACGATCAACAAGAAGGGCCGGCTCGAGATCGAACTGGTCGTCGAGCGGGGCCGTGGCTACGTCACCGCGGTGCAGAACAAGCAGCCCGGCCAGGAGATCGGCCGGATCCCGGTGGACTCGATCTACTCCCCGGTGCTGAAGGTGACCTACGCGGTCGAGGCCACCCGTGTCGAGCAGCGCACCGACTTCGACCGGCTGGTGGTCGACGTCGAGACCAAGTCCTCGATCAGCCCGCGCGACGCCGTCGCCAGCGCCGGTCACACCCTGGTCGAGCTGTTCGGCCTGATGCGTGAGCTGAACGAGGAGGCCGAAGGCATCGACGTCGGCCCGTCGCCGACCGAAGTCGCCGACATCGCGGCGTTCTCGATGCCGATCGAGGAGCTGGACCTCACCGTCCGGTCCTACAACTGCCTCAAGCGGGAGGGCATCCACACCGTCGGCGAGCTGGTCGGCCGCAGCGAGGCGGACCTGCTCGACATCCGCAACTTCGGCTCGAAGTCCATCGACGAGGTCAAGGTCAAGCTGCACGGCCTGGGCCTCTCGCTGAAGGACAGCCCGCCCGGATTCGACCTGAACGCGGTGGTCGACTCCTACGGCGGCGAGGAGTTCGGCGATGAGACGGACTACGCCGAAACCGAAGAGCTGTAACCCACGTTGACCGCAGCCGGTGACCGCCGGGAATTCCGGCGGTCCTGGCCCGAGAAACTTTCCTCTAGGAGCACGTCATGCCCACGCCCACGAAGGGTCCTCGCCTCGGCGGCGGTCCGGCCCACGAGCGGCTGCTGCTCGCGAACCTCGCGACCGCGCTGTTCGAGCACGACCGGATCACCACCACCGAGGCGAAGGCGAAGCGGCTGCGGCCGCTGGCCGAGAAGCTGATCACGTTCGCCAAGCACGGTGAGCTGCACGATCGTCGCCAGGTTCTCAAGGTCATCCGCAACAAGGACGTGGTGCACAAGCTGTTCGCCGAGATCGGACCGAAGTTCTCCGAGCGCCCCGGCGGCTACACCCGGATCATCAAGGTGAACCCCCGCAAGGGCGACAACGCCCCGATGGCCGTCATCGAGCTGGTGGAGGAGCTGAGCGCGGCGGCCCGGGTGGTCCGCGAGGCCGAGCGGTCCCGCGGCACCAAGGTCGCGCCGTCCAAGGCCCCGACCGGCCGCACCGCTGAGATCGCCCAGGACGCCGCCGCCGAGTCGCCGACCGCCGCTCGGGTGGCCGGTGCCGCCGACGCCGCCAAGCTGGACGCTGGGGACGGCACCGAGGCCGTCGACGAGAGCGGCGCGGTGGACGCTATTTCCGCAGGCTCCGCCAACATCGACGAGTCCGACGCTGCCGATGCCGGCGT
>NZ_DASVQG010000131.1:0-30515 GCF_036389215.1 Jatrophihabitans sp.
CGTCCCAGACCAGGACGAGGGACGACTCTCCCCGACGGTCGCGATAGTCACGGCCGGGAGCGGTGATCTTCCTTGTGTTTCTCCATGCCATCCGTACGACCGCCCGGGCATGCTTGTCCAAGCCCGGCTTCTTGCTCACCCTCGTACGAACCGGAGCTTGTGTCTTCGGATCAGCGGTCAGATGCCCACGACCGTGACGCGCATCGCGGGCCGGCGAGGTAGCCGGCTTTGCGCCCGAAGTGCCACCCGTCAACCGGAAGCTTCACTGACCGGCCAACTCGAATCGAACGGTGCGCGTAGCGACGTCAGCAGCGACCAGCCGGGCCTGGATATGTTGGCCTGGTTGCAGCGAGGCGCCCGTGCATCGTGCGCGTATGGCGGGCTCATCGATGCTGATCGAGGCCCCGTGGTCATCGGCGCTGAGCACCACTGCCGCGAACGTCTGTCCAATGCGATCCCGCAGCAGCCAGGCTTCGGTGAGGTCGAGGACTGCGCGGTCGACCGCATGTGCGCGGTGATCGGCCGAGGCCATCGACGCGGGTAGGGCCGGGACGCGGTCACGCACCCACCGCGGAACCGGTGTGCCAGCCTGCACCGCGAGGCAGATCTCACTCACATAGCGATCGACCAGGCGCCGCAACGGTGCCGTCGCGTGGGCGTACGGCGCACCGATGCCGGCGTGCAGCGGCTGCCCAGGCGGTTGGCCGTCGAAGGCAACGTAGGCCGCCCCGCGCAGCAGAGAGACCGCGTGATCGAGGAACGCGACCTGGCGGGAATCAGCGCGGCTCAGGCCGGCGAGCACGTCACCGGGTGCAGCTCCTGCGGGCCAGGCAACTCCCAGGGCCGGCGCGATCCTGCGCAATTCGTCGATCGCCTGGCTATCGGCCGGCGGAACCGTGCGCAGGATTCCGAAGCCGCCGCGCAGCATCAGCTGGGCGGCGGACATCCCGGTCATCAACGAGATTTCGGCGTTGTAGGACTCCACCGGTAGCGGCGCTCGGTAGCGCAGGGTCCAGGACGAACCGGCGCGCTCGACCTCTTGCGCAGGAAGGTCGAGGTTGATGGCATGTCGCTGTCGAGCGAGCGCGAGACGCAGCGCGCCGACCTCGGGCAGTAGCCTGACAGCGGCATGCGGGTGTCCCGCCTCGAAGCTGGCCTGTACCCCCGCGTAGTCCAGGCGAGCTCGAGAAAGGACCCGGACACGGCGCACGTCGACCTTGGTGATCTCCCCGAAGCCGTCGAGCTCGAACTGCCACAGCACCGCGGGACGAACCTGGCCAGGTAGCAGGCTAGCCGCTCCTTCGCTGAGCACAGTGGGGTGTAGAGGCACTCGGGCGTCCGGGAAGTAGAGCGTCTCGCCCCGCACCTGAAGCTCCTCGTCCAACACCGAAGCCGGCGGAACGAATGACGCAACGTCGGCGATGGCGTAACTGACCCGATAACCGTGGTCGCAGGGGGCGATGTGCAAGGCCTGGTCGAGATCCATGCTGCCTGGCGGGTCGACGGTAACCAGTTCCAGGTCGGTCCGGTCAAGGTCAGGAAGCCGCACCGCCTGCGCCGCGGCCTGCGCGCAGGCGATCGCCTGGGATGAGAAGTCTCCCGGCACGCCCAGTTCCACCCGCAGCCCCGAAAAGTCCAGCGGGGCGCCGGCCACGCGATGCTCAACCACAGCGCGGTCTTTCCCAGAACGGGCCCTGAGACATCGTGATAAGACGTGCTGACCGAACGCAATTTGCCCGACCTGCCACGGCGACAGTCCGACCCCACCGCAGCCGTCTCACCACTCGGATGCTCAGCGGTCGACATTGGTGAGGCGAGCTGGGTGATCTCCTCGATGTCACGGAGTCGCACCCGGGAAGCGACGCGACGGTCCGCCGAACGCAACTCGAATGACAGGGAAACCGCTCAGCACCAATGGTCGCCGCTGCAGCATCACGTTGCCCTTCCGAGCTGCGGGATCGTCGCCGAAGCTGTCCACGGCGGTCGCTCGCTGAGGCTGAGCCGCCTCGATGGCTGAGTCTTGCGAGGGGGGCGCCTACTAGCGGCGTAGCCACGGAGCCCACACCGTTGCCGATCAGGAACGTGCACAGCTTCGTCTCGCCTCATTCCAGGAGTAGGGCGACCATCCTCTCGCATCCCGATCGCACCCGTAAACCACCTCATCAACGATCGCGAGGGCGCCGCCGGGAACGCCCCCGGCGGGCCAAACACCTCCGTGGCAGCGCTCACCGAGGACCTTGTCAGCGATAATCAAGCTGATGGCAGTGAACATGGCCCATCGACATTCGCTCGGTGACCAGCGGCTCCCGGGATGGCCGTGGCGTGGCTGCCCGGCGGTGCGTTGCCTGCCGTCCGCCGGTGCAGCCGTCGGTCACGTCCCGCACTGTTGCAGGTTCGAGCGACGCTGAGGACACTGCAGTCGCCCGCAAGGTCCGTCCCAACGTCTGCGCCGGGCCTCTCGCAGGGGAGGTGCGCCCACAGACCGGACCGGCAGCAGCGTTCGCCGGTTCTCCGGGCCCCCAGCCGCGACCCTGACGTGTTCGGCGGTGGACCACAAGTTGCCGCCGGACCGGGCCCTCTCTCGTATTTCTGGAGTCGCCTACAAATAGTCGGGCCGGTCGATTCGGACGGTCTGGGGGAATCCGTCGTCGTACTGCACGGTGATCGGCTCGCCTTGGCCAATCCATTCGCAGGCCCAGACACGCCCGATGACCGTCAGCTCGAGGACCTGGCCGTCCGTACGCAGGACCTCGACTCGTCCCGATTCGGGCAGCTCACTCCAGGCGACCAACCAGCTCGGCCGATGCCACACATCACCGTCAGCTTGGATCAGCACGCCGGCGGCTCCGGTCCACGGCTGGAACTCGACGTCGGCCTCGTCCTCGCGGCTGGCCAGCGACCGCCAGGCGCCGTCCTCGGCGCGCCACTGCAGGATGCGACCCGAGAGCGGCAGCGTGGCTTCCTGGGTGGCTGGAGTCACTGCGCCCGCCAGCCGGCGGCCGCCGGCGCCTGCGTTTCGTAACTGGCGGGATCGAAGCGGTAGATGGCGTTCGGGTTGCGGACGGTGGTGTGCGAGACGATGCTGCGGGTCCAGACGTACCAGTACATGCCGTACCAGCCGGGAATGTGCCAGGAGAATTGCACTGGCGTGTTGTGGTCCCACGAGTTGTACTCGCGCGTCCACACATAGCTGGTGCTCGGCCAGGCGTAGCGGGTGTTGGGGCCGTGGGCGGTGGTCCAGTTGTAGAAGTACGGGCCGACCAGCAGCGAGCCGCCGGTGGTGTTGTTCGCCCCGTTCATCAGCGCGACGGAGCCGGTCACGCTGGTGGTCGAGCTGGACAGGATCACGTAGGCCGGGCCGGTGGTGGTCTTGGCCCCGACCAGCTGCCAGTTCACGTACATCGAGCCCGAGCCGAGAGTGGTGCTGCCGAAGCCGTAGCTGAACTGACTGCTCTGGAAGTCGGCGTGGAAGTCGTCGTAGCGCCACCAGCAGCCCGAGAAGGACCGGCACCATCCCGTCAAGCTCGTTGTCGTGTCCGCGGCGCTCGGCGCGCTAGCAGTCGTGGCGGCGGTAGCACCAGTATCGGTGACGCAGGCCCAAGCGCCCGATCGTTGACTCACATCAGTGGCGCACTGCGAGCCGGCCGGGGTGGCGTCCGCGGCATCGGTGACCGCTCCTGCCGTCACCGCCCCGGAACTGTCGGCGTACATGGTGGGATCGGCTACCACAGTGGCCGTACTGGAGCTATCTGATGCCGCGGTGCCTTGCGCAAAAGTGCTGTCACCCATACCGCCGGCCGTACCGACCGACGAAGACGAGTCGGCGGCGCTAGTGCTGTCCATCGTCGATGGGGTGGCCGCTCGTGCCGGCGTCATCCCTGCGAACAGTGCAGCCGCTAGCCCGCATACCGCCAACGCGGTGGCACCTCGATAACGCCTTGTCACGCCAGCCCCTTTCCAGCGTTGGTGAGGCTGACTATCCGGCTGTCCGGTTGTACCGTCAAGTACCAGTTATTCCTGACGCTATATCAGGAGGTACGCCGTAATTACGGCGGCTGGGCTTCGATTTCGGGCGTCGGCCTTGGTAGCCGGCTTGCAGTTGTGGCCGGGATCGATGCCCAGTAGCTGTGCCGCTCGCTGCGCCGTAACCTGCGTTGCCGTCGCCGACTGCCGCGCACCGAGCGTAGCCCGGACGAGCCGCGCCGATGTCGCCTCCGTGGAGCATCGACTGCCACTCGTATATGAGGTCCCACTCACCGTTATGCGCACCCGCCAGACGGCAGGGATTTCAGGAGAACCGTTCGTCCTTACCTCGCCGAGTCCTCGTCTGTAACTTGGCGACGGCGCGGCTGCTCTGCTCCCCCTATTTGGTCGGATGCACTTCCCGCCCCTCCATTAGGCTCGATGCGGAGCTATCAACAGGACATCACGTCTGCAGATCCGGCCGGGTAGCGTGCCGCATCGGCGACCTCGGAGCGAACCCGGGCGGGCGGCTAAGAGCTTGCTCACCTGAACCGCCTGCCACCTGGTCGGGCTGACGGGTATCACTCGCTCCGGAACGCGCGCGAGGTCGGCCTCCCGAGCGTGCGGTCTACCATGACCGCTGGCGGCCGGCCGCTCCCCCGTGCGGTCGGCCGTCCTCGCTACCTGGTTGCCGTATTGGAGGTCAGGCTCCGGTTGGACGGGCTGGTTCCCGCAGCCCCAGCGGTTAGCCTGCTACCGCCGCGTCGCCGCCTGGACAGCCAGACCCCGAGCCAACCCCGCCCGCCAAGGCATCCAGATCAGTCAGCACTTCCGCGTGCTGTTCGATCAGTTCGAATAGCCCGTCCTGACGGGTCGGGATGCACCGGCTGGACTTTCGAGCACGTGCGATGCTTCGCCGCGTCCGGGCGATGACGATGTCGCCGCCTTCGCCAGGGATATCACATCATCGCCTTCGTTGTCGCAGTCACCCTGGAGCAGGGCCGTCCTGGTGGTCGCGATGCGGCTGAAGGCGGGGGTGGCCGAGGCCCTGGGCGAACAGGGGGACGACGAGACGAGGATCCCGATCGCCTCGTCGCCGGCGAGGGGAACCCCTTCGTCATCTCCGACGGTCTGGTCAAAGGGATGCCCGCCGGCTATGTCACGCGCAACGCCCGGACGCAGTGGATGGCATGCACTTAGGTGGCCGGCCGCCACCGAACAGGGCGGGCTGCCGCTCGGCAGCCGTCGTCTCTCCGACGCCCACAGCGGTCACCATCCCTTGCATAACTTGGTCGCGACGGCCCGCATCGACTCAGAGGACAGCACGCCGACGTGGTCGGTGTCGAGCCGTAGTGATTCGGTCGGACCCAGCAGATTCGCCCATTGGTCGACTTGGACATCGAGCAGTTCGGCGGCGACCAGCAGCGCGGGTGCGCTCACCCCGGACTCGGGCATGTAATCCGCGACCGCCCCCGCGTGCCGCTGGTAGGTGTCCCATCGCTCAGCGAGCAGCGCGGCCGGCGCATCCTGCCCCGCATGTTTCAAGTATGCGGCCAGCACGGCTATGTTCAACTCGCCCGCCTTCGGAACGTCCACCCGGACACCAAGGCTTGCGCACGTCATCTCGACAAAAGCTGCGAACCACGAGTGATTGTGGTGGTCGTAGCCGAGCGGTGGAGCGACGTCCAGCAGCATGAGTGGAGCCGGGTCGGTGCGGGCGACCTCGAACGCGATCAAGCCACCCATCGACCACCCGCCGAGGAAGTCGGGCGATCCGGCTATATCCCTGCGATACGCCTCGGCCATCGCCGGGATGGACGGGTACGGCTCACGTTCCTGCGACGCGGTGATGCGCCAATGCCCGGGCAATGCGTCGAGTAGGGCACGGTAATCGTGCACACCACCGGCCGCCCCCGGGAAACAGATGCAGGTGTGGAACATCGCCCTCACGTAACACGACGAAGGTGGTAGCCGTTCCGGTAACGATGTTTTGGAATGGTTCAAAATGTTCTCGAGATTCACCAAATATTCGATACCAGTCGATAGCTGGCCCGTGGCCCTGCTCGAAGTACATCCACTGACGGGACCTGACGCACCTCACGTCGACTGGACCCATTGGAGCATATGACCGGTATATACTCAAGATCGGATTTCGGGCGTACGAAAATAGTGGTTATCCCGCAACAGTGCATATCTTTACAACCACGACAGGGCTTGGACGATATGGAACTGGCTACGGGAGCGAGCGTGGCTGATTGCGCCAGACACCGATGACGCCGTTCGGCGGCCTTGCGAAAAACCGAGCCGATGACCGGGCGACGCGACGAGTGGCTGCTGGTCGTTTTCACCGGGACGACCAACATCGCCGACGCGGTGACCAAGGTCGCCCTGCCGCTGCTTGCCGTGCGCCTGACCCGCGGGCGCGTCCATCGTCCCGTCGGTCGTGCCCCGCGATCGCTGGCAGACGGTGAGTTCGCGGATCACCGCCGTCGAGTATCTGAGCAACGCTTTCCTGGGCGCGCCGGTCGGCGGGTTTCTGGTGGCGGCTGGGTTCACGATCGCCCTTGGGGCAACCGGTCTGGTGTACCTGGCCGGCGCGGTGCTGCTGATCATGATGGCCGGTGACTTCGCCGTCCAGCGCGCCGAGGAGCGCAGGTCGGTGCACACCGAGAGCCGCGAGGGACTGAAGTTCCTGTGGCAGCACCCGTTGCTGCGCGGCATGGCGTTCCTGATCATGGTGATGGCCGCGTGCTGGTCGGCGTGGCTGGCGCTGATCCCGGTGTACGCGGTTGGTCCGCTTGGCTTGAGCCCGAAGCAGTACGGCTTTCTGATGACCTCCCTCGGCGCCGGCGGGGTCCTGGGTGCGGTGGCCGCGGGATGGACCAACCAGCTGCTGGGCCGGCGGTGGTCCATGTTCGTCGACATCATCGGGTCGTTCACGCTCGTGGCCGCGCCGGCCGTCCTGCCGGCCAGTACCACCAGTGCGTGGCCAATCGGCGTGGCAGCCTTCGTGGCCGGTGCCGGCGGCACGATGTGGACGGTCAACGCCCGCGTGATCACCCAGTCTTTCGTGCCCGATCACCTGCTCGGCCGGTTCAACTCGGCGAGTCGGCTGATCTCGTGGGGCACCATGCCGGTCGCGGCCGCAGTGGCCGGCACGCTGGCCCAGTTTATGGGATACCGCGTCGCATTCGGCGTCTTCGCCGTCCTGTGCGCGATGTTGGTGATCCCATTCCTGCGAGTTGTGACCGCTCGGGCGATTGCTCCTGTCGACCAACCCATTGAACCTGCAGTGAGCGCGACGTGACCGAACTGTTCGCCGTGGACGGCACGCTGCACACCTGGTTCCGAGAGGCCGTCGCCCGGCACCCGGACGCCGTCGCACTGGAGGTGGCCGGCGAGTCGCTGTCCTACTCGGAGCTCGCTGAGCGAGCCGACCGGCTGGCCGCCAGTATCGTCGCCTCGGCCGGATCGGTGCCTCAAGCCGTCGGTCTGCTGGCGTCCCGGTCCGTGACTGCGTACGCCGGATACCTGGCCGCGCTGGCTCTGTCAGCCACGGTCGTCCCGCTCAATCCCGCCTTCCCGAAGGCTCGCAACCAGGCGATGTGCGCAGCAGCGGAAGTGTCCGCTGTGGTCGTCGACAACGATGACGGCCTGCCCGAGCCGTGGCATGGACCCTACGCGGGAATCGCGGACGATGTCGCCTACACGTTATTCACCTCGGGCTCCACCGGCATACCCAAGGGCGTTCCGATCAGGCACCGGAATGTCGGGCCATACCTAGCGCACTGTGTTCGCCAGTACGAGGTGGGCGTGGGGTCGCGTCTGTCGCAGGCGTTCCATCTGACGTTCGACCCGTCGGTGTTCGACATGTTCGTGGCGTGGACGTCCGGCGCGACTCTGGTCGTTCCGCAGGCCGATGAGGTGTTGACGCCGGTGCGGTTCATCACAAACCAGCGGATCACGCACTGGTTCTCGGTGCCGTCGGTGATCTCGGTGTGCCGCCGGCTGCGGGCGTTGACCCCGGGCAGCATGTCGGACCTGCGGTGGAGTCTGTTCGCCGGCGAGCAACTCACCCTGGAGCAGGCCCGGCACTGGCAGGCGGCCGCGCCGAACAGTGCGATAGGTAACCTCTACGGCCCCACCGAGCTGACGATCACCTGCGCCGGCTATCGACTGCCCGCCGATCCGACCGCATGGCCGGTCACGTCCAACAACACCGTGCCGATCGGCCAGGTTTACCCGCACCTGGAAGGCATGGTAACTGGCGAGGGGGAGCTGTGCGTGCGGGGAAGCCAGCGATTCGACGGATACCTGAACCCCGCGGACAACGAGGGCCGGTTCATCGACGACTGGTACCGCACCGGCGACCGGGTCTGTCGGGAGAACGGCGAACTCGTGCACCTCGGCCGGTTGGACGACCAGGTCAAGATCCGCGGGTACCGAATCGAACTCCCTGAGCTCGAGTCCGTGCTGCGCACCTGCCCGTCCGTCGACGATGCCATCGTGCTCGCGGTCCCCGGCACGGGTGACAACCTTGAACTGCACGCTGTCTACACCGGCACGGCAGTGACCGATGAGGAGTTGGTCGCCACCATGCAACGCAAGCTGCCGGAATACATGACACCACTGTCCTTCCTGTTCGTAGCCGACCTACCGCTCAACCCCAGTGGAAAGGTCGACCGGCACGCACTCGCCGCCGCAATCCAGCGCTGACGGAGACGCCTTGCCCACGAAACTGCGGATCCAGGTACACGGCGAGCCGGTCGAGCATGTTGGCAGCAATTGCTTCGCCGACAAGATGCCGCGATATCGCGCCAGTCCGTGTTCCGCCAGGGCCCGTCGCGCCGCAGTTGGCGCGTTCGTTCGGCGCTTGCGCCTCTGTGCGGGACTGCGCCAGGTTGTGGACAGCCCTGGAGGCCCCGTATTTGCTGGGAAGTGGGGCGGGTGGGGCTCGAACCCACGACCCAGGGATTATGAGGTCTAGGGGCCTCACCCTTGTACGCACCCGCCAGACACCAGGGACTCCGGGGGAGAGCCGTCCGTCCTTTACCCGCCGAATCCTCGTCTGTAACGCAGCGAGCTAGCAGGCGGTCTCCCCGGTGGTAGTAGCACCTGCAGCTGGGCCGTGGGCTTGCCGATCAACACCCCAGGGTCGACGCGACATAACATTATTCGGGTCCATTGCCACCATGTGTCAGCTGGGTCGGTGCCAGCCCGTGCGGCTCAGGCACCGTCGCCATGACGTTCAGGGCCGGTAGACGTCGGCGCGGTGGTCGATGCGCACGACCAACACGGTGTGCGCATCGGCGTCGATACGGATAAGGACCCGGTAGTCGCCGCGGCGGGCGCTGCGGTGGCCGGCCAGCTCGTCACGCAGGGGCTTGCTGAGCCGCTCCGGGTTCTCGCCGAGCGGACCGGTTATGAACTCGATGACGGCGGCCGCGACCTTGGCCGGCAGCCGGTGCAGACCGCGTCGCGCGGCGCTGTCCACCTGGATCCGCCATGGATCCAGACCGGTCACTTCGACGGCAACCCGAATTCGGCACGTAGCTCGTCGCCGCTGATCGTCTCGCCGGCCGCGTACTCACGCTCGGCCTGTGCGATCGACTCGCGAATGCCGGGCCTGGACAGCCAGTACAGGGTCTCGCGCAGCGACTCAAGGTCGTCGGCAGACATCAGCACCGCTGCCGCGCGCCCGTGCCGGGTGATGGTGATGATCTCGTGGGTGGTCTCGGCCTCATCGACCAGCCCGGACAGCTTGTCCTTGGCCTCGGCCAGCGGTACGGTCCTCATGATGCCAGATTAGCCGGACTTCTAGCCTGCGTCTAGCCGCTAGTTTAGCCAGAGCTCCTGACATCTGGACCGGACCTGCAGTCTCTGGGCCGCTGTGCGGGGCCCCTAGGTGGTGAACTCGCACCAGAGGGGGAAGTGGTCAGAGGGGTCTGGCCCCGGTCTCGTTGACTCGTTCGGGTAGGGGCGGTCAGGCCGCGTGAGCGGTCTGTAGGAGTGTCTCGTATTCGATGGGTGTGAGTCGTCCGAGGCGGTCTTGACGGCGTCGACGGTGGTAGGTGCGTTCGATCCAGGTGATGATCGCCAGGCGGAGATGGTCGCGGGTGGGCCAGCGGCGGCGGTTGAGGACGTTCTTCTGCAGCAGCGAGAAGAAGGATTCCATGGCGGCGTTGTCGGCGCAGGCACCGACCCGGCCCATCGATCCGCGCAGCCCGTGTGTGCGGAGGGCGTGGAGATAGGCGTGGGATCGGAATTGGCTGCCCCGGTCGGAGTGGACCACCGTGCCGGCTGCTGGCCTGCGCAGCGCGACGGCGTTGGTCAGCGCGTCGACGGCCAGCTGCGAGGTCATCCGGTCGCTCATCGAGTAGCCGACGATCCGGTTCGAGCAGGCGTACTTCACGGCGCAGAGGTAAAGCTTGCCGGTGCCGGTCGGATGTTCGGTCAGATCTGTCAACCAGAGCTGGTTGGGCCGCCCGGCCCGGAACTGGCGGGTCACCAGGTCGTCGTCATGGACCGGCGGGCCCGGCCGGCGGTTGAGGCCGCGTTTGCGGGAGTGCACCGACCACAGCCGTTGCTGGGTGCAGAGCCGGTTGACCCGATTGCGGCTTGCTCGGATGCCCCGAGCCGGGAGCTCGTCGGTGATGAAGCGGTAGCCGAACTGCGGGTCGTCGTGATGGATGTCGACGCGGCGTTGATCAGGTGCGCGTCGTCCCAGTCGCGCTGACTGACCGGGCTGGCCAGCCACTTGTAGTAGGCCTGGGTCGAGAAGCCGAGCACCCGACAGGTCACCGCGACGGGAATCTTGTCGGCGGCGAGGTCACGGACCAGTGGGAACATCTGTAATGGGTGACGGCTGGCCCGTGGCTGGCTGAGAGGCTGGGTCTCGGCCTGCGCGTGTGACTCCGGGTATATCCGACCCGCCGCCTGTTGGTGGTGTCTTGAAAATGACCTGTCCACGTGCGGGCCGAGGTTCGGCCCTCCCGCGCAGATGTCTTGATCAGAAGCTTGTCCACTCGGCCTCATCGGCGGGTGTGACTCATTACAGATGTGTCTCTGAGCGACTCCACGGGCCGAGCTGATGGTTCCCGTCCGCCACCGTTGAAGGAGACTTATGAGCATCGTCGCCGAGACCGTCGAGCACGTCGTCGGCATCGACACCCACGCCCGCACTCACACCTACTGCCTCGTCCATGCTCGCACCGGCGCGGTGATCGACACTGCGACGTTCCCGACGTCGAGGTCTGGCAACGCCCGCGCGATCAGTTGGATCACCCGTCGAGGTCCGGGCAGTGTCTTGGCTGCGGTCGAGGGGACCTCGTCCTACGGCGCCGGCATCACCGCAGCACTGCTGGAGCAGGGCTTCGACGTCGCCGAGGTTCGACCGGCCGCTCGCTCGAGTCACGCCCACGCAGGCAAGTCCGACACCCTTGACGCCGAAGCGGCCGCTCGCTCGGTGATCGGTCGCGAGTACGACACCCTTGCCCGGCCCCGCCAGGCCGGGCCGCGTGCCGCCCTGCGGGTCCTGCTCGCCGCACGCTCGATCATCGACCAGCAGCGCACCGCCAACCGCAACGCGCTCACCGCGCTGCTGCGCGGCATCGACCTCGGCGTCGATGCCCGCAAGCCGCTGACCGACACCCAGATCCGCCTCGTCGCGGCCTGGCGCACCGGCCGCGCCGCCTCCTCCGACGCGTTGGTCATCGCCCGTCGCGAGGCCCGCCGTCTCGCTGTCACCGTTCTGGAACAGACCGAGCTGCTCAAGGTCAACCACCGCCAGCTGCAGCAGCTGACCGAACAGCTCGCCCCTGGCCTGCAAGACGTCCCCGGGCTCGGACCGGTCACCGCGGCGATCATCGTCTGCGCCTACTCTCACCGCGGACGCGTCCGCTCCGAAGCAGCCTTCGCGGCCCTCGGCGGCATCGCACCCCTGCCCGCGTCCTCGGGCAACACCAGCCGCCACCGGCTCTCCCGATCAATTTTGGGAGCGTGTCCCGAGCGAAGTAGGCCGTCGCCCGGCGCAGGATCTCGACCTCCTGCTCGAGCTGCTTGTTGCGCCGGCGCAGCTCACGCTTCTCCGGATCATCAGCAGCCGCTCCGGCCGAGACGGCGCTGAAGCCCTCATCACGATCGGCGATCCTCAACCAGCGATTCAGACACGACTCGGAGATCCCGAAACTACGCGCGACCTGGGCGATCGACTGGTCACCCTGCCGGGCAACCGCGATCACGTCGCGACGGAACTCCTTCGGATATGAGAGGGCACGATGACGATCCTTCCAGCGAAGCCGGAACTTCGCGGTGATCGTCAACCAAACCCGGGGCAGACCCGTTTGCGTGAGAGTGGCACTAACAGGCCCAAGAATTCACCTGTCCTAGTAGACCGCCAAGACGATAAGCCGACTACCCCCAACAACCGACCGGCGGGATTGAGGAGTTGCATGGACGACCTAGACGGGGTGATGGCAGGCAGCATGGGTGCCGAGGAGGCGGCGGAGTATCACCCGCGCGTTTCTCAGCCCAGTCTGAGGTATCCATCTCTGTGCGGGACTGCGCCAGGTTGTGGACAGCCCTGGAGGCCCCGTATTTGCTGGGAAGTGGGGCGGCTGGGGCTCGAACCCACGACCAGGGATTATCTTTGGAGCAGCGCCTAGTCACCCTCGAGCGCGATGCAGGCCCTGCCGTCGGCCAGCGCCAGTTCCATAATCCGCACATCCACCAAACGCGCGGTCGCAGCTTCGACTGGTTGAGTGACCGACCGCAACGTCGCGGGCGTCAGATCAGGAGCGAGACCCGAGCGGTCAGGGCGCAGCTAACGACCTCTGAACTGTCGTAGTCGTCCCGTAGAAGGAGTCACTGGCTCCAATTTCCGAACTACTCGTCGTAGGCTACGACCCTCAACGCTGATGTTGAGGCGCACATTGGCGGCCGGACGCTGCCCGAGTTGGCACGCGATTCGGTGCTACCGGCCACATAACTGGACCGGCTGGCCCAGCTGCGGCCGGGCGGCCAGCTGCGGCTGATACCGGCCCGGCGGTGAGTCAATCCGCCGCCGCCAGCCGGCTGGCCAGCTCCGGACCGAACTGAGCCCACGCCGCCGGGTTGGTTAACTGCCCGTGCTGGACCGGTACCGGCAGCACCGTCAGCTCCCCAGGCAGGTAACCAGCCCAGCTCTCCGGACAAGGACCGCCCGGATTGCGTCCTTCGGTGGCCTCAACAAAGAGCACCGCACCGGGGAAGCAGCCCGGCTGGTACCCACTCGACAGCTCGACGTTGCGCCGGAAGACCGGGGGTAGTGCGGCCATCGCGGCGGGGCTGAGCGCAGCCAATGGACTGTCGGCGGTGCGCAGCCGGTCGGCGAACTCCGCCGGCCCGAGCGGTGCGGTGTGCGGCAGTTCGCTGAGATCGTGGCCAAGCGAGAGCAGCAGCTCGATCAGCAATTCCCGTTCGGTCTCCGGTGCCGGGCGGTGACTGTCCGGCGGGTAACCGTCCAGCATGGCCACCAGGCCGACCCGTTCGCCATCCTGGGCAAGCTGCGCCGCCATCGCCTGGATGACCTGTGCTCCAAACGACCAGCCGATCAGGTGGTATGGCCCGCTCGGCTGGACCTGGCGGATCTGTTCGAGGTAGTCCTTGACGAGCTCGGCGAAGGTGCCCGGCTGGCGATCCGGCTCGGCGAGGCCACGGGACTGCAGGCCGTACATCGGCCGATCCGGCTCGAGATAGCCGAGCAGACCGGAGTACATCCAGCTCAACCCCGCCGCCGGATGCACGCAGAACAACGGCGGCCGGCCGCCGGTACGGCGCAGCGGGAGCAGCGTGGAAAACTCGTCTCCGCGGGCGCCCGCCGTGTCCAGGCGCTGCACCAATCCGGCCACGGTCGGCGCGTCGAACAGGTCCGCGATGCCCAGTTCCGCGTCGAACGCCGCCCGGACCCGACTGATCAGCCGGGTGGCCAGCAGCGAATGCCCGCCCAGATCGAAGAAACCGTCGTCGATCCCGACCGAATCCACACCCAGCAACTCCGCGAAGATCCCGCACAGGAGTTCTTCGCGGGCATCGCGCGCCGGCCGGCCCGCCGGCACAGCCGCCAGCGTCGGAACCGGCAGCGCCTTGCGGTCGAGCTTGCCGCTGGGGGTGAGCGGCAGGAACTGCAGCACCACGTACCCGCTCGGCACCAGGGGTGCCGGCAGGGACTTGGTGAGGTGGGCGCGGAGATCGTCCACCGCCACGTCGCCGACCAGGTAGGCCACCAGGCGCTGGTCGCCTGGCCGGTCCTCGCGCAGTAGGACCACCGCCTCCCGAACGCCCGGGTACTCCAGGGCGACCGCGACGATCTCCCCGAGCTCGATCCGCTGCCCGCGCAGCTTGACCTGGTCATCGGTCCTGCCGAGGTAGTCGATCAGCCCGTCGGAGCTCCAGCGGGCCAGGTCGCCGGTGCGGTACATCCGTTGTCCCGGCGCGCCGAACGGGTCGGCCAGGAACCGTTCGGCGGTCAACCCGGCCCGGTACAGGTAGCCGTCAGCCAGTTGGATCCCGGCCAGGTACAACTCCCCCGGCACTCCGACCCGAACCGGTTGCAGCCGCGCGTCCAACACGTAGGCTCGGCTGTTCCACACCGGCCGGCCGATCGGCACCGTTCGCACCGGGCCGGCCGGCTGCTCGTACCGGTGGTGGGTCGCCTCGATGGCAACCTCGGTAGGGCCGTAGAGGTTCGACAGCCGGGCGGGCAACATAGCGGCGCACCGAGCCGCCAGCGCGGCCGTCAGGGCCTCGCCGCCGGCGAACAGCTGCCTCAGCGAAGTGCAGGCGGCGGCAGTCGGCAGCGAGAGGAACGCCTCGAGCATGGACGGCACGAAGTCCGCCGAGGTCACTCGCTGGGCAGTGATCAGCTCGGCCAGGTAGGCCGGGTCGCGGTGGCCGCCCGGGCGAGCAATCACCTGGCTCGCACCGGCGAGCAGCGGCCAGAACAGCTCCGACACGGAGGTGTCGAAGCTGATGGGAGCCTTGACCACCACCCGGTCATCGGCAGTCAGCGGGTACTCACCCTGCAGCCACGACAGGTGGTTGACGATGGCGCCATGCGACATCAGCACACCCTTGGGCCGGCCGGTCGATCCAGAGGTATAGATCAGGTAGGCGCTGGAGCCCGGTTGCAGCACCGGCAGCACCTCGTCGCCGGTGCCGGCCCGTTGCACGGTGGCCAACGTCTGCTCGGTCAGCACCAGCCGTGGCGCAGCATCGGACAACATGAACGCCACCCGGTCAACCGGATAGTCCGGATCCACCGGCAGATACGCCGCCCCTGCCCGCTGCACCGCATACACCGCCGCCGCCAACTCCACACCGCGCGGCAACGACACCGCCACCACGTCGCCGGGCAGCACGCCCGAAGCCACCAAGCCACAGGCCAGCATCTGCACCTGGGCCGAGAACTGCGCATACGTCCACGACCGGCCCTCGAACACCACCGCTACCGCATCCGGCGTCCGCGCCACCTGATCGGCGAACAACCGGGGCAACGTCGACTCGACCCGCGGCGCATCGGTGGCATTAAAATCCACCAACACCCGCCGGCGCTCCTCCGCCCCGAGCAGCTGCAACCGATCCACCTGGATGCCCGGATCTGCTGCCACCGCAGCGAAAACGGCGATCAGGCCGTGTGCCAGCTCGGTGACCGTCGAGCGGTCGAACAGATCCGCCGCGTATTCGAAGGTGCAGCCGAGGCCAGCCGGCCGCTGCTCGACGGTCAGGCTCAGATCGAACTTCGGCGCGCCAGACACGGTGTCCTGGGCGCGCACGCTGACGCCCGGCAGCTGCCAGCCGGGCCCCTCGGCGCCGGTGGTCAAGAAGGACAGCAGCACTTGGAACAGGGGGTGGCGACCGCTCGCACGGACCGGATTCAGCTCCTCGACCAGTCGCTCGAAGGGCACGTCCTGGTGTACGTACGCGCCCAGGTCCACCTCCCGCACCCGGCCCAGCAACTCGGCGAACGACGGGCTGCCGGACACATCGGTCCGCAACACCAAGGTGTTCACGAAGAACCCGACCAACTCGTCCAACGCCTCATCCGAACGCCCGGCCACCGGCGTCCCGATCGGCACATCCTCCCCCGCACCCGAACGCGCCAACACCACCGCCAACGCCGCCTGCACCACCATGAACAGCGTCACCTGATGCACCCGCGCCACCCGCGCGAGCGCGGCGCAGACCTCCGGGTCGACCTCGGCCGTCACCTGATCCAAGCGGTGGCTGGAAACGGCCGGCCGCGGCCGGTCCACCGGCAGCGACAACTCGTCAGGCAGGCCGGCCAGCGCCTCGCGCCAGAAGGCCAGTTGAGCGCTGATCATGCTGTGCGGATCGGTCTCGTCGCCGAGCAAGTCGCGCTGCCACAGCGTGTAATCGGCATAGTGCACCGCCAGGTCCGGCCAGGACGGTGTCGTCCCGGCCAACCGGGCCCGGTAGGCGACCGCGAGGTCGCGCAGCAGCGGTGCCAGCGACTCGCCGTCTGCCGCGATGTGGTGCAGGCACAGCACCAGCACCGACTCCTCCGGTCGGACAACAAACAACCGGGCACGCAGCGGCAGGTCGGTGTCGAGCGCGAACGGTTCGGTGCCGGCCTGCTCGGTCAGTGACGTCAGCTCGCCCGGTGCACACTCCACCACAGTCAGCACCGAGCCGACCTCGGCAGGCATCAATACCTGCTGGCGCGGCTGGCCGTCCGTGACCGGAAACACCGTGCGCAACGTCTCGTGCCGGATCACCACATCGCGGCAGGCAGCGGCCAGGGCGGCGTGATCGACCTGCCCGGACAGCTCCAGCGTCAAGGGGATGTTGTAGGCACGTTCCTGGCCGGCCAGGCCGGACAGGAACCACAGCCGCTGCTGCGCGTAGGACAGCGGCAACTCCGCCGGCCGGGGTCGGGGCCGCAACGCCGGGCGCAGCCGGCCGGTGACGCGCTTGTCGATGGTGGCCAGGATGCCCGTGACCGTCGGTGCCCGGAACAGTTGGCGGATCCCGAGCTCGACCCGCAGGGTGGCCCGAATCTTGCTGATCAGTTGGGTGGCCAGCAGCGAATGCCCACCGAGGGCGAAGAATCCATCGTCGACACCGACGTTCTCGACTCCCAGCACGTCGGCGAACAGGCCACACAGGATCTGCTCCCGGGCATCGCGGGGAGGCCGACCGGACCGGACGGCCGTTTCGGCCGGCGTCCCGGGCGGAACCGACTCGGCCCCAAGCAAGGTGACGGCCTCGGAGTCGATCGCGCCGGGCAGGACCGGCGAGTCGATCGGCAGGGAGCTCAGCGGCACCGCCGGCGCGGTCAGGGCAGCGTCCAGCAGCCGTACCAGCAGCTCCCCCATCGCGATCACGGTGGCCTCGTCGAACAGGTCCGTCGCGTACTCGAGCTGGCAGCCGATACCGGCCGGCTTGCCGGCGGCGTACCGCTCGCTGAACACCACGCTCAGGTCCAGCTTGGCGGTGGCGATGTCCAGCGCGACCGGTTGCACCTGCAAGCCGGGCAGCGCCAGCTCGGCGCCGGCGCCGTGCTGCAATACGAGCATCACCTGGTACAGCGGATGCGCGGCCGCCTCCCGGTCGCCCACCATCCGCTCGACCAGCCGGTCGAACGGAACGTCCTGGTGGGTGTAGGCGGCGAGATTGCTCGCCCGGACCCGGTCCAGCAGCTGGCCGAACGACGGATCGCCGCTCAGATCGGTGCGCAGCACCAGGGTGTTGACGAAGAACCCGATCAGGTCGGCCAGCACCTCGTCGGTGCGGCCGGTAACCGGCGTGCCCAACACGATGTCGGGGCCGCCGCCGCACCGGTGCAGCAGCGCCGCCACCCCGGCCTGCAACACCATGAACGGGGTGCAGCGCGCTGTCCGGCTGCTCTGGATCAAGCGGGCATGCAGCTGCGCCGGGAATTCCAGCTCGACCAGTCCGGCCCGTCGGGCCGCCTCGGTGCTCTCGACCGGGTGCCGGCGGCCGGCCAGGCTCAGCCGCTCCGGTATGCCGTCGAGCCGCTGGGTCCAGTAGGCCAGCTGTGCCGACATCAGGCTGTCCGGGTCGTCTTCGCTGCCCAGCACCTCGCGCTGCCACTCGGCGAAGTCCCGGTACTGCACCGGCAGCGCCTCCCATCCCGGTGCCGACCCGGCCAGCCGGGCGGCGTAGGCGGTACCCAGGTCGCGTGCCAGCGGCGCCAGTGACCAACCGTCGCAGGCGATGTGGTGCAGCAGCACCAGCAGTACGTGGTGCTCGCCGTCCACCCTGAACAGCGTGATCCGCACCGGCAGCTCGGCGGCCAGCTCGAAGGGCCGGCCGGCCGCGGTGGCCAGCGCGGCCGGAAGCAGGTCTTCACCAACCTCCACCAGCTCGAACGGCAACAGAGCCGTGGCCGCATGGCCGGTCAGCACGTGCTGGGAGGGAACCCCGCCCTCGACCGGGATCACGGTGCGCAGCACCTCATGCCGGTCCAGCAGGTCCGCCAGCGCCTCCCTCAGCGCGCCACGGTCCAGCCGGCCGATGAGCCGGAGCGGAAACGGCACGTTGTACGTCGCGCTAGGACCGTCGAGTTGGTCGAGGAACCACAACCGCTGCTGACCGAACGACAAAGTATGCACAGGATTTCCCTTCATATGCAGGTCAACACCGCAGACCGCACGGA
Organism: Jatrophihabitans sp.; assembly: GCF_036389215.1. Taxonomy (GTDB): domain Bacteria; phylum Actinomycetota; class Actinomycetes; order Mycobacteriales; family Jatrophihabitantaceae; genus Jatrophihabitans_A. The sequence goes on from NZ_DASVQG010000131.1 coordinate 18,641, forward strand.
AACCAATCAGGACTGTTCGGCCCGGTGGACCTGCAGCGCCCGGGCAGCGGCCAGCGGGCCGCCGAAGGCGATCAGCGCACTGCAGAACCAGGCCACCGACGGGCTGGACAGGCTGGCGATCAGACCGCAGATCGCGTAGGCCACCGGTGCGCACCCGATGCCGGCCAGCGACAGCATCGACATCGCGGCGCCGAGCTGGTCGGGTGGCGAGGCCTTCTGGTACAGGGTGACCGCGGCTGGGGCGTTCTGGCCGGAACACACGCCCAGCAGCACCGCCAGCAGGGCCATCAGCGGCAATGACGGCGCGAGGATCATGCCGGAGAGCAGCACCGCGATTCCGAAGCTGCTGCCGACCAGCGCGAACGACAGCGGGATCCGCTGACCGAGCAGGGCTCCCAGCCCAGCGGACACCAGCGCGCCGGCGGCCCAGCAGGCGATGAGCAGCCCGACCGCGTAGACGTGCCAGCCGCGCCGGATGATGACCTCGGGCAGGCCCGGGTTCATCGGCCAGGCAAAGGCGAAGTCCAGGCACAGCCCGGACAGGAACAGCAGCCGCAGCTTCTGGTTGGCGAGCAGCAGCTTTACGCCGTCACCGGACCTGCGCCAGAGCGGCACGGTGGAGGCGGTCCGGGGCACGTCGATCGAGCGGGTGGACGGGGCCAGGCACAGCCACGACACCACGCAGCCGCCGCAGACCACCGCCAACGCGACGCTCAGGTGGCCGGTGGCGACCAACCAGGCGCCGAACGGCGAACCGAGGATGGGCGCGAACCCGCCGACCATGCTGCGGATGGAGTTAGCGGTACCGAGCCGGTCCCCCGACACCATGCGCGGCAGCAAGGTACCGAACGACGGCGAGCCGAGCCCGAGCAGCAAACCCTCCAGCCCCGCCACCACCACCAGCAGCGCAACCGACTGCGCCGTCATGGCGACGCCCACTGCGGTGGCCAGCACCACGATCCGGACACCGGTGGTACGCAGCAGCACCACCCGCGGGCCGAAGGCATCACAGAGCACGCCGCCGAAGATCATCGCCAGTGCGCGAGGCACCGACTCGGCCAGCGTCACCCAGGTGACCCCGACCGTGCCGCCGAGCTGAGCGGCCGCCCACATCGCGGCGATGAAGAACACCTGATCACCGATCAGGGAGATGCCCTGACCGCTGAGCAGCAGGCCAACCCGACCCCATGCCGCCGCCGCACCAACCGGCTGCTCGGGGGCCGCCGGTCGCGGCATCGTTACCTCAGACATCAGGTCAACCTTTCAGGAGGAACTTGTCACCGGTTCGACCGACGGCTGACCGCGCCGTCAGCCGGACCGGCAGGTGATCGAAGCCGAAATTGATGATCGAGCTGTTGTGGACCGGCTCGCCGGTCAGCTCGATCTCGCCCACCTGATCCAGCAGCGCGGCGTAGATCGCGCCAAGTTCGGCCTTGGCCAGCGGTGCGCCGACGCAGTAGTGCACGCCGACGCCGAGCGCCAGGTGCCGGTTGGGTGTGCGCTCGAGCAGCAGCTCGTCCGGCCGGTCGAACATCGCCGGATCGTGGTCGGCCGACCAGGTCCACACCGCGACCTTCTCGCCGGCCTCGATCACCTGGTCGCCGAGCTCGACCTGGCGGGTGGCGGTGCGCAGCACATGCAGGCCGACTGACGTGAACCGCAGCAGCTCATCGATGGCGGTGTCCAGTGCAACCTCGCCGGCTTGGAGCCGGCGCCAGCAGTCGGGGTGCTGCAGCAGCGCCCAGATGCTCATGGCCGCGGTGTGCCGCACGGTCTGCACACCGCCGACCACGATGTTGTCGAGATTGAGCACCACATCCTCGATCGGGAGCAGCTTGCCACCGATCCGGTGGGTGGCCAGAGTGCTGATCAAGTCGTCGGCCGGTTGCATCCGCCGTTGCATCACCTGGCCCAGCAGGTACGGCAGCAGCTTCTGGTGCCCGCCGCGCCGGCCCTGTGGGGTGCGGGCGAGAAAGGCCTCGTCGCAGACCGAGACCACCAAGTCACGATCCTCGGCAGGAATGCCGAGCAGGTCGCACATCACCGCCAGGGGAACCTGCGCCAGCACGTCGACCAGGTCGACCTCGCCGCGCTCGACGGCCTCGGCGATCACTGTGTCGGCGAGGTCGGCGATTCGCTCGGCCGAACCGCGCACGCCGCGCGGGGAGAAGTAGGGCAGCACCGGCGCTCGCAGCTCACGGTGGCGGGGCGGATCGGTCAGCGCCATCATCTTGCCGGCGCCGGCCGGCGTCGTGCCTTCTCCCGAGCCCAGCAGCGAGCCCCCCACCGAGCTGTAGGTGGCGGCATCGGTGAGCACCTCGGCACCGAGTGCATAGGTCAGCACCGACCACACCGGGCCGTCCTCGGCGGTGTTGGTGCGCTGCACCGGCCCGCGCTGGCGCAGCTCGGCGACGATGGTGCCCACGTCCGGCCGCGCCCAGAGTTGGGGATCGGTCAGGTCAACGGTCGCGGTGAGCATGGGCGTTCCTTCCGGCGTGTAGTTCGAGAAGTTCCCTAGCCGGCCCGATCGACATCGGATGGGCCAGCAGGTGGCCGCCGGCTGCGACCGAGACAGCGAATGGGCCGGTGGTGGCCGCAGCCCAGCGAGCCAGCGCGGTCGGTGGCAGCAGCAAGTCATCCGCGCCGGCCAGCGCGTGGATCGCGAAGTCGGGCACCGGCTCCGGGCAGTGCCGGTAGCTGCGGCAGATCGCCAGGTCGGCGCGGATCGCGCCGAGGGCGAACTCGCGGATCTCATCGTCCTCAGGCAGGAGTTCGTTCAGCCCGCATCCGCGCAGCAGCTCCTCGGCCTCGTCGTCGCAGGCCCGAACCGAACCGAACCAGTCCGGCGGCGCCGCTCCACAGGCCGGCACGAGGAGATCCGGCCGCAACCAGTCGGGCAGTGCTCGGGCCACCTCGTAGGCCAGTAACGCCCCGAAGCTTTGTCCGTAGAAAACCGCGCCCGGACGCAGCCGGGCACCGATGCCCTCGATCACGTCCGCGACCAGGATCTCGAACCGCGCGGGCATCGGCACCGTGATCCGGCCGCCCGGCCGGGCAACCGGATCGCCCACAGCTCCAGCGTGGGCCACACCGCGGCAGCCAGCCCGGCGAACGACGCAACGTCGCCGCCGGCGTGTGGAAAGCACAGCACCTGAGGTGTGCCGGGCGCCTGGAGGAACGGCCGGTACAGCCAGTCCCCGGCCAGCACCGGGCGCGGGCGGGCAGGTGCGCTCATCGGGTACCTCGGCGGCCGATGAGCGGGACGGCCGGCCGGGCGGGCGCACCGGCGCAGGCGGCCCGCACCGTGTCGGTGAACTCGGCGAGGGAGCAGGACTCCATCAGCTCGCGCAGCGACAGCTGGACGCTCAGCGCCGCCCGCAGCGTGTAGACGACTCGCAGCGCCGTGAGCGAGTGGCCGCCGAGCTCGAAGAAGCCCTGGTCCGGCGCGACCTCGGGCACTCCGAGCGCCTCGGCCCAGACCCGGGCCACGGTCTCGGCGAGCCCGCCTGACAGCTCCTGCCGCACTTGCTCGGTCATGGGGTCTCCTTGGTGGCTGATGTCGGCTCAGACGCCCAGCGCGAGGCGCAGGCTCTTCGGGCGGATGTCGGTCCAAATCTCGTCGATGTGGGCGACGCACTCCTCGCGCGTGCCGGTCATGCCGATCTGCTGCCAGCCTGCCGGCACGGCCAGCTCGACCGGCCAGATCGAGTACTGCTCTTCGTCGTTGACGACGACGGTGAACTCTTCGAACGCGTCCATCTGATTCCTCCGGTGTGAACTTGTGACCAGGTCGGTCGGATTGGGGTTCGGTCTCAGCCGACGGTTTCGGGCATCCGGTCGCCGCACGCGGCGGCCAGCCCCGCCAGCGCTTCCAGATAGCCGGCCACGTACTGCTCGGCGGTCTCCTCCGGCACCACCGACGGCAGGTGGTCCACCGCCAGCAGCAGGCGTTCGGACGCCGGGTCCTGCACCAGCGCCACGCCCAGGCTGAAGTTTGTCGGCTCGTACCGCAGCGTCGGCTCGCAGCCGATCCGCTCGTCGTCCACGAGCCGGGTGTCCGAGCCTGCCAACCGGCCCAGGGCGTGGAATCGCAGGAACGCGAAGCAGGTCTCCAACCGGGTGCCGGTCATGAACCGGGCCAGCTGGGCGAACGGAACCCGCCGGTGCGGCAGAAGCTCGACCTCGGCCTGGTGCACGTGGCGGACCAGATCCAGCCCGGTCAGGCCGGCTGGTTCCACCACCAGCGGCACGGTGTTGAGGAACAGCCCGTACGCCTCTGTGCCGCTGCGCTCCTCAAGCCGGCCGTTCACCGACAGGCCGGTGGTGATCCGGTCCCGACCCGTGACCCGGTGCAGCGCCAGGATGTGCGCGGCAAGCCCGACCGCCTTGATCGGAACGCCGGCTGCCTCGGCGATCAGCCGCAGCTGGACCGGTGCGTCCGGCAGCACCCGCTCGACGGTGCGCGGGATCTCGGCGGTGGCCGTCACCGAATCGGGCGAGCCGGACCAGAGTGCGCCGCTGGCACCGGTGAGCCGCTCCCTCCAGAACGCCACGCTGTCGGCCGAGGACGCCGCCGCCTGCTCCGCGGCCACGAAGTCCCGGAACGTCGAGGCCGGTGGTGGCACCCGCGGGGTGGCCGGGTCGGCGATCAGGGTGGCGTGCCGCTCCAGGATCTCGGTGAGCAGCGAGGTGAAGCTCCAGCCGTCCAGGATCGCGTGGTGCTCTGCAATGGTGAGCTGGAAAGCGCCGGCGGCCAGCCGCTGGGCGACCAACCGGAACAGCGGGGGCGCGCCCAGATCGAACCGGGTGGCGCACAGCTCGTCGAACACCGCGGTGATCTCGGCTCGTTGACGCGACTCGGTCAGCCCGCTCAGGTCGGTGACGGTCACCGGCGACGGTGCCTCGGCGTGCACGATCTGCAGCGGCTGGCGGTAGCTGATCACGTCCAGGCTGGTGCGCAACACCGGGTGCCGCGCGATCACGTCGGCTGTTGCTGCTCGCAGCGCCCACTCGTGCAGCCGACCGGCCACCCGGTAGCTGTTGACGTTGTGATAGCCGCCGGCGTCGCCGGACAGCTCCATGTGGAAGATCATCCCGGTCTGCATGGCGGCCATCGGATAGGCATCCACCGCGTCGGCCGGCAGCTCTTTCCGGTCGTCCTCCGGCAGGCCGGAGAACGGCGCCAGCCGCACCGGACCGTCGAATGGACGCAGCAACGGCGCCAGCGAAGCCGGCGTCGGCGCGGCGAACAACTCCGGCAGGGTCACCGTCCAGCCCTGCTCGCGCAGCCGGCCGGCCAGGTGCACCGCGCGGATGGAGTCCCCACCGAGGTGGAAGAAGTTGTCGTGCACCCCGATGTCGGGCACGTCGAGGACGTCGGCCCAGCTGTCGGTGAGCAACCGCTCCCGGGTGTTACGCGGGCCGACATGGGCCGACGCCGAGCTGACCGAACCGGCCGCCGGGGCCGGCAGCGCCGCTCGGTCCACCTTGCCGTTAACGGTCATCGGCAATCGGTCCAGCACCGTCACCGTCGCAGGGATCATGTGCTCGGGCAGCGACCCGGCCAGCCAGCCGCGCAGTTCCGCATAGTCCGGCGCCGAGCCTGAGACCGTGACGTAACCGGCCAGCCGCCGGTCCCCCGGCTGCGGCTCGTGCACGGTGACCACGGCGCTGTCCACCGCGGGATGTCCGGCCAGTGCGTGCTCGATCTCGCCCAGCTCGATCCGGAAGCCGCGGATCTTCACCTGGTCGTCGCAACGGCCGAGGTATTCCAGCCCGCCTCCGGCCAGTCGCCGAGCCAGGTCGCCGGTGCGGTACAGCCGGCCGCCGGGCACCGATGGATCCGGCAGGAACCGCTGCGCGGTCAGGCCGGAGCGTCCCCAGTAGCCGTCGGCGAGCGCACCGCCGCCGATGTAGAGCTGACCGGTCACGCCCACCGGGCACGGCTGCAACCAGTCGTCCAGCACCGCCGCGGTCAGGTGCGGCAGGGGCGTGCCGATCAGGCTTCGTTCGAAGCTTCCCGCGTCGGTCACGTCATGCGTGGTGACGTGCACCGTGGTCTCGGTGATGCCGTAGAGGTTGCACAGGGTCGCCGGCGGTCGCGGCTCCAGTTGGAACCACCGGGCCACCACGCCGGGGTCCAGCGCCTCGCCGCCGAGCATCACCCAACGCAGCGCGGGCAGCGGACGGCGGACCGAGCGCAGGGTGGCTTCCAGCTGTCGCAGCGCGGACGGGGTCAGGCCTAGACAGCTCACTGCTTCCTCGGCAAGCAAGTTCACGAAGGTTTCCGGCGAGCGGCTGACCAGATACGGCACCACGACGAGCCGGGCACCGGAGTGCAGGGCGCCCCACAACTCCCAGACCGTCCAGTCGAAGGCGTAGGAGTGAAACAGCGTCCAGGTATCGGTCTCGGCGAAGGCGAAGTGCGCCCGGCCGGAGGCCATCAGCCGCCCGACGTGCTCGTGGGCGACGGCGACGCCCTTGGGCCTGCCGGTCGAGCCGGACGTGAAGATCAGATAGGCCAGGTCGTGCGGCCGAACCGGGACCGTCGGCCGGGTGTCGGGCATGGCGGCGATCAGGTCGGCCTGCTCGGTGAGGTGTAGTCCGGGCCAACCTGGCCCGGTCACCTGGTCGGTGACCACCAGCCGAACGCCGGTGTCGCCGAACACGAATGCCGCCCGGCCCCCCGGCGCGGCCGGATCCACCGGGACGTAGGCTGCGCCGGTCTTGAGGACGGCCAGGATCGAGACCACCACCGCGTCGGTGCGATCGAGCAGCAGGCCGACTCGGTCACCGTGCCTGACTCCGGCATCGATGAGCGCGTGCGCGAGCTGGTTGGCCTGCCGATCCAATTCGGCGTAGGACAGCGTTCGGCCGGCGAAGCTCACTGCGGGCCGCTCGGCGAACCGGTCCGCGGCGTCCTCGAATGCCTGGTGCAGGCATCGGGCAGCCGACCGGGTGGCCGGTTCGAGTTCTGCCTTAGGCACACGGGAGATCAGGCGCTCGGTGGAGGTGAGCGGCAGCTGCCACAGCGGCCGGTCCGGGTCGAGCAGCGCGGCGGTGAGCAGGCCGGCCCAGTCAGCGGTCAGCCGGTCGATGGTGGCCGGGTCGAACAGCTCGCTGCGGTACTCGACCTCGCCGCGCAGCTCGCCGTCGTCGAAGGTCGACCAGGTCAGGTCGAACTTGCTGGTCCCGTTGTGGCTGACCCGCCGGGTCGCGGTCAACGGGCCGAACCGCAGCGGGGCGGCACTCTCGGCGTGCGCGCCGAAGACGACCTGGACGAGCGGGGCATGCTGCGCCGACCGCTCGAGTGCCAGGTCGTCGACCAGCTCGTCGAACGGCACGTCCAGGCAGCCGTAGGCGTCGAAGGCCGAGTCGCGAACCGCCTCCACCAGCTGCCGGAAGGTCGCGGAGCGGTCCATCCGCACCCGGATCGGCAGGATGTTCACGAAGTAGCCGACGAGGTCGGCCAGTGCCGGGGTGTCGCGGGTGGTGACCGGGGTGCCGATCACCAGGTCCGCGGTGCCGGTGTAGCGGTTGAGCAGGGCGGCGAACGCAGCCAGTTGCACGATGAACGGGGTGGCGTCGTGGGCGCTGGCCAGCTGCTGGACCCGGGCCTGGGTGCCGGCCGGCAGTCCGAAGTCCCGGGTGTTGCCCGCGAAGGATTGCGCCGCCGGTCGCGGCCGGTCCGTCGGCAGCAGCAACCGGTCGGGCGCGCCGGCCAACTGCTCGCGCCAGTAGGCCAGTTGCGGCTCATGCTTCTCGGCCAGCCGCTCGAGTGCGTAATCGGCGTACTGGGTGGTGAGGTCGGGCAGCTGCGGCTGCCGGCCCGCCGTCTCGGCGGTGTAGAGCTCAGCCAGCTCACGCTCGAACACGTCCGCCGACCAGCCGTCCCAGATGATGTGGTGCACCACGATCAGCAGGGTCCGGTCACCCACCAGCACCGGGCGCAGCAGCGGTCCGGCGGCCAGGTCGAAGCCGGCGCCGGCCCGCTCGGCCAGTACCGCGGCCACGTCGGCCTCGCTCTCGGCGCTGACCCGCTCCAGTCGGATTCGAGCCTCGGCATGCACGGCCTGCACCGGTCCGTCCGGACCGAGGCCGAACGTGGTGCGCAGGGCTTCATGTCGCCGCACGATCGCCAGCAGCGCGCGCTCCAGCACGTCGGCGTCGACCGGGCCGTCGAAACGGAACACCCAGGGAACCGTGTAGGCGAGAGACCCGGGGTCCCAGCGGTCCAGAAACCACAGGCCGCGCTGCAGCCCCGACACCGGTGCGGTACGTCTGGTCACGGCTGCTCCTGTCGATCGGGGACGAGCGCGGGCAGCCTGCGGGCCAGCGCGCTGACGGTTCGGGTGGCGAAGACCAGCTGCGGCGCGATCCGCCGGCCGGTCCGCTGGGACAGCAGCAGGGCGACCCGGACGGCGGCCAGGGAATTGCCGCCGAGCCGGAAGAAGTTGTCCTGCGCGCCCGTCGGGGCGACTCCGAGCACCTGGGCCCACACCTCGGCGATCAGCCGCTCCGCCTCGGTGTCCAGGGAGTCGGCGGCGCCGGCCGGGCTCGGTCGAGCCGGTGCCGGCAGCGCAGCCCGATCGAGTTTGCCGTTCGCGGTCAAAGGTATCTCGGCCAGCACCGTGACACTGTTCGGGATCATGTAGTCCGGTAGCAGCGCGGCCAGGTAGTCACACACCTGCTCGTAGCTCGGCGCCGGATCGGCATGGCTGGTCAGGTACGCGGCCAACTGCGGCTGGTCCGGCACCGGCTCGCGAACCACGACCGCGCAGTCGATCACCGCCGGGTGCCGACCCAGCACGGCGGCGACCTCGGCCGGTTCCACCCGGAAGCCGCGGATCTTCACTTGGTCATCCACCCGGCCGGCGATGGTCAGTGTTCCGTCCGGGTTCCAACCGCCGAGATCGGAGGTGCGATACATCCGGGTGCCGGGTGGCCCGAGCGGATCGGGCACGAAGCGCTCGGCGGTCAGCCCCGCCTGACCGACGTAACCCAGCGCCAGACCGTTCCCGGCGACGAAGATCTCCCCCGTGGCGGCCGGGCCGAACCGATCGTCCAACACGTACACGCGCTTGTTCGCCACCGCCGAGCCGATCGGGATGGCGGCGGCGGTCAGATCGGCGGCGGTGACCGGGTGGTGGGTGGTGAAGCCCATGCTCTCCACCGGGCCGTACCCGTTGCTGATCCGCAGCTGCGGGTGGCGTTCGCGCAGCCGGGCGACGTGCGTCACCGAGGCCCGCTCGCCGCCGGTGAAGACCACCTTCAGGCCGGCGAAGATCGGGTCGAACTCGTCCACCAGCAGGTTGAACAGGCTTGCCGACAACTGCAGGTGCGTCACGTGATACCGAGCGGTCAACCGCGCCATGATCTGCGGCTCCGGACGTTGCCCGGCCTGCACCACGCAGGCGCCGCCGAACAGCAGCGCGCCGTACAACTCCAGCCCGAAGGCGTCCCAGGAGACCGGCGAGCACTGCAACCACACCTCGTCCGGCCCGAAGTCCGCGTAATCCTGGCCGAGGTAGGTGGCAGCCAGCGCACGGTGGGTCGCCAGCACGCCCTTAGGGCGGCCGGTCGAACCGGAGGTGAACATTACGCAAGCAACGGCGTCCACCGGCACCGGCAGCCGCAGGTCGCTGCCGTCCCCGGCCGCGGACGCCTCGGCGATCAGCCGGCCGGTCAGCACCAGCCGGACGCCGGCGTCGGCGACCGCGGCCAGCCGTCGCTGCTCGGGTAACTCCGGGTCGAGCAGCGTGTAGCCGGCACCGGACTTCAGCGCGCCGAGCAGGCCCACGATCAGGTCCACACCGCGCGGAACTTCGATGCCGACCACATCACCGGCGCCGATGCCCTGCTCTGCCAACCGACGGGCGAGCCGGTTGGCCCGGACGTTCAACTCGGCGTAGCTCACCTCGTAGTGCCCGCCGTCGTCGGTGATCAGCGCGGGCGAGTCCGGCCGCAGTTCGGCCTGCCGCTCGAACAGCGCGTGCACCGGCTGGTCGAGTTCGGTTGCCGGCGTGGCGGCGCCCGGGATGGTGGCAGGCACCCGGCCGCGCACCGGCTGCTCCGGGTCGGTTACCAGCGCGGTCACCGCGGCCAGCCACTCCGCGTTGAGTTCGACGGCGGTCGACTCGTCGAACAAGTCGGCGTCATACTCGATTCGGCCGGTGAAGCCGGTTCCGTCGTCCTCCACCGACCAGGACAGGTCGAAGCGGGAGAGCTCGTTGACGTGCAGTTGCCGGAGCAGGCGGGCACCGGCCACCGGCGCCGGCCGGGGGTCGGCGGTGTGCATCTCGAAGACCACCTGGAACAGCTGATGCCGCTCGGCCGAGCGTTCGGCCAGCACGCTGCCGGTGATCTCCTCCAGCGGCACCTGCTGGTGCTGGTACCCGCCGAGCGCGACGCCGCGCACCGAGTCGAGCAGATCGCGCAGGGAGGCGTCCGGGTCGATCCGCACGCGCAGGGGCAACACGTTGATGAAGTAGCCGATCAGGGCGTCCAGCTCCGGGCGGTCCCGCACGCTGACCGGGCTGCCGATCACCAGGTCGTCGGCGCCCTCGCGTCGATGCATCGCCAGCGCTAGGCCGGCCAGCAGCACCATGAACGGCGTCGCATCGCTGGACCGGGCGAATTCCCTTACCGCCTCGGCCACCAGGGGTTCGAAGGCGAATCGCGCATACCCGCCGCGCTGCGTCGGTTCGGCCGACCGCGGCCGGTCGGTCGCCAGCACCGGCCGGGGGGACACGTCGCGCAGCTGCTCGAGCCAGTAGTCCAGTTGACCGTCCGCCAGGCCGCGCTCGACCAGCCAGGCGGCGTAGTCGGCGTACTGCACCGCCAGCTCCGGCAGCCGGGGCGCGCGGCCGGCGGCCAGCGCCTGGTAGCACTCTCGCAGCTCGCGGTCGAGCACGGCCAGTGAGCCCTCGTCCCAGACGATGTGGTGCAACACCAGGAGCAGGGTGGCGCTCTCCGCGTCGGTCCGGATCAGCTCCGCCCGCAGCAGCGGTCCGGCGGCAAGGTCGAACGGCCGCTGGGTTACTGCCCGGATCAGTTCCACCCGCCGCGTCTGCTGCTCAGCGGCCGGCAGCCCGGTCAGGTCATGGACCGGCAGCGCGAGGGCCACGCGCTCGGCAATGACTTGGCGAGGCAGCGTATTCACGATCTCGAAGGTGGTGCGCAGCGCCTCGTGCCGCTCGACGACCAGCCGCAGCGCCTGCTCGAGCAGGTCGGAGTCGATCGCCCCACTGAACTGGAACAGCCAGGGCACGTTGTAAGTCGAGGTGTCGGGCTGCCAGCAATCCAGCAGCCACAGGCCGCGCTGGAACGGCGACAGCGGCGCGCTGATGGCCGACCGACGGACCGGGCCTTCGTCGGTGTTCCCGCCGCTGAGTTGGCTGTGCAGCGCTCCGGTGAATTCGCCCAGCGTCGGCGCCTGGAAGATCAGGTACGGCGACACCGGACCGAACACCTCGAACACCCGACCGGCGACCCGAACCGCGGTCAGCGAGTCACCACCGAGGTGGAAGAAGTTGTCCTGCACACCCACCTGCGGCAGGCCGAGCACGTCGGCCCAGATACCGGCCACCAGCTGCTCGGTGGGCGTGCGCGGGGCCAGGAGGCCGGGCTCGGCCGAAGCCGCAACTGGTTCGGGCAGCGCGGCCCGGTCAACCTTGCCGGTCGCGGTGAGCGGCAGCTCCGGCAGCACCGCGATGGTCGCCGGGATGAAGTGTTCGGGCAGCGCGCGAGCCAGGAACTCCCGCACCTGCGCGTAGTCCGGCGGCGGACCGGCGGCGACCAGATAGCCGGCGAGCCGGTACCCGTGCTCGACCGAGCCATGCGCCGCGACCGCGCAGGCCGACACCGCCGGATGGCG
>NZ_DASVQG010000132.1:0-30589 GCF_036389215.1 Jatrophihabitans sp.
GAGCGGCAAGGTCCGCTACATCGGCGCGAGCAGCATGTGGGCGACCCAGTTCGTGCAGATGCAGCACGTCGCCGAGAGCCGCGGCTGGACCAAATTCGTCAGCATGCAGAACCACTACAACCTGCTGTACCGCGAGGAGGAGCGCGAGATGCTGCCGCTGTGCGCCGACCTCGGTGTCGGCGCGATCCCGTGGAGCCCGCTGGCACGCGGCCGGCTCACCCGGGACTGGAACGCCGGCAGCGCCCGCAGCGAGACCGACGAGTTCGGCAAGACGCTCTACCTGGAGGAGGACCGGCTGATCGTCGAGCGGGTGGCCGAGCTGGCCGGGCAGCGTGGGATCTCGCGGGCCCAGATCGCGCTGGCCTGGGTGCTGCGGCAGCCGGTGGTGAGCGCGCCGATCGTCGGGGCCACGAAGCTCGAGCATCTCCAGGACGCCGTCGCCGCCGTGGACGTCGAACTCAGCGACGCCGAGGTCGAGCCGCTGGAGAGCGGGTACCGCCCGCACTCGATCGCGGGTTTCCGGTGATGCGGCTCAACGCCGGGACCCTGGACCGGTTGCCGGCGGCCATCGCCCGGCCGGCGTACGACCGCGACAAGGTGCGGGTCGGCATCGTCCACCTCGGGGTGGGTGGTTTCCATCGGGCGCACCAGGCGATGTACCTGGACCGGCTGATGAACGACGGCCAGGCGATGGACTGGGGGATCTGCGGCGTCGGGCTGCTGCCCGGTGACCGGCGCATGCAGCAGGTGATGCACGCCCAGGACGGCCTCTACACGCTGGTGGTGAAGCATCCGGACGGCACGCTGAGCTCGCGGGTGATCGGCTCGATCGTGAAGTACCTGTATGCGCCGGATGACCCGGTGACGGTGATCGAGGCGCTGGCCGAGCGGCGCACCCGGATCGTCTCGCTGACCGTCACCGAGGGCGGCTACAACCTGCGCCCGGGAACCGGCCGTTTCGACGACACCAACCTCGAGGTGCTGAAGGATCTGACCGACGGGGTCACCCCGACCACATGGTTCGGCTACCTCACCGAGGGACTGCGGCTGCGGCGGGCTCGCGGCCTCGGCGGGTTCACCGTCGTCTCCTGCGACAACATCGAAGGTAACGGCGACGCGGCGCGCGAGAGCCTCAGCGCGTTCGCCACCCTGAAGGATCCCGAGCTCGGCGACTGGATCCGGGCCACGGTCCGGTTCCCCGACTCGATGGTCGACCGGATCACGCCGGCCACCACCGACGCCGACCGGCAGGACTTCCTCAGCCGCTACGGCGTGTCCGACGACTGGCCGGTGCACTGCGAGCCGTTCAGCCAGTGGATGCTCGAAGACGACTTCGGGGATCCTGTCAGTGGCCGGCCGCCGCTGGAGAACGCCGGAGTCACCCTGGTGCCGGGCGTCCGGCCGTACGAGCTGATGAAGTTGCGGCTGCTCAATGCCGGCCACCAGGCGCTGGCCTACCTCGGCTCCCTGGCCGGTCACCGGATGGTGCACGAGGCCACCCAGGATCCGGCGTTCGCGGGCTTCCTGCGCGGCTACCTGGCTGAAGCGGTGCCGACCCTGGAACCGGTGCCCGGCGTCGACCTCGAGGAGTACCAGCAGAACCTGCTCGTCCGGTTCTCCAACGCCAACGTCAGTGACACCCTCGCCCGGCTGGCCACCGACGGCTCGGACCGCATCCCGAAGTTCCTGCTGCCGGTGATCACCGAGAACCTGGCCGCCGGCCGGGACGTGCGCCGGTCGGCGGCGGTGCTGGCCGGCTGGGCGCGCTACTGCGAGGGGGTGGACGAGCTGGGCCGGCCGATCGAGGTGCAGGACTCCCTCGCTGACCGGCTGCGGGCCAACGCCCGGCGGCAGGGCGCCGATCCGCTGGCGTTCGTGGCCGACCGTGAGCTGTTCGGCGACCTGGTCGACAGCGAGGCGTTTCGCACGGCCTACCTGGACGCGCTCAGCATGCTGCGTTCGCAAGGTGCCCGGGCCACCGTGGCCCACCTCGCGCAGGACTAGCGGTCCGGCTCCGCCGTCAGAGGTGGCTCCGCCGTCGGGTCCGGCTCCGCCATGCGGTGCGCCTGCCCGTCACGCCCGGCGCAGGGTTTCCGGTGCCCGGAAGGCCAGCACGGCAGCGGCCAGCAGCACCGCGGTAGTGAGGGCGAAGGCGGTGCTGAAGCCGGCGCTGTCGGCCAGCGCACCGGCCAGCACCGGCCCGGTGAGGCTGCCGACGTCACCGGCCATCTGATACGCCGCGACCACCGTGCCGCCCCGGCCGCCGGCCACGTCGCCGAGCATCGCGCCGGGCGCGACGTCGAGCAGGCCGCTGCCCAGGCCGAAGACCGCCATCGCGGCCAGGAACAGCGGCAGCGAGTGCGGCAGTACCAGCAGGGTGGTCCCGGCGGCGCTGCCCAGACAGCCGGCCAGCAGCAGCGGCCGGCGGCCCCGGCGGTCGGCCAGCCGGCCGCCCAGCAGCAGGGTGACGATGTTGCCGAGGGTGAACACGGTCAGCCCGATGCCGGTCCAGAGAGGGGACCGGTGCAGCACCTCCACCACCAGCAGCGGCACCAGCGCCGACCGCACCCCGACCGCGGCCCAGTTGTCGGCCAGGTTGACTCCCGCCGCGGCCCGGAAGGCCGGCAGCCGGATTGCCTGCGGGATGGTCAGCAGCGACTGGGCGGCCCGCGCGACGACTGCGCCGTGCCGGTCCGTCCGCCGCGGCAGCAGCGCCAGGCCCACCCCGCCGGCCGCGGCCAGGGTGCCGGCGTACAGGAAGAACGGCGCCCGCAGCGACCAGCCGGTGACCAGGCCGCCCAGGCCCGGGCCGGCGATGCCGCCGAGCAGGAAGCCGCCGCTGAAAGCTCCGATCGACCGGCCGCGCTGTTGCGAGGAGGTGACCCCGAGCAGCAGCGAGTTGGCCGACACCGTGAACATCGCCGAACCGATGCCGCCGATCCCGCGCAGCGTCAGCAGCTGGGGGTAGTTGGCCGCCAGGCCTGCCAGCGCGCTGCTCACCGCCACGATCGCGATGCCGGCACCCAGGACCAGCCGCTCGCCGATCCGGTTCACCAGCCGGCCGCAGCCCAGCGCCGACAGCAACCGCATCAGCGCGAAGGCGCTGATCACCGCGCCGGCCGCGGTGCGCGAGACACCGAAGCTGCGGGCGAAGAGCGGGATCGCCGGGGCGACGATGCCGAACCCGGCGGCCACGAAGAACGCGACCGCCGACAGCACGGCGACCTCGACGGGCAGGCCGTGCAGCGGGCCGCGCCGGATCAGCGACCGGGACGGCTGGTCCTCGGCTGCTTGTGGACCGGCGTCAAGCTGCGGCTCGCCCACGATCTGCGGTTCACCGGCGAGCAACGGCTCGGCAGCGACCAGCGGTTCGCTCGGCTCCAACCGGGTGCGTCGAGGCTCGTCCGGGTCCGCCGGCCCGTCCGGGTCGGCTGGGTCCGCCGGCCCCGCCGGCTCGTCCGGGCCGGCTGCACCCGGTGCTACCGGCGGCTGCGGGAACGACATGCGCTCAGCATGCCCGACGGCGCCCCTGGACACGCTCGTCCGGCATGCCCGACCTGGCGTGGCTCACCGTGGCGTGGCTCACCGTGGCGTGGCTCACGGTGTCTCACCAGCGATGGTGGACCTGCGGCCGGATCACCCGGTCATAGAGCGACCGGATGGCGGCCACCGTCTCGGCCGACAGCTCCGGCAGCGCGGCTGCCTCGGCGTTGGCACGGGCCTGGGCCGGCGTGCGGGCGCCCGGGATCACCGTCGTGACGCCCGGCTGGTCGATCACCCAGCGCAGCGCGGCGGCGGCCGGTGAGACCTGCTCGCCGACCAGCTCGCCCACCAGGCGGGCGAACTCGACGGCCGCGTCCACGCCGGAGTCGAAATCCACCCCGGCGAACGTCTCGCCGACATCGAAGGCGGCACCCGTCCGGTTGTAGGAGCGATGGTCGTCGGCGGCGAAGACGGTGTCGTGCCGGTACTTGCCCGACAGCAGCCCGGAGGCCAGCGGCACCCGGGCGATGATGCCCACGCCGGCCGCGGCCGCCGCCGGCAACACCTCGTCCAGCGGTTTCTGCCGGAAGGCGTTGAGGATGATCTGCACGCTCGCCACGCCGGGCCGCGCGATGGCGGTCAGGGCCTCGGCGCAGGTCTCGACGCTGACCCCGTAGCCCAGGATCCGCTGCTCGGAGACCAGGGTGTCCAGGGCGTCGAACACCGCGTCGTCGGAGTAGACCTCGGTCGGCGGGCAGTGCAGTTGCACCAGGTCGAGCACGTCCACGCCCAGGTTGGCCCGGGACCGGTCGGTCCAGGCCCGGAAGTTCTCCAGCGTGTAGGCGCCGGGCACCTGCTCTACCCGGCGGCCCATCTTGGTCGCGACGGTCCGCTCCGGCTCCGGATGGGCCCTGCCGAAGGCACGGATCGTCTGCTCGCTGCGGCCGTCGCCGTAGACGTCGGCGGTGTCGAGGAACGTGACGCCCGAGTCCAGCGCCGCTGCCAGCACGGCCTGGGCCTGGTCGTCATCGACGCTGCCCCAGTCGGCACCGAGCTGCCAGGTGCCGAGCCCGATCACCGACACCGGACGTCCGAGCTTGGCCAGTTCGCGGGTCTGCATGAGTTCCATACCTACTCCACGACCCTGTGCCCCGCGCCGGCCGGGGGTATGCCGGCACCGGCCGCAGGCGGGGGGACCTGCGACCGGCCCGGGTGCCGGCCTGCCCGTCGCGGGTGACGCGGGGCTGACCGGCCGGGATGGTCAGGCGGTAACGGGCCGCCGGACCAGGCAGAGCGCCGGGTCACCGCGCAGCGCGCCCAGCGCGACGCGTCCGGGCAGGGCAAGGGATACCGGTGCCGACCGCACCCTGCAGGTGCCGCATCGTTGTTACGGTGCGTAGCACTCGCGGCAGGGGCCGATGCTGCTGATCGCCGGGCCGGGATACGCCCACGGCGACATCGCGGGCGGTGCGGCGTGGTGGCGGCCCACAGCGCGGCCCGGTACCGGCGGCACCGAGAGTTGCTGGACCACGAGGGTCATGACACTCCAACCGGGTAGGCAATGGTTACGCAACGTATTCAACGAGGCGACACTTGACTGGTAACGGGCAATCTGAGGAGATTGTCCGAGTGGCAGCCGGGATGGCGGCAGGGCCGGCGCGCCGTCGTAAGGTGGCGCGGTGATCGACTTGGCCGAGGCCCGCCGGGTGCTGCTGGCGGCCTGCCCACGGATCGAACCGGTTCAGCTCGATTCGGCCGGGGCCGACGGCTGCGTGCTGGCTGCGGACGTGTTCGCGCCGGCGAACGTGCCGCCGTTCGACAACAGCAGCGTGGACGGCTACGCGGTGCGCACCGCCGACCTCGCCGGTGCCGCCGAGGACAGCCCGGTACGGCTGGAGGTGCTCGGCTCGGTGCTGGCCGGGTCGGTGGCCGGCCGCCCGGTCGGCCCCGGGCAGGCCTGGAAGGTGATGACCGGCGCCCCGGTGCCCGAGGGCGCCGACGCGGTGGTGATGGTGGAGCGGACCTCGGCCACCCGGACCGAGCAGCTCGGCGCGGCCGGGGATCGGGTCGAGGTGCTCAGCGAGGTCCGGCCCGGCGCCGGCATCCGGCGGGCCGGCAGTGACGTCCGAGCCGGTGACCGGGTGCTCGCTGCCGCCACGGTGCTGCGGCCGGCCCATCTGGGGGTGCTGGCCAGCGTCGGTGCCCGGCAGGTCAGCGGCTACCGGCGGCTGCGGGTCGGCGTGCTGGTGACCGGCGACGAGCTGGTGAGCGACGGCGGCCAGCTGCGTCCGGGCCAGATTCACGAGTCCAACCGGGCGATGCTGCTGGCGCTGCTGGTGCGGGCCAACTGCCGGCCGGTGGACCTGGGGGTGGCCGGCGACGACGTGGCCGCCTTGCGGGAGCGGCTCGACTCGGCGGTGGCAGGCTGCGACGCGGTGCTGACCTCCGGTGGTGTGTCGATGGGGGACTCGGACCCGGTCCGCGCGGTGCTGGACCGCTTCGGTGGCCTGAACTGGCTGCAGGTCGCGATCCGGCCGGCCAAACCCTTCGCCTTCGGGGTGCTGCCCGGGCCAGCCTTTCCGGTGCCGGTGCTCGGCCTGCCGGGGAACCCGGTCTCGGCGCTGGTCAGCTTCGAGCTGCTGGCCCGGCCCGCGCTGCGCCACATGATGGGCCACGACGATCCGTACGGCACCACCGTCCTGGGCATCGCCGACGCGCCGCTGCCGCGCCCGCACGGCGACGGGCGCACCGCGTTCCTGCGGGTCGGCTGCCGGTTCGGCCCGGACGGCCGGCTGCACGTCCAGCCGGTGGCGGGCCAGGACTCGCATCAGCTGTCGGCCTCGGCCGCCGCCGGCGGACTCGCCGTGGTCGAGGACGGCCGCCGGGTCGAGGCGGGCGACGAGCTGCCGGTCCACCTGCTCAGCTAGCCAGCATCGAGAAGCCAGGTCGAGCTACCGGGTGACTACACTGTAGTCATGAGTAGTGGCACCCCTCGGTCGATCCGGTTCGATCAGCGGGTCAGCGACCGGCTGGCCTCCTATGTCGCCAGTCACCCCGGCTGGTCCGGGTCATCAGCTGCGAACCGGTTCGTCGATGAGGCGCTGCGCATGGAAGATCACCCGGGAGTGATCTTCCGCGACGGCCCGACCGGCCGGCGCGCGGTCCTGATCGGCGGCCCGGATGTGCGTGAGGTGATCCGGGCCGTCAGGTCAGCGCGCGGGTCGGAGCCTGGCCTGGGCGCGGAGGAGATCGTCTCGCTGGTGGCAGCCGGCACCGGAGTACCCGCCCGCCTGGTCGACATTGCCATTCGCTACTGGGCGGCCTACCCGGACGAGATCGATACCTGGATTGCCGAGGTGGAGGTGTTCGAAGAGCAGCAGCTGCAGGCCTGGGAGCGACGCCAGCAGCTGCTCGCCCAGTGACCGGTGGGCAGCGGTTGTTGCTCGACGAGATGCTCAGCGGTGACATCGCCGCGCAACTTCGCAGCAGAGGGCACGACGTGATCGCCGTGGTCGAGGACCCCGCTCTGGCGGGTACGCCGGATGAAGAGCTGCTCACCTACGCCACCTCGCTCGGGCGCTGCCTCGTGACGCCGAACGTGCGTGACTTCGCCTCGATCCACGCGTCCTGGCGCAGCCGGGGACGCAGCCACGGTGGACTCGTCTACCTCGTCAACCGGGTCTTCCCGAACGATCGATCATTCGTCGGCGCCCTGGTGACCTCCCTGGACAGCGCGCTGCGGTCCGGCCAGGTTCCATCCGAGGGCGGCGAGACCTTCCTCCGCCGGTCCGGTCAGCGGCAGCGGTAGGTCTTCTACCGCGTGAGCGGGTGTTTATCGAGCAGCGGGCAGTATCTGCGGCAAGGACCGAGTCGATCGGCTGGATCTGCGGTTAGAGTTGCAGTATGCCCACGTTCCGGATCCGGGAAGCCGCCGAGTTGCTCGGGGTCAGTGACGACACGGTGCGGCGCTGGGCCGAGGCCGGCCGGCTGCCCACCACCACCGAAGGTGGCCGGCTGGCGATCGAGGGCGCCGACCTCGCCCGGTTCGCCATCGAGCTGGCCGCCTCCGCCGAGCGGCCGGCGGTCCGGCCGATGGCCAGCGAGTCGGCACGCAACCGGCTGGTCGGGCTGGTCACCCGGGTGGTGCGCGACACCGTGATGGCGCAGGTGGAATTGCAGGCCGGGCCGTTCCGGATCGTCTCGCTGATGAGCCGGGAGGCCGCCGACGAGCTCGGCCTGGAACCGGGAACCCTGGCGGTCGCCTCGGTGAAGGCAACCAACGTCGTCATCGAGGTTCCGGCCGGTGCCTGATCAGGTGATGTCTGATCGGGCGATGCCAGAGCGGGCGATGCCAGAGCGGCCGATGCCTGACCGGGCGATGCCTGACCGGTCGATGCCTGACCGGTCGTGGCGGCGCGGCTGGTGCCTCACCGCGGCGGTAGCCGTGCTGGCCCTGGCTGCCGGCTGCGGATCGGCACCCGAGGCGGCGCCGGCGGGCGGCGGGTCGGCCGGCAGCCGGCTCAGCGGCACGGTCACCGTGTTCGCGGCCGCCTCGCTCACCGAGACCTTCGGCACGCTGGCCCGCCGGTTCGAGGCCGAGCACCCGGGAGTGAAGATCATTCTGAACGTCGGTGCCAGCTCCGCCCTGGCGCTGCAGATCAGCCAGGGCGCCCCGGCGGACGTCTTCGCCGCTGCGGCCACCGCCAACATGGATCAACTCGTGCGGACCGGTGCGGTGACCGCCCCGAGCGACTTCGCCGGCAACGTCCTGCAGATCGCGGTGCCGCCGGCCAACCCGGCCCGGATCGGCGGGCTCGCCGACCTGGCCCGGCCAGGGGTGAAGGTTGCCCTGTGCCAGGCCCAGGTTCCGTGCGGCGCCGCCGGGGTCGCGGTGCTGGGCAACGCCGGCGTCCGGCTCACGCCGGTCACCCTGGAGTCCGACGTGAAGGCCACCCTGACCAAGGTCCGCACCGGTGAGGTCGACGCCGGCCTGGTGTACGTGACCGACGTCCGATCGGCGGGCTCCGCGGTGCGGGGCATCGCGATCCCGGCCGCGGTCAACGTCCGGACGGTCTACCCGATCGGCGTGCTGCGCGAGGCCCGTAATCGGAGCGCTGCGCAGGCGTTCACGGCCTACGTCCTATCGGCCGCCGGACAGCGGGTGCTGGCCGCGGCCGGTTTCCAGCCGCCGTGACCGGCGCGTCCGAGGTAGCTGCCGCGCCGGGTCAGCGGCCCGATCCGGACCGGCTGGTGACGGGCCGCGGGGTGCCGCCGGTGCTGGCGGCGCCCGCGGCGATCGGGTTCTGCTTCCTGCTGGTTCCGCTGCTGGCGTTGCTGGTGCGGGCGCCGTGGCACGGGCTGGCCGGCCTGCTGTCGGACCCGGTGGTGCTGACCGCGCTGCGGCTGTCGCTGGAATGTGCCACGGCGGCCACCGTCATCTCGATCGCGCTGGGGGTTCCGCTGGCCTGGGTGCTGGCCCGGGCGAGGTTTCCCGGGCTGGCGGTGCTGCGGGCGCTGGTCACGGTGCCGCTGGTGCTGCCGCCGGTGGTCGGAGGGCTGGCGCTGCTGCTGGCCTTCGGCCGCAACGGCATCCTGGGGCGCTACCTGGATTCCTGGTTCGGCGTGAGCTTGCCGTTCAGCACGGCCGGCGTCGTGGTGGCCGAGACCTTCGTGGCGATGCCGTTCCTGGTGGTCACCGTCGAGGGGGCGCTGCGCTCAGCCGACCGGGAGCTGGAGGAGGCCGCCACCACTCTCGGTGCCGGCCGGCTGACGGTCTTCGCCCGGATCACGCTGCCGCTGGTGGCACCGTCGCTGCTGGCCGGCGCGGTGCTGTGCTGGGCCCGCGCGCTGGGGGAGTTCGGTGCCACCATCACCTTCGCCGGCAACTACCCCGGCACCACCCAGACCATGCCGCTGTTTGTCTACAACACGCTGCAGACCGATCCGGAGGCGGCGATCGCGCTCAGCCTGGTGCTGCTGCTGGTGGCCGTGGCGGTGCTGGCGCTGCTGCGTGACCGCTGGCTGCGGACGGCGGGAACCTCGTGAGCCGGCACACGGCCGGGAACCTCGTGAGCCGGCGCCGGACGTCACGACGCTGCTCGCGGGAGCCGGCGTGACCGGGCTGCGGGTGGCGGGCGAGGTCCGGCGCGGCGGCTTCGGGCTGGCGCTGGACTTCTCGGTGGCCGCCGGTGAGGTGCTCGGCGTGCTGGGCCCGAACGGGGCCGGCAAGACCACGCTGCTGCGGACCCTGGCCGGGCTAGGCGCGCTGTCGCGCGGCCGGATCGAGCTGGCCGGCGTCACCTTGGACGATCCCGGCCGGCAGCTGTTCGTGCCGGCCGAGCGGCGCCCGGTCGGGCTGGTGTTCCAGAACTACCGGCTGTTCCCGCACCTGTCGGTCCGTGACAACGTGGCCTTCGCCGCCCGGGCCCGTGGCGCTCACCGGCAACCGGCCCGGCAGCGGGCAGACGGCTGGCTGGACCGGCTCGGGCTGGCCGAGTTCGCCGCCCGCAAGCCCGCGCAGCTGTCCGGCGGCCAGGCGCAGCGGGTCGCGCTGGCCCGGGCACTGGCGGCCGATCCGGGGCTGCTGCTGCTCGACGAGCCGCTGGCCGCCCTGGATGCGCGTACCAGGCTCGAGGTGCGGGGGGAGCTGCGCCGGCACCTGAGCGCGTTCGGCGGCCCGAGCCTGGTGGTCACCCACGATCCGCTGGAGGCGATGGTGCTCACCGACCGGTTGCTGGTGATCGAGGACGGCCGGGTGGTGCAGCAGGGCAGCCCCGCCGAGGTCGCGCGCCGGCCGGCCAGCCAGTACGTCGCGCGGCTGATGGGCCTCAACCTGTATCGAGGTAGCCGTGGTTCGGACGGAGCGGTCGCGCTGGACGGCGGCGGTGTGCTGCATGCCGCCGGCGGCGATGAGCCGCCGGGCACCGGCCGGGTGCTGGTGGCGGTGCGCCCCAGCGCCATCTCGCTGCACACCGAGCAGCCGCGGCATGCCAGCCCTCGCAACGTCTGGCCGGGAACCGTCACCGGGGTCGAGCTGCTCACCGACCGGGTCCGGGTGCAGGTCGGCGGCAGCCCGCCGGCCCTGGTCGACATCACCCCGGACGCGGTTGCCGAGCTGGATCTGGCCGCCGGCTCGCCGGTGTGGCTGAGCGCCAAGGCCACCGAGATCGACTGCTACCCCGACCCGCGGTGAGACGGTGAGACGGTGAGACGGTGAGACGGTGAGGAGCCTGCGATGCCCAGCCTGAACGCCGGAACCATGCGCCGGCTGGTCGAGGCCGCCCGGGTTGCCCGGCTGGCCACCGTGGACGCCGGCGGAGTGCCGCACCTGGTGCCGGTGTGCTTCGTGCTGGACGGTGAGCGCGGCGAGGGTCTCGACCGCGATGGTGCGGGCGGTGACCGGGTGTACCTCGCGGTCGACCATAAGCCCAAGCGCGGCCCCGAGCTGCGCCGCACCGCCAACCTGCGCGCCACCGGCCGCGCCTGCCTGCTGGTCGACCGCTACGACGAGGACTGGTCCCAGCTGTGGTGGGTGCGACTGGACGGCCGTGGTGGGCAGGTATCGGACCCGGCCGAGGCCAGCCGGGCCGTCGACGCGCTGGCCGCGAAGTACCCGCAGTACCGGGCCGATCGTCCGGACGGCCCGGTGCTGCGGATCGAGGTTGAGGCCTACCGCGGTTGGAGCGCGACGGCCCTCAGCTGACGCTGATCGTTGGCCGCGGAGCAGGCCGACTCGCCGAGCGGCGCTCGGCTGCCCGGCCAACGATCGGAGCACACGCTGCCGCCAGGCCAAGGACGATCCGAGCACGCTGCCGCCAGGCCAAGGACGATCCGAGCACGCTGCCACGGGCCGACGTCCCGGCGGGCTACTCGCTGTGCGAGCCGGCCCGTCCGGGCTCGGTGTCGCCCACCCAGACCGCCTTGGCATTGCAGAACTCCCGGATGCCCTGCACCGACAGTTCCCGGCCGTACCCCGAGTACTTGATGCCGCCGAAGGGCAATTCGTTGTACGAGGTGGTCATGCCGTTGATGAACACCGCACCGGCCTCCAGGTCGCGGGCGAAGGCCTCCTGCTCGTCCGGATCGGTCGTCCAGGCGTTGGAGCCCAGCCCGAAGTGGGTGCTGTTGGCGATCTCGACGGCCTCGGCGTAGGACTGCACCCGGTAGAGCCCGGCCACCGGCCCGAAGACCTCCTGGGCGTACATCTCCATCTCCGGGCTGAGCTCGGCGACCACGGTCGGCGGGTACCACCAGCCGGCCTTGTCGATGGGCTCGCCGCCGCACAGCACCTTGGCGCCCTTGTCGACGGCGTCGCGCACCTGGCCGGCCACGTCGTCGCGGCCCTGCTCGGTGGCCAGCGGGCCGATGTCGGTGCCCTCGTCCATCGGGTCGCCCACCGCCAGGGCGGTCATGTTCTCCACGAACGCGGCGGCGAAGGCGTCATAGACGTCGGCGTGCACGATGAACCGCTTGGCCGCGATGCAGGACTGCCCGTTGTTCTGGCAGCGCGCGGTGGTGGCGACCTTGGCGGCCTTGGCGATGTCGGCCGAGGGCATCACCACGAACGGGTCGCTGCCGCCGAGTTCCAGGACGGTCTTCTTCAGGTTGCGCCCGGCGGTCTCGGCCACCGAACGGCCGGCCGCCTCGCTGCCGGTCAGGGTCGCCGCCGCCACCCGGTCATCGCCGAGGATCGCCTCGACCTGGCTGGAACCGATCAGCAACGTCTGGAAGGAACCCTGCGGAAAGCCCGCCCGGGTGAACAGGTCCTGCATGAACAACGCGGTCTGCGGCACGTTCGAGGCGTGCTTGAGCAGGCCGACGTTGCCGGCCATCAGCGCCGGGGCGGCGAACCGCATCGCCTGCCAGAGCGGGAAGTTCCACGGCATGATCGCCAGCACCGGGCCGAGCGGCTGGTACCGGACGTAGGCCTGGGTGGCGTTCACCTTGCCGGCCTCGACCGGTTCGCTGGCCAGGAAGCCCTCGGCGTGCTCGGCGTAGAACCGGCAGGCCTTGGCGCACTTGGCGACCTCTGCCTTGGCCGAGGCCAGCGTCTTGCCCATCTCGGTGGTCATCATGGCCGCGATCTGGTCCTGCTCGGTGTCCAGGATGTCCGCGGCGGCCCGCATCCAGCCGGCCCGGTCGGCGAAGCTCGTCCGGCGCAGGGTCTGAAAGCCCTGGGCGGCCGCTTCCAGCCGGGTGTCGATCTCGGCGTCGGTCAACGCCTCGAAGGTGGTGAGCACCTCGCCGGTGGCGGGGTTGGTGGTCGCGATGGGCATCTGCGAACTCCTGCGTCGAGGCCGATGGGACTTCCCCGCGTCGGTAGGGCGGTCAGGTCGCCGACCCGGGCGTCACCCAGGTTAGCGCTGACGGTGGTCGGCTCAGTCGCCGGTGAACTGCACGAGCCACGGCGCGACCTGGACGCCGAGCAGGCCGCGCACCACGCTGAGGTCGTCCTCGGTGGCCAGCCGCTGGACGTCCAGGTTGGGGTCGGCCCGTACCACCGTCATTCCGGTACCCGGTTGGGCGGGAAGCGGACCAGCCGCGACCAGCAGGCCGTACTGGGCCAGCCGCTTCAGGAACGCCACGTGCTCGGCGAAGTCCGGGTGCTCGAACACCGACTGGCCGTCCGTCAGCGCCGGACCTGGCTGGTGCAGCAGCACGTACCAGTCGGTCGCTGCCGGCTCCGGCCCGGCCTGCGGCACCGGGCCCAGCAACCGCTCGTAGTGCCCGAGCACCACCGGCCAGCCCTGCTCGTACTCGTTATGGGTGCCCTGCGGATCGGCGAGCCGATGCCAGCCGCGGTGCTCCAAGCTCAACTTCGTCGACCCGTCGAGATCGTGGAAGCGCACCGTCAGCTCGGTGGCGGCAGTCGCGTCCCGGCCGGGATGCCAGCTCAGTTCGAGGCTGTTCGGCGGATCGAGGTCGATCACCTCCGCCCAGACCGAGCGTTGCTCGCCCAGCCGCTCGACCAGCTCAGTGCCCTCGAAGGCCACCGTCGCGTCGGGCCCGAAGACGCTGAACTCGGCGAGCGGCCACCACGACCCGACGTGGGCGGTGAACAGGGCGAACGCGGTGGCCGGCGGTGCGGCGACCACGACCTCACGACGGACCGGTGCCGGTTCGGTCATCGGTCTACCTCCTCTGCTTCCTGAGTGGAGCGCTGCTCGGCATCGGCGGGCTGCGCACTGGCGGGCTGCCCATCGACGTGCTGCTGCGCATCGACGTACTGGGCGAAGGCGGCCAGTGCGGTGTCCCAGACACCGACCAGCCACTGCTGGACGCCGGTCAGGCCCTCGGGCGCGAGGGCGTACAGGTTGCGGGTGCCCTCGCTGCGGTGCCGGACCAGGCCCGCGCCTTCGAGCACCCGCAGGTGCTTGCTGACCGCCGGCCGGCCGATCGGCAGGTCTGCCGCCAGCTCGCCGACCGGCCGGGGACCGGAGCGCAACAGCTCCAGCATCCGGCGGCGCATCGGGTCGCCGAGCGCATCGAGAGCGGCTTCAGCCGTTGATTGGTTACTCATGGGCAACGGTTACCCTAGGGCAACCGATAGCTCGACCACAAGAGCGATCCGATCCTTCGCCAGTTCTCCGATAGTTACTTCCGTTGTGCAACTATTGGAGCCTGGGCGCCACGAAGCCTTCAATAGTTGCACTTTGAGCGTTACTATTGCAGTATGCCTCGTTCGACGCATGAGCGCGCCGTTATTGACCTGGCCGAGGGCCAGTGGGGGCTTCTCACCGCTGCACAGGCCCGCGCGAGAGGAGTGTCGCGTGTGCAGTTGGCTAGGCTGGCAGAAGGTGAGGTACTGGTTCGGCTGGCTCATGGTGTCTACGTCCTGCGGGGTGCCGCAAGCATGGAGCACCTGGAACTTCGCGCGGCATGGCTGGGACTCGACCCCGAGCGGATGGCTGCGGACCGTCTGCGTAACCGGACCGACGGAGCCGTCGTCTCGCACGCTTCAGCGGCTCGATTGCATCAACTGGGTGATCTGGACGCTGATCGGCACGAATTCACACTTCCCATGCGTAAGCAGACCCGTCGATCAGACGTGCGGCTGCACCGGGCAGTACTGACTACAGGCGAGGTGATGACCGTCGCCGGGCTCCCAGTGACGACACCCGAGCGTGTCGTCGTCGATCTGCTCGTGGATCGCCACGACGGCGAGCACGTTTCGCGAGTGCTCGCGGGGGCAGTCGCCTCACGTTCGGTCGACCTTGAGCAGCTTGTTCCCCAGCTGGGACCCTTCGCAGCACGGTTCGGCCTTCCAGGGGCAGGGGGTGGGCTGGTACTAGAGCACCTGCTGGAGCTGGGCGGGGCAGCTGATCAGGTAACCGCAGACGACCTCGTCAGCGCGGCCCGGGCGAACAAAACGAGTCTGGCACAGATGATCCAAGAACTCCGCGAGCTTCCGCCCAGTACAGACCTGGCGGAGGCGCTCCGCAGACTGAACGTGTAGTTGCAAGCCGCTGCGGGGTGCTGCTGCAATGCGGTCCTGCAAGAGCCTCACGGAGCGGCAGGGTTTCGCTCATGCGACATTCATGCGCGACGCGGACACGAGTGCTGTCCTTGACATGAACTGCTCAACAACCCAGAGGACGCCCTCATCATCGATGGCCGTGCCCACGCCGCGAACACGATCGGCGTTTGAGGATGGTGCAGGCGCTAGGGCTAACTTTTGGAGTCGGCTTCATCAAGCTGGAACGGCGAGCGGAAACTCCGGTGAGGTATTGATCAGCCTGGTTGCGAATGGGTCCAAGACATGCGTTGTCTTCACGCGCTTGTTGTTCGTTTCGCCAGTACGGATGCCCCGAAGACACATAAATTTCGACATCTGCGGCCGCGAGGATCGGCGGCGGCGGGACTATGAGCCCACGGGTTTTCGGCTTAATTTCGCCTGGGTTAGGTGCGGACGGAACCCCTGGCTGAAAGAGGTCCCAGGTAGAACGGAAGGTTATGGCGTGGACCGCGCCGTTCTCCGTAGCGCGACCCGTGAACCAGGCTGGGCGCATGCTGTCGAGTCCCGCCACGACTCCACCTGCGGCGGCAGCCTTCCTCTGGGCTTGGAGGTCAATAGCGATCTTGAATCCAGGCGGTCCTAGACCCGGTCGCGGATCAGGACCATGCAGGCTGATCTTCACCGAAGATAACGGCGTGTACCTGAGTTTGAGATAAAACGAAGTCCCTGAGGTGCCGATCCTCCACGTATAGCCCACGATCCCCGAGGTGCGATCACCCACTAGGAAGTACAGCACAGGAGGGTGAGCCAGAGTGCTCCCCTCTATCTCGGTCATAACGTAAATCTAGTTCGGTTGGTCCCAAAACTAAGGCAAGGCGCGCGCTTGCATCGAATCATCGGGTCCTACGACTGGAGGTCAGGCTCGGCAGAGTTGCTCGAGCCGGTGCTACAGGAACCGTCACGATGGGCTGATGGTCCGCTCGTACAGGCATGGTCGAGCGGGAGCCCAGCCATCTCGATGATGAGCCAATCCTCGTCGCTCGACGATTGTCTGGCGTCCCTGGGCTTGTGTAGGAATCGACGCCTCAAACCCTGATCAGCGGACCACGGCCACCGGGCACTTGGCGTAGGCCGCGACGTGCTGGCTGACCGAACCGAGCACCAGCCCCGCGAAGCCACCGCGGCCCCGGGTGCCGACCACCAGCAGGGCGGCGTCAGCGGACTCCTCGATGAGGACCTCCGCCGGGTTACCAGGCTTCACGCGCGGCTGAACGAGCACCGGCGGATCCTCTCCCAGCACCTCTTTCACCACTTGGAGCAGGTTCTCGGTGGCGAGTCCGCTCGGATCGGGCACGCTGGTTTGCGGCACGCTGCCGACCGGAGGCGGCAGCGTGGCCTCCCAGACGTTCAGTACGACCAGGTCGGCCTGGTGATCCGCCGCTTCAGCGGCAGCCCAGCTCAGCGCGGTCCGGCTGCTGGGAGATCCGTCGACCCCGACCAGGATGCTCTTCCATTTGCTCACCATCGTCTCCTCTCGGCTGTCGACGTACCGGCGTCGAATGGATCGCGCGCGACCGGTCTGCCGCCCACGTCCGGCGGAGGTGGGAGTCACTCCGAGGAACCCGTGCCGTCGGCTTCGGCTACCTCTTGCACGCTATTCCTCGGCGTCCGGCCCGTCGAGGGTCGATTTCGGTCACCAAGCCGTCACCGCAGGTGATCACGATCTCGCTATCCCCCAAGGGCATACCGGGGAACCGAGCTCCTGTCCGCGGCAACCATCCGCTTCA
Organism: Jatrophihabitans sp.; assembly: GCF_036389215.1. Classification (GTDB taxonomy): domain Bacteria; phylum Actinomycetota; class Actinomycetes; order Mycobacteriales; family Jatrophihabitantaceae; genus Jatrophihabitans_A. The sequence continues at coordinate 16,726 of NZ_DASVQG010000132.1, forward strand.
CAGCCGTACCCGTCGACACGACCTGCGCCCGGACCGGGGATCGTGCCGCAACTGATCATTGCGGAGCACCGCGAGACGGGTTTAGCTTCGAAGAAGGTTCGGCCTACTCCAAAAAGGGTTCGACGGGGCTCGACCTGCAACACCTGGGCGGGGGAAGGGGTCGCTATGACCACCACGACATCAGAGTCCGTCTCGACGGGTCACGGGCAGGTCGATCACAAGCCGCTGATGACGACCCGCGCCATCCTGATGATGAACCTCGGGTTCTTCGGGGTCCAGTTCAGCTTCGGCCTCACCCAGTCGGCGGTGAACCCGCTTTTCCTGCTGATCGGGGCGAAACCGGATCAGCTCCCGATCCTCAACCTTGCCGGACCGGTCACCGGACTGATCATCCAGCCGCTGATCGGGGCGATCAGCGACCGGACCTGGAGTCCCCGCTGGGGCCGCCGGCGCCCGTTCGTGACGGCGGGCGCGATCCTCTGCGCGATCATCCTGTTCGCCTTCCCGGTCGTCGGCTTCCTGTGGCTCGGTGTGATCTGCTTCTGGCTGCTCGACGCCGGCAACAACACCTCGATGGAGCCGTACCGGGCCTTCATCTCCGACCGGTTGCCCAGGTCGCAGTTGGCTCGCGGGTTCCTGACCCAGAGCATGTTCACCGGGGCCGGCGCAGTGCTCGCGAACCTGTCGCTGTTCGTCCTGCAGAAGGTGTCGTCGCTGGATGAGAAGGCCGGCAACGGCGTGCCCTACTGGATGTACGTCTGCTTCATGATCGGCACCGTCTGCATCCTGCTGACCGTGCTGACGGCGATGGCGCGTACCAAGGAACTGACCCCGTCGGATGAGGATCTGGCGGAGATCCGCTCCCAGCCCAAGGGGCTCGGCGGCTTCGTCAGCGACATCAGCGACGCCGTCAAGACGATGCCGCGCGCCATGCACAAGATCGGGGTGGTCTTCCTCTTCCAGTGGTACGCGATGTTCATCTACTGGCAGTTCATCGCGGTCAGCATCGGTGAGACGGCGTTCGACGCGACACCGGAGAAGGGCGGCAAGGACTGGGACAGCGCCATCGCCTGGAGCGGTCTGATGAACGGCGCCTACAACTTCTTCACCATGATCTCGGCGCTGTTCCTGGTGGGTCTGGCGCAGAAGATGGGCGCCAAGCGAGTGCACGCCGCCTCCCTCGGCCTGGCCGCGGTGGCGCTGATCTGGGTGGCTCACATCCACAACCAGTACCTCGCGCTGGTGCCGATGATCGGCCTCGGCATCTTCTGGGCCAGCGCGGTCGGCATCCCGTACCTGATGGTGGCCAGCATGGTTCCGGCCAAGCGCACCGGGGTCTACATGGGCATCCTGAACATGATGATCGTGGTGCCGATGCTGATCGAGACCGTCACGTTCGGCTGGATCTACAACCACCTTCTCGACAACAAGGGCAGCAACGCGATGACCCTGGCCGGCGTTCTGATGGCCATCGGCGGTGTGGCGATGCTCTGGGTCAACCCGCCCGACGAGGCGGACGAGTCGCCGATCGTGCCGCTCGGCGGCAAGCGCAGCATCACGGTGTACGACCGGGTCGTGGTCGGCTCGGACGGCACCCCGACGAGCCTCTACGCCGTGGACCGGGCCGCGGAAGTGGCGCAGGCCGCCCAGGCCAGGCTGGTGGTCGTCACGGCCTACAGCGAGGCACCCAGTACGGCTGGAAGCATGAGCAGCGCGGCCGGAAGCACCAGCAGCGCGGCCGGAAGCACGTCTACGGCGGCGCACCGCAATCTCTACGGTCTGGATACCGCTCGCAAGGCTCTGGAGAAGTCGGTCGCCGGTCTGACCCAGGATCGAGTGAGATACGTCGACCAGCGGCTCGTCCCCGGCGACCCGGCGCAGGCGCTGCTGAACACCGTCGGTGCCAACCCGGCGAACCTCATCGTCGTCGGCAACCGCGGGCTGGGCGCGAGTGAGGGAGAGGTCCTGGGATCGGTCCCGCGCAACGTCGTCAGGAACGCGGTCTGCGACGTGCTGGTGGTGCAAACCTCAGCGCTGGACGAGGACCGCCTGTTCGCCGGGCAGCAAGGAGAGGCCGCCGAGAGGGGCGACGCGGGCGACGGTGCCCCCCGCATTCAGGTATCGAACGTGGAAGTTCCGGGGTCGACACCAGTTCAGGGATCGAACCCGGTACAGGGATCGAACCCGGGAGGCTGAGCGCGGGGACGCCGACGCCGGCCGATGCTCAGCCGCCGGCCGATGCTCAGCCGCCGGCCGATGCTCAGCGCGGCGGCTTGGCGAGCAGGCCCGCGCACTGGCGGAACTCCTCGAAATCGCCCCGGATCCGACGGGCCGTCGCGCCGGTAGCCGGCACCGCGATGCCCCGGTCGTCCAGCCGGGCCGGGGCGAAGGACGCGCCGGTGACCCGGTTGTAGGTCAGCGTCAGGGTCAGGATGCCGCTGTCGTCGCGCTGGTCGCCGAAGGAGATCCACCAGAAGTAGTTGCCCAGGCCGAAGGACACATAGGTGCCGTCGGGACGCCAGCCGGCACCCTGCAGGCCGTGCGCGTGGGTGCCGACCACCGCCGTCGCGCCGGCCGCGGAGAGCTTGTCGGCGATCGAGTACTGGTCCTCATTGGGGCAGTGCACGTACTCGGTGCCCCAGTGCAGGTAGACGATCACCGCGTCTGCCTTGGCCTTCGCGGCCTTCACCGCGGCGACCAGCCGCGGCACGTTGTAGGCGCTGGCGACGCCCGGGCTGGTGCTGGTTGCCGAGAAGTTGGCCAGCGTCTCCTCCCGCACCTGCAGGGCGGCCACGAACGCCAGCCGCACCCCGTTGATCTCGGTGTAGTACGGCGCGTAGGCGGCGTTGGCGTTGGCACCGAGGCCTACCACCGGAAAGCCGGAACGCTTGATCGCGGCGAGGGTCTGGGCCAGCCCGGCCGAGCCGTAGTCGGCGGCGTGGTTGTTGGCCATCGTGACCAGGTCGATGCCCGCAGCCCGCAGCGCCGTGAATGCCGACGGCGGCGCCTGGAAGGTGAAGTTCTTGTTCTCGGGGGTGCCGCCGACAGCGATGGCGGTCTCGAGGTTGAGCATCATCAGATCCGGCGCGGCGAGGCTCGTGGCGGCCGGGCCGAAGACGGTGGCCGGGTTCGCGGCCAGCCGCTTGGCGGTGCGGTCGGTGAAGTGGACGTCGCCGGCGAAGCCGAGCCGGACCACGCCGGTGAGCTCTGATGGCGTGGCGGTCGCCGGGCCCGAGCCACCCGAGGCCGAGCCACCCGAGGACGAGCCGCCCGAGGACGAGCCACCCGAGGCCGAGCCGGACGACGCCGGGCCACCCGAGGACGAGCCACCCGAGGCAGCCGGCGAGCCGGATGTCGAGCCGGTCCGGTTCGCGCTCGCGCCGGTCGAGCCGGCCGGCGTCGGCGAGGACGAGCCGTCACACCCGGCCAGCAGCAACAGGACGACGGTGGCGGCGGCACCGGCGACGGTGCGAGCGATATTGCCTCGGGAGTCTCTGGGCACCGCACTAGCATGCACGGTGCGCCTTGAATTCCAACCAGCCAGGCCGTGAGAAGGAGATCATCCGTGTCCAGCGCCGCATCGCAGTCCACCGTCCAGGCCGTCCGGCCGTCGGTTGCGGTTGCCGCCGGAACGACTCCGCGGGCCGCGCTGGAAGCGGCCGGGATCGACCTGTCCGGCCCGTCCGGCGCGGTGGTGGTGCGCGACTCGCGCGGTGAGCTGCGCGATCTGGACGTGCCCTTCGACTCCGCCGACGGGGTCCAGCCGGTCCCGATGGACTCGCCCGACGGCCTGGCGGTGCTGCGGCACTCCACCGCGCACGTGATGGCCCAGGCGGTGCAGCAACTCTTCCCCGGCACCCTGCTGGGCATCGGGCCGCCGGTCGAGAACGGCTTCTACTACGACTTCCTGCCCACCCGGCCGTTCAGCCCGGAGGACTTCGCGGCCATCGAGAAGCGGATGGCCGAGATCGTCAAGGCCGCGCAGCGCTTCTCCCGGCGCGAGATCAGCGACGAGCAGGCCCGCGCGGAGCTCGCCCACGAGAAGTTCAAGCTGGAACTGATCGGGCTCAAGGGCGGTTCCGGCGATGCCGGCCACGATGGCAACCGCACCCCCACCGAGCTGGACGCCGAGGAGATGTCGCAGGTCGGCGGTGGCGCGCTGACCATGTATGACAACCTCGACCGGGACGGCGAGCGGACCTGGACCGACCTGTGCCGGGGGCCGCACCTACCCACCACCCGGCGGATCCCGGCGTTCAAGCTGATGCGCACCGCCGCGGCGTACTGGCGCGGCGACCAGAACAACGAGCAGCTGCAACGGATCTACGGCACCGCGTGGCCGAGCAAGGACGCCCTCAAGGCGTACCTGGTGCAGCTGGAGGAGGCGGCCAAGCGCGACCACCGCAAGCTCGGCGCCGAACTGGACCTGTTCAGCTTCCCCGACGAGCTGGGTTCGGGCCTGCCGGTGTTCCATCCCAAGGGTGGAATCCTGCGCCGGGTGCTGGAGGACTACGTCCGGCAGCGGCACGCCGAGGAGGGCTTCGACTTCGTCAGCACCCCGCACATCAGCAAGGAAGGCCTGTTCCACACCTCCGGCCACCTGCCGTACTACGCCGACGGCATGTTCCCGCCGATGGAGCTGGAGAACGCCGCCTACCGGCTCAAGGCGATGAACTGCCCGATGCACAACCTGATCTACCGGGCCCGCGGGCGGTCCTACCGCGAGCTGCCGCTGCGGCTGTTCGAGCTGGGCAGCGTCTACCGGTTCGAGAAGTCCGGCGTGGTGCACGGGCTGACCCGGGTGCGCGGGCTGACCATGGACGACTCGCACAGCTATTGCACCCGCGAGCAGGCTCCGGCCGAGATCAAGCACCTGCTCGAGTTCTGCCTCGGCCTGTTCCGCGACTTCGGGCTCGAGGACTTCTACCTGGAGCTGTCCACCCGGGACGACTCCAAGCCGGGCAAGTTCATCGGCACCGACGAGCAGTGGGAGGCCGCCACCTCGATCCTGGAGGCGGTCGCGACCGAGTCCGGGCTGGATCTGGTGCCTGATCCCGGCGGCGCCGCCTACTACGGGCCGAAGATCTCGGTGCAGGCCCGCGACGCGATCGGGCGTACCTGGCAGATGTCGACCATCCAGTACGACTTCAACCAGCCGGCCGGGTTCGGGCTGGAGTACCAGGCTGCCGACGGCACCCGGCAACAGCCGGTGATGATCCACTCGGCGAAGTTCGGCTCGGTCGAGCGGTTCATCGGTGTGCTCACCGAGCACTACGCCGGCGCCTTCCCGGCCTGGCTGGCGCCGGTGCAGGCCATCGCGATCCCGGTGAGCGACGAGCAGGTCGAGTACCTGCACGGGGTGGCGGCGCAGCTGAAGGCGCGGGGGATCCGGGTCGAGGTGGACGCCGGCGATGACCGGATGCAGAAGAAGATCAGGACCGCACAGCAGGCCAAGGTCCCGTTCATGCTGATCGCCGGTGGCAAGGATGCCGAGGACGGCGCGGTCTCGTTCCGGTTCCGGGACGGCGAGCAGCTCAACGGCGTTCCACTGGCCCAGGCGGTGGACCAGATCGCCGACTTCATCAGCCGGCGGGTGAACCACTCGCCCTCGGTGGCCGACTTCGAACCCGTGAAGGCCGATATCCAGCCTGGCCAGCCGGCCGAGCCGCCCAAGGGCGAGGGGTCGCCCGTGATCGCCGAGGAGCCGTGACCGGTCCCGAGGTGGTGGATGCGGGGAACCTCGCAGGCACGCCCGACGCCTTCCAGCGGCTGTGGACGCCCCACCGGATGGTCTACCTCGGCGGTGAGGGCAAGCCTGCCTCCGATGCCGAGCACCACTGCCCGTTCTGTGACATACCGAAGCAGTCCGACAAGGACAGCCTGATCGTCAGCCGGGGTGAGCTGGCCTTCGCCGTGCTTAACCTGTACCCCTACAACCCCGGCCACCTGATGCTGGTGCCGTACCGGCATGTCGGCGACTACACCGACCTGAGCACCGCCGAGGTCGCCGAGGTGGCGCTGCTCACCCAGCAGGCGATGGCCGCCCTGCGGGCCGCCGCCCGCCCGCAGGGTTTCAACATCGGCATGAACCAGGGGACGGTCGGCGGTGCCGGCATCGCCGCGCACCTGCACCAGCACGTCGTTCCGCGCTGGGGCGGCGACATGAACTTCATGCCGGTGATCGGTCAGACCCGGGTACTTCCGCAGTTGCTGGCCGACGCCCGCGACCAGCTGGTGGAGCACTGGCCGCGGGCCTGAGGTGACCCGCCCGGCGTGAGGCCGCAGGGCCTCAGCTGAGTGGTCCGAGGTGACGGGGCGCGGCGCCGGTCAGCTGGAGTCGCTGACCTGCGCCGGTTCCTGCGCCGCCGGCTCGGCGTGCTGTGCCGTGGGCTGCGCGGGCTGTGCCGTCGGCTGCGCGGGCTGTGCTGTCGGCTCGGCGTGCTGTGCTGTGGGCTCGGCGTGCTGTGCCGTCGGCTGAGCGGGCTGAGCCGTCGGCTGGCGTGGCGGCTGGTTCCACGGCTGGCCGGTCGGCGGGCTCGCGGAGGTCAGCTTGCTGCGCACCAGCTGTGCCACGGCGGCCACCGCGCCGGCGATCAGGAGCACCCGCCCGGTCTTGCGCTTCTTGCTGGTGGCCGGCGGCTCCTGCCGTGCCAGCGAGGACGCCTGGATCTTCATGCTGGCCGCCTGGAGCCGCGCTTGCGCCGTGGCGATAGCGGCCTGGGCCTTGGCGTCGGCCAGCGCCTGCGTGCTGCGCTTGCGGGCCTTGCCGCTCGCCTGGCTGCCGCGTTTGCCGGCCCGGCGGGCCTGCTTGCGGAGCTGCCTGCGGCGGGCTTCGGCCTCTGCCTTGGCGACCTTGCGGGCGCGGCGGCCCCGGTCTGCCAGTGCCACGGCTCCCGCTTCCACCGCACTGCCCACGCTCCCGACCGCATCGCTGACAGCATCGCCGGCCACGCCTACCGCGCCGGTGACCGCTCCGGCGGCCGAGTCCACGGCGGCACTGACCGCTCCGGCGGCCGTGCTGAGCGCCTGCCCGGCACCGGTGGCGGCCACCTTGGCGTTCTCGGCGACGGTGGCGCCGGCTGATCTCGCGGACCCGGTCACCGTGTGTAACGCATCAGCGACCTCTGACCGATTGTGACGTCTGCCCATGGTTAGCTCCATTCGGGTTGAGGAGTCTGGATGGCCGCGCGCTTGGCGTGCGCGCTAAACCTACCCAGGCCGGTCCAGGGCCGCATCAGGCGGCCATCGGCGAAACACACGCGGGGTTGCCCGCCCGGGCCCGGGCGTACCAAGCTGACCGGGTGACCTCCGATCCGCCGCCGCCCCAGGTCTGGCCGACGCTGCGGGCCCGGGATGCCCTCGGGCTGATCCGTTTCCTGGTGGACGTCCTGGGCTTCCAGGAGACCGTCGTGTACGCCGAGGGCGATCAGGTCAGCCACGCCGAGCTGGCCTGGCCACCGGGCGGCGGGATCATGCTGGGGTCCGTCCGCGACGACGAGCTGGCGACGATGCAACCCGGCACCTTCGCCGCCTACGTCGTCAGCGACGAGACCGAGGCCCTGTACCGGCGAGCCGTCGGGGCGGGCGCCGACATCGTCCGTGAGCTGTACACCACCGACTACGGCTCCCGGGACTTCGCGCTGCGCGACCCGGAGGGCAACTGGTGGTCCTTCGGCACCTACCGCGGCGAACCCAGGCGGGCACCGGCGTAAATCCGTCGACAGCGCGGGACGTTGATGGCACCGTCGTGTCATGCCGTGGTCCTTCAGCGATGATCCACATCGTTTCGCCGAGCACGTCCTGGACCTGCTGACCGCGCGTCCGGACGCCAACACCGTCCCGCTGACGGTGCTGGAGACCCTCCGGGCGGGTCAGCGGTTCTCCGATGTCGACCCGCTGTTCGGCTGGTTCGAAACCGGCGGCGCGGTCACCGGCGCGATCTCGATGACCCCGCCGTACGGCGTCCTGGTGGCGGAGCTGCCACCGGGAAGCGAGGACGAGCTGGTCGCCGGGCTGCGCGAGCGGGCAGCGGCGGTGCCGGACGTGATGGGTGACGCCGAGGCCGCCGGCCGGTTTGCGGCCAGCTGGACGGCCGGCACCGGACTCAGCACCGAGCTGGCCATGCGACAGCGGACCTACATCCTGGACGGCTTGCGGCCACCGGTGCCACCGCCCGCCGGACGGGCGCGGGCGGCCGTTCCGGCGGACCTGGACGTGGTGATGGACTGGATCACCCGGTTCCACGCCGAGGCCGAGGCCTCCTCGGCGACACCCCAGCCCGAGATCTACCAGCGGCGGATCGAGATGGGACTGATCTGGCTCTGGCAGGACGAGCGGGCCGAACCGGTGTCGATGGCCAGCCGCAACGTCATGGTCGCCGGTGTCAGCCGGATCGGGCCGGTCTACACCCCGCCGGACTGCCGACGGCACGGCTACGGCGCGGCGGTCACGGCGGCCTGCACCCAGGACGCGCTGGACCGCGGCGCGCGCCAGGTCATGCTGTTCACCGACGAGGCCAACCCGACGTCGAACGGCATCTACCAGCAGCTCGGCTACCGGGCGCAGGGGGAGCGGGTGATCCTGCGGTTCGTCAGCGCTGCCGAGCCGGCCCACGCACCAGCCGGCTGACCGGCAACGCCGCCGACCGCCGGGCTCAGGACGCGCCGCAGGGCACTGGGACAACCACCCCGAGCACCGTCTTGGTGCAGACCGTGCCGGTCGGCGAGGGCGCCACCGTGGGGACGCTGAGCGTCGGCAGCGGCACGCCGGGGACCGCCGGGCTGGTGGATGCGGCCGGACTGCTCGGCTGGGCAGTGGCCGAACCCGCTGGCGCCGAGCTGGACGGGGCCGGGTGCCCGGTGCCCGACGAGCCGGTGCCCGAGGAGCCCGTGCCCGAGCCGGTGCCCGAGGAACCCGTGCCGGACGAGCCGGTGCCCGACGAGCCGGTGCCCGAGGAACCCGTGCCGGACGAGCCGGTACCCGACGAACCGGTAGCGGAGGAGCCGGAGCCTGGACCCGAGCCCGGCCGGGGGGAGCCCGGCGTCGCGCCGCTGGACGCGCCCAGGCCGGCGGGCCGGCCGGGGTTCACCGGCGGCAACCAGGAGGTGTCCACCGGCGGCAGTGCGCCGGTGCTGATGCCGCTGACCGGTCCGCCCACCGGCGTGCCGGTGGCGTAGGCCGCCGCGGTGCCGAGCACCAGGGCGAGGTACTCGTCGGAGTGGTTGTAGGCCAGCACCGCCCGGCGCTGACCGGCGGCCGTGCGCAGGTCACCGCCCGCGGCGCACAGGTACCGGGCCGCGGCCAGCGTGGCGTCGTTGATGTTGAAGGGGCTCGCCACCCCGTCGCCGTTGCCGTCGATGCCGTACATCGCCCAGGTCGACGGGATGAACTGCATCGGCCCGACGGCGTGGTCGAAGCGGGAGTCGGCATCCAGCCGGCCGCCGTCGGTGTCGGCGATGTAGTCATAGGTGGTGCCGTCCAGCGCCGCGCCGACGATGTGCGGGCTGGACTCGCCGCTCGGACTCAGCGTCGCGCCGCCGTAGCGGCCGTGGTTGGACTCCACCCGGCCGATGCCGGCCAGCAGCCACCACTGGATGCCGCAGCCGGGCTGTGCCGAGGCCAGCCGGGCTGCCGCGAGCCGGTAGGCGTTGAGCGCGACCGCCGGAATGCCGTTGGCCGCCAGTCCGGTGATCGCGGCCGGGGTGGCGACCGCCGGCCGGGCGACATGCACCGGCGCGGCCGGCAACAGCTTGGCGCCCTTGGGCGCGCCCAGTGACAGCCGGGCCAGTCCCGCCGCGGCCTTGCCGGCCGCGGAACCGGTGCTCGTGGAGCCGGGAGGGCTGTGCCGGGTCGGGGTTCCGGCTGCACTGGTGGTCGCCAGGATGCCCACTCCGAGCGCGAGTGCCAGCGCCGCGGCGAGCGCCGTGCGCGGCAGCCACGCCGGCGCAGGCGGTGCGGGCACCGGCTGGTGTACTGCCCGGTGCCGCCCACCCTCGCCGGCAACGGGTGGCGCGTGGCGTCCGGTGGCGGTGGTCGGTTCAGGACGGTCCGGCTGGGTCATGGGCTGCTCTCTCGCGGACGGGCAGGTCATGGCGTCCAACGAGCAGCGGCTTGCGGTGGTTACGCCCGCCTTTGCGAAGCAGCCCAAATCGCACGGCGGAAGAGCCGACTCACACCAGGCGGGCAGCACCCGAAGGGTCGCCGCACCGCTGGGAAAGCCGGCAGCCCCGGGCTAGCCGAGCAGTGCGGTGGCCACCGTCGCCGGGGCCGGATCGTGGCGCAGGTAGCTGCGGGTGAAGCTGCCCGACCCGCCGGTCAGCGAGCGCAGCACGGCCGGATAGCGCAGCAACTCCACCGCCGGCACCTCCGCGTTGATCACGCTGCGGTTGCCCGGCCGGTCCGAGGCCAGCGGTTCGGTCCCGGTGACCCGGGCCCGCCGGCCGGACAGGTCGGACAGCACCGCCCCGATGTGGTGCTCGGCCACCGTGATCTGCACCGCGTCCACCGGCTCCAGCAGCTGCACCCCACCAGTGGACGCGGCGTCCTTGACCGCCAGCGCCCCGGCCGTCTGGAACGCGGCATCGGAGGAGTCCACGCTGTGCGCCTTGCCGTCCACCAGGGTGACCTGCACGTCGACCACCGGCACCGTGGCCTGCTGCTGCACACCGCGGGCAAGCTGGGCCCGGGTGCCCTTCTCGACCGAGCCGATGAACTGGCTGGGCACCGCGCCGCCGACCACCCGGTCCACGAACCGGACGCCCGAGCCGCGTGGCAGCGGTTCGATCTCGATGTCGCAGACGGCGTACTGGCCGTGGCCGCCGGACTGCTTGACCTGGCGCCCGTGCCCGCGCGCCGGGCCGGTGAAGGTGGCCAGCAGGGGCACCCGGACCGGCTCGGTCTCCAGCGCCGCGCCACCGGAGCGCAACCGGGCCAGCACCACCTCGGCGTGCGCCTCGCCCAGGCACCACAGCACCAGCTGGCCGGTCTCGGCGTTGCGCTCGATCCGGACGGCCGGGTCGGCGGCGGCCAGCCGGGTCAGCGCCTTGCCCAGCGCGTCCTCGTCGTTGCGGGTCGCGGCCCGCACGGCCATCGGCAGCAGCGGTTCGGGCAGCTGCCAGGGCAGGATGACCAGCGGCTGGCGCTGGTCGGACAGCGTGTCACCGGTCTCGGCGCTGGCCAGCCTGGCCACCACGCAGAAGTCTCCGGCGAAGGCCGAGGAGATCGGGGTGAGCGTCGGCCCGAGCAGCGTCGCAGGCTTCTCGTCGGCGTCGTGGTCGGGATGACCGCGGTCGGCGCTGCCGTGCCCGGAGACGTGCAGGGCGGTGTCGCTGGTGATGGTTCCGGAGAACACCCGGGCCAGCGATACCCGGCCCAGGTAGGGATCGACCCAGGTCCGCACCACCTCGGCGGCCAGCGGCCCCGCCGGGTCGCAGGACAGCTTGGGCCCCGGCGCCCCGATCGGCGTCCAGCACTCGGGCAGCGGGCGTTCGGTCGGGCTCGGGAAGCCCCGGACGATCAGGTCCAGCAGCTCCCTCATCCCGAAGCTGGAGTCACCGCCACCGCAGACCGGCACCACCGGGTGGAAGTGGCCCCGGCCGACCGCGGTGTGCAGGTCGGCGACCAGCACCGCGGGGTCCAGGTCGTCGCCGGACAGGTAGCGATCCAGCAGCGACTCGTCCTCGCTCTCGGCGATGATGGCCTCGATCAGGGCCGAGCGATCGTCCTGGTGGGCCGAATCTGGGGCGTTGAGCAGCTCGACCAGCCCGCCCGTCGCCGGCTGTGCCGGGTCGCTCGGCAGGTACAGCGGCAGCACCGCGTTGCCGTCCACCCCGCCGAAGGCCTGCCGGCAGGCGCCCAGCACCCTCGCCAGGTCCGCCCGCGGCGCGTCCAGCCGGTTGATCACCACCGCCCGGGGGGTGCCCAGGGCGGCGCATTCCTCCCACAACGCCAGGGTGCTGTCGTCCAGCTCGTCCGCGGCCGAGACGACGAACAGCGCGGCGTCGGCGGCCCGCAGGCCGGCGCGCAGCTCACCGACGAAGTCGGGCGAGCCGGGGGTGTCGAGCAGGTTCAGGACCACGTCGTTGTAGCGCAGCGGGCAGACCGACAGGAACGCCGAGCGCTGCTGGCTGATCTCCACCGGGTCGGCGTCGGAGACGGTGTTGCCGTCGGCGACCGTGCCGGCTCTCGGGATGGCACCCGCGGTAGCCAGCAGGTGCTCGGTCAGGGTGGTCTTGCCTACGCCGCCGTGCCCGACCAGGGCGACATTGCGGATCTTCTCCGGACTGCCGGCCGCCACCGGGGCGAGCCGGCTTTGCGTCCTGACCGCTGTCTTGACCGTCATCGCGCAGCCTCTTTCCCTGGGCTGCCCCGACTCCGGCCGGGCGTGCCGAAGTGATCCCCAGAGCGCGGCCCTCGCTGCATTCCACACCAGCCGTGGCGTGCCCGGCAAGGGCCCGCGGCTACCCGGCTCGGTGGTTACCCGGCGCGACCGGCACCGACCGATAGAGTTGAGCGGTGCTGAACCTGCTGCGGGCCCCGATCGGCAAGGCGATCGCGCCGCTGGGCCGGTCGCTGGCGCAGGCGGGCGTGAGCCCCGACATGGTCACGGTGGCCGGCACCATCGGCGCCACGGTGTCGGCTCTGGTGTTCTACCCCCGGGGTGTCTTCTTCGTCGGCACCCTGTTCATCTGGGCTTTCGTGATGTTCGACATGGTCGACGGCGCGGTGGCCCGGGCCGGCGGCAGCAGCAGCCGGTTCGGCGCGGTGCTGGATTCCAGTTGCGACCGGATCGCCGACGCGGCGGTGTTCTCGACGCTGGCCTGGTGGTTCGCCCGGCACGACCAGCCGGCATTGTTGGCGGCCGCGCTGCTGTGCCTGGTGCTCGGGTCGCTGACCTCCTACATCAAGGCCCGGGCCGAGGGCGCCGGGTTCAGCTGCAACGTCGGCATCGCCGAGCGGTCCGAGCGGCTGATCATCGTGCTGGTGGGCACCGGCCTGACCGGCTGGCCGTTCCGGCTGCCCTACGTCCAGGCGATCGCGCTGTGGGTGCTGGTCGTCGCCTCTACGGTCACCGTCGTCCAGCGGCTGGCCACCGTCTGGCAGCAGTCCCGGACGCAGCAGGCGTGACACCGGCCGGTGGGTGGCTGAGCACCGCCGGGTACGCCGCCGGCTGGCGAGTTATCCGGGCGCTGCCCGCGCCGCTGGCCGGCCGGCTGTTCGCCGCGGCTGCGGACGTCGCGGTCCGCCGGGACGGCCGGTCGGTCCGGCAGCTGCGCCGCAACCTGGCCAGGGTGGCCGGCCCCGGCACCGGACCGGCGGAGCTGGACCGGCTGGTGCGGGCCGCCATGCGCTCCTACGCCCGGTACTGGCTGGAGACGTTCCGGCTGCCCAGCATGGACCACGCCCAGACCGTGGCCCGGGTGCGCACCGACGGGGCAGAGCATGTCGACCAGGCCATGGCCGCCGGGCGCGGTGCCGTCTTCGCACTGCCGCACAGCGGCAACTGGGACATCGCCGGGCTGTGGCTGGTACGGCGCGGCTACCCGTTCAGCACGGTGGCCGAGCGGCTGAATCCGGAGTCGCTGTTCGACCGGTTCGTGGCCTACCGGGAGAGCCTGGGAATGCGGGTGCTGCCGCTGACCGGCGGCCCGCGCCCGCCGATGCAGGTGCTGGCCGAGCGGCTGCGGGCCGGGGAGGCGGTGTGCCTGGTGGCTGACCGGGACCTGTCCCGAAACGGCGTCGAGGTGCGGTTCTTCGGCGAGCCGACCCGGATGCCGCCCGGTCCCGCGCTGCTGGCGGCGACCACCGGCGCGGCGCTGATACCGGTGCACCTGTTCTTCGACGGCAACGGCTGGGGGCAGTGGAT
>NZ_DASVQG010000133.1:0-8478 GCF_036389215.1 Jatrophihabitans sp.
TCGTCGACCTCACCGACCTGTACTCGCCGCGGCTGCGAGCCCTGATGCGCCAGATCGACCCGTCCCTGGCCGAGGGGGTGTACGCGCAGTTCCCCGGGCCGCACTACGAGACGCCGGCCGAGGTTCGGATGGCCCGGGTGCTGGGCGCGGACCTGGTGGGCATGTCCACCGCCCTGGAGGCGATCGCCGCCCGGGCCGAGGGGTCGGAGGTACTCGGCATCTCACTCGTCACCAACCTGGCGGCCGGCATGACCGGCCAGCCGCTGAACCACGAAGAGGTGCTGGCGGCCGGCAAGGCGGCCGCCGTCCGGGCGGGCGGGTTGCTGGTCGAGCTGATCGGCCGGCTGTGACCGTCCTAGCCCCCGACTGGAGCGACCCCCGGGAGCTGTACCGCGAGGTCACCGGCTGGATCGCCGATGACCCCGACCCGATTGCCGTCGCCGAGCTGCGAGCGCTGCTGGCCGGCGCCGAGGGCGGCGACCCGGTCGCCCTGGCCGAGCTCGGCGACCGGTTCGCCGGCCCGCTCAGCTTCGGCACCGCGGGGCTGCGCGGACCGCTGCGAGCCGGCCCGAACGGAATGAACACCGCCGTGGTGCGGCGCGCCGCGGCCGGGCTGGCGGCCCAGCTGACCGCGGCGGGACGGGCCGGCGGCATCGTGGTGATCGGCTACGACGGCCGGCACGGTTCGAAGTCATTCGCCACCGACTCCGCGGCGATCCTGGCTGCCGCCGGCTTCGACGCCCGGCTGCTGCCCCGGCTGCTGCCGACCCCGGTGCTGGCGTTCGCGGTCGGTCACTTCGGCGCGGTGGCCGGGGTGATGGTCACCGCCTCGCACAACCCGCCGCAGGACAACGGCTACAAGGTCTATGCCCACGACGGCGCGCAGATCGTGCCACCGATGGACGCCGAGATCGAGGCGGCCATCCGGGCTGTCGAGTCGGTGCGCGCGATCGAGCTGTCCGGGAACTACCAGACGCTGGACGACTCGGTGGTCGATGCCTACGTGACGGCGGTGGCCGGCCTGGTGCGCCCGGACACCCCGCGCGAGCTGGACGTGGTGCACACCGCCCTGCACGGGGTCGGGGCTCCGGTCGTCCGGGCGGTGTTCGCGGCGGCCGGCTTCGGCGCGCCGAGCGAGGTCGCCGAGCAGGCCGAGCCCGACCCGGACTTCCCGACGGTGAGCTTTCCCAATCCGGAGGAGCCCGGGGCGATGGACCTGGCGCTGGCGCTGGCCGGGCGCGAGCCGGCAGACCTGATCATCGCCAACGATCCCGACGCCGACCGGTGCGCGGTGGGGGTGCGGTTCCCGGCGATCGGGGACCAGCCGGGCGGTTGGCGGATGCTGCGTGGTGACGAGGTGGGCGTGCTGCTGGCGGACTGGCTGCTGCGCCGTGGCATCCACGGCACGTACGCGACGACCATCGTGTCCTCCACGATGCTGTCGGCGATGGCGGCCGGCCACGGCGTCGGATACGCGGAGACCCTGACCGGGTTCAAGTGGATCTCCCGGGCCGCCCCGGACCTGGTCTACGGCTATGAGGAAGCGCTGGGCTACGCGGTCGCGCCGGGCCTGGTGCGCGACAAGGACGGCATCTCCGCGGCGCTGCTGATCGCCGAGCTGGCGGCCAGCCTCAAGGCCGGGGGGTCCTCGATACCGCACCGGCTGGCTGAGCTGGCCGCCGAGTACGGGCTGCACGCCACCAGCCAGCTGTCCTGGCGGGTGACCGACCTTGCGGTGATCAGCCGGGCCATGCACCGGCTGCGGGCCGAGCCACCGGCGCGGCTGCTGGGCAGGCAGGTCAGCGTGACCGACCTGGCGCCGGATAACGACGTGGTGATCCTGCGTTTCGACGGCGGCCGGGTGGTGGTGCGCCCGTCGGGCACCGAGCCCAAGTGCAAGGCCTACCTGGAGCTGGTGGTGCCGGCCGGTTCAGCCCGGGACGCGGCGTCCGGCTCAGCACGGGACGCGGTGGCCGGCTCAGCCCGGGACGCGGCAGCCGAAGCCGGCCAGGTCGCTACCGAGGCCGGCCGGGACGCTGCCGACGAGGTGCTGGCGAGCGTGGCGGTTGCCGAGCGGCAGGCCGCTGAGGAGCTGGCGGCGCTGGCGGTCGAGGTCAGCCGCGCCGTGGGCATGGCCTGAGCCGTGGGCAGCCGCGCCGTGGGCATGGCCTGAGCCGTCGGATGGCTGTCCGGCCGAACCCCAGCCCCGAACGGCCCTAGCTCGCGAAGACCGCCGGGCAATCACCGGTCAGCAGCCGGTCCGGTGCTGGCTCGGCCAGCCTCCGGCGCAGGGCGCACCCGGTGCGGTTCAGGCCGCCGTCGGCGAACCGGTAGGTGGCCCAGTAATTGTGGCCGGTGGCGTAGTTGGGTTTGTAGTCGTTCTCGGTGCCCAGCACGTCCAGCCAGCCGTCGTGGTCGAGGTCAGCCGCCAGCGGCCGGCCGCCGTCGAAACTCACGCTGGCTCGCGGTGAGCTGACCAGCGCACCGGAGCGCAGCACCACCAGCTCCGCGGTGCCGGCGTGCGAGCCGACCTCGGCCAGTACCGCGCAGTGCGCGGGGGCGGCCGCGCTGGCGGCGAGGCAATCAAGCTTTGCCGACCAGCCGAAACCGGATCGGCCGACCCACCATTGCCGATGCTGCCCGTCCTGCAGCAGTTGGAGCACCGGCGTGCTGAGATCGGGCGACGGCACCCCGGTCGGCGCGGCACTCGACCACAGCCGCACCGTATAGCCACCGCCGAGCTGCTCAGGCTGTTCGGGCGCGCACAACCATCGCTGGCACGGCGCTGCCGGTGTGCTGCCGGTGGCGCTGGGCGCGGTCGAATCGGTAGCCGGGGGGTTGGAGCCGGCACCGGGCGAGGTGCCCGCCGGTGCCCCGGAATGCCGGCCGGACCCGGCGCAGCCGGCCAGCACCAGGCCGAGGGCCAGCGTCGAGCCGAGGGCCAGCATCGAGCCACGCGGCAGGCGGGGCCGCCCGAGGCGGCGTACCCCGGCCAGGGCTGTTGCTAGCTTGCTCATCTGACACCTTCTCGGCAGGCACGTTTCATCCCGGCGGTGATCTTCGCCGGCGTTGAGAAGCACCGCGTACATGAGAACACCCAATCGGGTGTCCCACCCGCAGTGCTTGGCATCAAGTCGGTAACAAGCCAGGCGCGGGAGCGTCAGGACGTGGCACCCGGTGCGGGCGAGGTATGCCGGTGGCGCAGCCGGCTACTGCTGTCGCCGGCGGCAGGAGTACTCGGAGCTGGTATCAGCTTCGGCGTCGCGGGCTGGTAACCGACCTCGATGATCGAGCGGAGCTCACCTTGGGCGTCGATCGCGACCACGGCGAAGAAACCGGAATCGGCCGCCTGGATCAGCTGATCCACGGTGCACGCGCTACCGGCCGGCAGGCAGATGCCGCCGCCCGAGGTGATGGTGATCGAGGGCGCCAGCGAGGCGGTGAAGGTGTCTGATGCCAGCACCTGGTACTGATCGCCGCCACCGGTACCGGCTCCGGGCCGCACCGAGGCGAACTGGTAGGCAAGCCGCTCGGTGGCCTGGCGGTAGCCGCTGACGTGGATCACCGCGTTGCCGAGCGGAGCGCTGCTGGACGGGGCCGGCGTCACCGACGGGCGATCGGCCGGGGCGGAGGGCACCGCGGTCGGGTCGATGCCGCGGGCCGGCGGCGCGGCGGGCACCACCGGGGCCGGGGCAGGCAGCGCAACGCCGGCCGAGCTGGGGACGGCAACCGGGTGCGGCATGCTCGGTGCCGCGGCCGCACCGCGCTGGTGCGCCGCCGTGGACCGGCCGGCGGTGGCCGGCGTGGCAGGCCGGTGATGCTCCGGTGACCGCCTGGCCGGGTGCGCCTGCTGGCTGCCGCTGGCCGAGGACACCGGGTGGCCCGGGTGGGCCGGCACGTCCTTGGACCCGATCGCCGAGGCGGTGATCATCGTCGCCGCGGCTGCCGCTACCGCGACCGAGCCGCCCAGTGTGGCCAGCAGCATGCCGCCGCCGAGCACGAACGGCCCGAGAACGACGCGGCGGACGGGCAGCAGCCGAGCCACCCCGCGGCGCTCCCGCGGAACCTCTTCGAACATGCGGCGAACTCCTGACGTCTGGCGCGGCTGCGGTCTACCGACAAAGACGCTTTCGCCGGTGAGAACGTTGCACGAGGCAACGGCAGGCAGACCAGATTTGATTCCTCATCTATATGACCAGGCTGAGGAGTGCTTAAACATCTCATCTGATACGAGCTGCCGCAACCGGGTTTCCCGGTACGCCGTCACCGGTATCCCGGTTCGCGCAACCGCTTGTACGGGTTGGCGCACCGCTTGTACGGGTTGGCGCAACCGCTTGTACGGTGCGCCACCGCTCAACGGGGCCCGAACTGGCGGTCACCGGCGTCACCGAGGCCCGGCACGATGTAGGCGTTGGCGTTGAGGCCGTCATCGATGCTGGCGGTGAACAGCCGGCCGGCCAGGCCGCTGCGCTCGACCGTCGCGATCCCCTCCGGAGCCGCCAGCGCGCAGATCACCGTGATGTCGCTTGCCCCGCGAGAGGCGAGCAGTTCACAACAATGCACCAGCGAGCCACCGGTGGCCAGCATCGGGTCGAGCACCAGCACCGGACGGCCGGCCAGCGAGTCCGGCAGCGAGGCCATGTAGGCAGCCGGCAGGTGGGTCTGCTCGTCGCGAGCCAGCCCGACGAAGCCCATCTGTGACTCCGGCAGCAGGTTGAACGCCGCTTCGGCCATGCCGAGCCCCGCCCGCAATACCGGAACCAGCAGTGGCGGGTTGGCCAGCGTGGTGCCCAGGGTCGGGCCGACCGGTGTGGTGATCGGCACCTGGGTCACCGGCAGTTCCCGGGTTGCCTCATAGACCAGCAGCGTCGCGAGCTCGCGCAACGCCGCCCGGAACTCGGCGTTGCTGCTGGCCTCGTTCCGCATGACGGACAGGCGGGTTCGCACGATCGGGTGGTCCACGACGACGGTCTGCACGCCAGGAGCCTAGCGGCGGCTTCCCGACGTCCGGCCTTCGGACGCGAGCGGCGACGTCGCACGGCCTAGACTGGCGCGCGTGAGTGTTCTCCTGAGCCAGCCGGACGCCGCCAGCCTGGTCGCCTCCGCCCTCGCCGAGGCCGGTCGCGACGACGCCTCGCTGCGCCGCTTCCTGCACGGCCTGCCGGGCGTCGACCAGGTCGGCGCGGAGGCGCGCGCGGCGGCGCTGGCCACCCGCAGCATCAAGACCAGCGCCAAGGCGTGGGCGATCGACATGGCGATCCGGATGGTCGACCTGACCACCCTGGAAGGCTCCGACACCCCGGGCAAGGTGCGCTCGCTGTGCGGCAAGGCGGTCCGGCCCGATCCGTCGGATCCGAGCGCGCCGGCGGTGGCCGCGGTCTGCGTCTATCCCGACATGGTGCCCTTCGCGGTCCAGGCGCTGCGCGGCTCGCAGGTGCAGGTCGCCTCGGTGGCCACCGCGTTCCCGTCCGGGCGGGCCGCGCTGGCGACCAAGCTGGTCGACGTCTCCGACGCGGTCGCGGCCGGCGCGGCGGAGATCGACATGGTGATCGACCGGGGCGCGTTCCTGGCCGGGCACTACCTGAGGGTGTTCGAGGAGATCGTGGCGGTCAAGCAGGCCTGTGGGAACGCGCACCTGAAGGTGATCCTGGAGACCGGCGAGCTGGTCACCCTGGACGCCGTCCGGCGGGCGTCCTGGCTGGCCCTGCTGGCCGGCGGTGACTTCATCAAGACCTCGACCGGCAAGGTGAGCCCGGCCGCCACACCGCCGGTGGCGCTGGTGATGCTGCAGGCCGTCCGGGACTTCGAGGCCAGGACCGGTCAGGTGCGCGGGGTGAAGCTGGCCGGCGGGATCCGCACCACCAAGGAGGCCATCCGCTACCTGGTGATGGTCAACGAGGTGGCCGGCCAGCGGTGGCTGGATCCGCGGGCGTTCCGGTTTGGCGCCTCCTCGCTGCTCAACGATCTGCTGCAGCAGCGGCACAAACTCAGTTCCGGTGCCTACGACGGCCCCGATTACGTCTCGATCGACTGACGGCCGATGTCGATCACCCAGCCGCCCGCCGACCCGCCGCAGCCGGCAGGTTGCGAACCGGAAGGACAGCAGTGACCGCGTTCGAGTACGCCCCGGCACCGGAGTCGCGCGCCATCGCCCGGCTCAAGCCCTCGTACGGCATCTTCGTCGACGGGGAGTTCCGCGACGGCCGGGGTGAGGCGGTCAAGACCATCAACCCGGCGACCGAGGAGCCGCTCGCCGAGATCGCCGAGGCCAACGAGGCGGACGTCGCCGACGCGGTCGCCGCCGCCCGGCGGGCCTATGACGGCAGCTGGTCGCGGCTGCCTGGCGCTGAGCGCGCCAAGTACCTGTTCCGGATCGCGAGGGCCATCCAGGAGCGCGGCCGGGAACTGGCGGTGCTGGAATCGCTGGACAACGGCAAGCCGATCAAGGAATCGCGCGACGTCGACATCCCCAACGCCGCCGCGCACTTCTTCTACTACGCCGGCTGGGCCGACAAGCTCGGCCACGCCGGCTTCGGCCCCAACCCGCGCCCGGTCGGGGTGGCCGGCCAGATCATCCCGTGGAACTTCCCGCTGCTGATGGCCGCCTGGAAGATCGCCCCGGCGCTGGCCACCGGCAACACCGTGGTGCTCAAGCCCGCCGAGACGACGCCGCTGACCGCCCTGACGCTGGCCGAGATCATCGCCGAGTGCGACCTGCCGCCCGGCGTGGTGAACGTGCTGGCCGGCGGCCCGGCGGTCGGGCGGGCGCTGGTCGAGGAGCCCGGGGTGGACAAGATCGCCTTCACCGGCTCGACCTCGGTCGGCAAGCAGCTGCAGCGATCGGTTGCCGTCTCGGGCAAGCGGCTGTCGCTGGAACTGGGTGGCAAGGCCGCCAACATCGTCTTCGACGACGCCGCGATCGACCAGGCGGTCGAGGGGATCGTCACCGGGATCTTCTTCAACCAGGGCCATGTCTGCTGCGCGGGCTCCCGGTTGCTGGTGCAGGAATCGGTGCACGACGAGGTGGTCGCGGCCCTGCAGGAGCGGTTGCAGACCTTGCGGCTCGGTGACCCGCTGGACAAGAACACCGACATCGGCGCGATCAACTCCGCGGTCCAGCTCGCCCGGGTCCGGGAACTGGCCGACGTGGGCGAGGCCGAGGGCGCCACCCGGTGGTCGCCGACCTGCACCCTGCCGGACCGGGGGTTCTGGTTCCCGCCGACGGTGTTCACCGGAGCCAGCCAGGCCAGCCGGATCGCCCAGGAGGAGATCTTCGGCCCGGTGCTGACGGTGCTCACCTTCCGGACGCCGCAGGAAGCCGTCGACAAGGCCAACAACACCCCGTACGGGCTCTCGGCCGGGATCTGGACGGAGAAGGGCTCGCGCATCCTGTGGATGGCCAACCGGTTGCGGGCCGGCGTGATCTGGGCCAACACCTTCAACCGGTTCGACCCGACCTCGCCGTTCGGCGGCTACACCGAGTCCGGCTTCGGACGTGAAGGCGGGCGCCACGGCCTCGCCGCCTACCTCGAGAGCGAGGCCTGAGTGCCCAGCAAGCCGGCCGGCAAGACCCGAGCCCCCCGGGCAGAGACTGCCCCCGCTGACACCGCCCCGGTCGGGACCAGGGCGGCTGGCACCGCGCCAGCCGGGACCGCGCCAGCCGGGACCGCTCAGCGCCTCGCCGTCCGCAAGACCTACAAGCTCTACATCGGCGGCGCGTTCCCCCGCTCGGAGTCCGGGCGTTCCTACCCGGTCACCGACCCCGCCGGCCGGTTGCTCGCCCATGCCGCGCAGGCCTCCCGCAAGGACCTGCGCGATGCGGTGACGGCGGCTCGCAAGGCGTTCGCCGGCTGGTCCGGGGCCACCGCCTACACCCGCGGCCAGGTGCTCTACCGGATCGCCGAGATGCTCGAAGGGCGCCGCGAGCAGTTCCTGGCCGAGATCATGGCGGCCGAGGGAGCCGGGCCCGCCGAGGCCGCGGCTCAGGTGGACGCCGCGATCGACCGCTGGGTCTGGTACGCCGGCTGGAGCGACAAGTACGCCCAGGTGGTGGGCGGGGCGAACCCGGTTGCCGGGCCGTACTTCAACTTCTCGCTGCCCGAACCGTCCGGCGTGGTGGCCATCCTGGCCCCGCAGGAGTCCTCGCTGCTCGGGTTCGTCTCGGTGGTCGCGCCGGCGCTGACCACCGGCAACACCGTGGTGGTGGTGGCCTCGGCGGACCGGCCGCTGCCGGCGGTGTCGCTGACCGAGGCGCTGGCCACCTCGGACCTGCCGGCCGGGGTGCTCAACCTGCTGACCGGCTCGCCCGCCGAGCTGGCACCGTGGCTGGCCAGTCACCGCGACGTCAACTGCCTCGACCTGACCGGGATCGCACCGGCCGACCGGGTGCCGCTGGCGCAGGCGGCGGCCGGCAACGTCAAGCGGGTACTGGCCCCGGCGGCGCTGGACCTCACCGCCGAGCCCGGGATGTCCCGGCTG
>NZ_DASVQG010000134.1:0-11426 GCF_036389215.1 Jatrophihabitans sp.
AGCAGCTGGAGTTCCTCCTCGCTCAGCCGGCTGCCGGCGCAGCGCCGGGCGAAGTCCACGTCGGTGTAGAGCCTCATCAGCACCACCCGCGGATCCAGGGCGGGCCAGACCGAGTCGACGTACTCGCGCACCTGCGGCGACCGGGCCACCTTGGCGGTCTCGGCATCGGACGGGGCACCGCCGGCGTCCTCGCGCTGGCGGCGGACGTCCTGGGCCAGCAGCTGCCGCAACCGCTCCCGGGCGGTGTCCCAGCGCAGCTCGCCGGCGGCCAGGCTGCGGCGCGCGTCATCGACGTAGCGCCGTGCCCGCTCGACCGGGATCCGGTACCGGCGGGTGCCCACGATCGGCACGGCGTCCTCGATCGGCTTGGCGATGTAGCTGAACACCGCCCGCCGCAGCACCTCGGCCATCCGGGCGTCGCCCTTGAGGACCGCGACCGGCACCGGGTCGTCGCGGCGCGGGTCGAGGTCTGACACCAGCTGGTCGACGGTGCTCTGCCGGATGCCGCTCTCACCGAGGGCCGGCAGCACCTGGGCGATGTAGCGCAGGAATGCCGAGTTCGGCCCGACCACCAGTACGCCGGACCGGCGCAGCCGCTCGGGGTAGCTGTAGAGCAGGTACGCCGCCCGGTGCAGCCCGACCGCGGTCTTTCCGGTGCCGGGAGCGCCCTGGATGCACAGCGAGGTGTCCAGGTCGGCTCGCACCAGCTCGTCCTGATCGGGCTGGATGGTGGCCACGATGTCGCGCATCGGCCCGACCCGGGGCCGCTCGATCTCATCGCGCAGCAGGTGCGAGGCCAGCCCCAGCTCCTCACCGGCATCCAGGTGCTCGTCCTCGAAGGAGGTCAACCGGCCGTCGGCGAAGCCGAACCGCCGCCGCAACGTCACGCCCTGCCGGTCGGCGGTGCTGGCCCGGTAGAACGGCCGCGCGATCGGCGCTCGCCAGTCGATCACCATCGGGTCACCGGAGTCGTCCCGGATGTGCCGGCGGCCGATGTGGAAGACCTCGCCGGCCGAGTGCGAGCCGTCGGGGTCGCGGTCGGTGCGGCCGAAGAACGGCGGCGCGGAGCTGTCGGCCAGCTGCTTCAACCGATCCGCCCGCAGCCGGCCGAGGCCCTCGCTGGCGAGGGCGTCCACGCCGTAGTCGGCGATCCGCTCCGCGGCCTCGCGCATCTGCGCCAGGCATGCCAGGGACTCGTGCAGGTGTCGTCGTTCGGCAAGCAGCAGCGGATCGTCACTCACGATTGGTCAACGCTAGACCTGGCACGCAAGTCAATTTGTTCATCGGTTCTTCGGGACTGCCGAGAACGGACTCGGCCCGGTCCGCAGGTCGCGGACCGGGCCGAGCACCGGTCTAACGGGGCTGGCTCAGGCTGGTGTCAGTCCGGAGCCAGTGAACTGCTTACTGCTCGTCGGGACGCCGGCGCCGGCCGAGCAGCAGCAGCAGCACCCCGGTCAGGGTCACCGCTCCCGCCGAGGCGGCCGAGGCACGCTGATCGGCCTGCAGGCCGGTGTTGGCCAGCCCCGACCCGATCGGCGTGGTGGTGCCACCGGTACTCGTGCCGACGATCGGCGTGGTGGTGCCCGTGCTGGTTCCCAGCGGCGGGTTGACCACCGTATCGGCGCTGAGGTAGCGCGCCTTGCCGTCGGTACCGATGCCAGCCGCCATGACCGTCTTGGAGCCGGTGTTGTTGACCACGGTCATCGGGATGCTGAACTTGCCGGCAGCATCCGCGTAGCCGTGGGCAAGCACCGTCAGCTTGGTGCCGTTGCTGCTGCTGTAGTACCAGCCGAGCTCGATCGGCGCCCCCGGCTTGTAACCGGTACCGGTGACCGTGATCACCTGGTTGACGTAGATCTTCGACGGCACGCCGCCCAGCTTGCCCGCGGGCTTCGGCGCCTTGGCCGGCAGTGCCACCGCGGCCACCGCCGTCACCTTGAGGGTGAAGTTCTGGCTGGCGTTGGGTGCGATGCCGTTGCTGGCCGTGATCACCAGCGGGTAGTTGGTGCTGGTGGTCACCGTCGGGGTGCCGGCGATGGTGGCGGTCCCGTTGTGGTTGTCGGTGAACGTCATCCCGGCCGGAAGGGCGCCGGTCTCGGTGATCGTGGTCGCGGTCGGGTAGCCGGCGGTCGTGGTGACCGTGAAGGACTGCCCGGCCAGGTGCGAGGTGAACGTGGCGGTGTTGGCGCTGGTGATCACCGGCGGTGCGTTGACGGTCAGCGTGAAGCTCTGGGTCGCGTTGGTGCTCGCCCCGTTGCTGGCCGTGATGGTGATCGTGAAGGCGCCCGCCACGGTCGGGGTGCCGGCGATCGTGGCAGTCCCGTTGTGGTTGTCGGTGAAGCTCACCCCGGCCGGCAGCGTGCCGGTCTTGGTGATCGTGGTCGCGGTCGGGTACCCGGCGGTGGTGGTCACCGTGAAGCTGCCCGCGCTGCCCTTGGTGAAGCTGGCGTGGTCGGCGCTGGTGATCACCGGCGAGGCGTTCGCCGGCTGCACCGTCAGCGTGAACGACTGCTGGGTGGACCCGGCCGAGTTGCCCGCCGTGAACGTCAACGGGTAGCTGCCCGCGGTGCCCGCAGCCGGCGTGCCGGCCAGGGTGGCGGTGCCGTTGCCGTTGTCGGTGAAGCTGACACCGGAGGGCAGCGCGCCGGTCTGCGACAGCGAGGTCGCGGTCGGGTAGCCGGCCGTGGTGGTCACCGTGAAGCTGCCCGCCGAGCCGATCACGAACGTCGTCGAGTTGGCGCTGGTGATGACCGGCTTCTTGGTGACCGTCAGCGTGAAGCTCTGGGTCGCGTCGGTGCTCGCCCCGTTGCTGGCGGTGATGGTGATCGGGAAAGCGCCAGCGGCGGTCGGGGTGCCGGCGATCGTGGCCGTGCCGTCACCGTTGTCGGTGAAGGTCACACCGGCCGGCAGCGAACCGGTCTTGGTGATCGTGGTCGCGGCCGGGTAGCCGGCCGTGGTGGTCACCGTGAAGCTGCCCGCCGAGCCGAACGCGAACGTCGCGTGGTCGGCGCTGGTGATCACCGGCGAGGAGTTCGCCGGCACCACCGTCAGGGTGAAGGACTGCTGGGTGGACCCGGCCGAGTTGCTGGCGGTGATCGTGATCGGGTAGCTGCCGTCGGTGCCCGCGGCCGGCGTGCCGGCCAGGGTGGCGGTGCCGTCACCGTTGTCGGTGAAGGACACCCCCGTCGGCAGCGCACCGGTCTTGGTCACCGTGGTCGCCACCGGGTAGCCGGCCGTGGTGGTCACCGTGAAGCTGCCCGCCGTGCCGATCACGAAGGTGGCGTGGTCGGCGCTGGTGATCACGGGCTTCTTGGTGACCGTCAGCATGAAGCTCTGGGTCGCGTCGGTGCTCGCCCCGTTGCTGGCGGTGATCGTGATCGGGAAGGCACCCGAGGCGGTCGGCGTGCCCGCGATCGTGGCCGTGCCGTCACCGTTGTCGGTGAAGGTCACACCGGCCGGCAGCGAACCGGTCTTGGTGATCGTGGTCGCGGCCGGGTACCCGGCCGTGGTGGTCACCGTGAAGCTGCCCGCAGTGCCCATCGCGAAGGTGGCGTGGTCGGCGCTGGTGATCACCGGCGAGGCGTTCGCCGGCACCACCGTCAGCGTGAACGACTGCTGCCGGTTGCCGGCCGCGTTGGTGGCGGTGATGGTCAGCGGGTAGCTGCCGTCGGTGCCGGCGGCCGGGGTGCCACTCAACGTGGCGGTGCCGTCACCGTTGTCGGTGAAGCTCACCCCGGCCGGCAGCGCACCGGTCTTGGTGATCGTGGTCGCCACCGGGTAGCCCGCCGTGGTGGTCACCGTGAAGCTGCCCGCCGTGCCGACCACGAAGGTGCTGTGGTCAGCGCTGGTGAAGCTGGCCAGCTCGTACACCATCAGGGTGAAGGACTGGGTGGTGAACCCGGTGGAGTTGGTGGCCTTGAACGACAGGCTGTACGTCCCGCCGGTGCCGGCCGCCGGCGTGCCGGCCAGGGTGGCGGTGCCGTCACCATTGTCGGTGAAGGTGACACCGGAGGGCAGGGTGCCGGTCTCAGCCACCGTGTCCGCGGCCGGGCTGGTGGTCACCGTGAAGCTGCCCGCCGAGCCGACCGTGAACGTGGTGTGGTCGGTGCTGGTGATGTCCGGCGCCTGGTTGACCGTCAGCGTGAACGCCTGGGTGCCATCCGGGGCCACCCCGTTGCTGGCCGTGATGGTGATTCCGAACGTGCCGGCCGCGGTCGGGGTGCCGGCCAGGGTGGCAGTGCCGTCACCGTTGTCGGTGAACGTCACGCCGGCCGGCAGCGCGCCGGTCTTGGTGATCGTGGTCGCCGCCGGAACGCCCGGCGCCGTGGTCACCGTGAACGAACCCGCAACACCCTTGCTGAACGTGTCGTGGTCGGCGCTGGTGATCACCGGCGGCTGGTTGACCGTCAGGGTGAAGTTCTGGGTGTCGTCGGCGTTGACACCGTCGCTGGCGGTGAGGGTCAGCGGGTACGTGCCACCGGTGCCCGCGGCCGGCGTGCCCGCGATCGTGGCGGTGCCGTTCCCGTTGTCGGTGAAGGTCACGCCGGACGGCAACGTCCCGGTCTTGCTGAGCGTGACGCTGCCCGCGCCACCGGAGGTGGTCACCGAGAACGACCCCGCAGTCCCCACCACGAAGGTGGCGTGGTCGGCACTGGTGATCACCGGCGACTCGGTGACCGTCAGCGTGAAGGACTGGGTCGCGTTAGTGGTGGCCCCGTTGCTGGCGGTGATGGTGATCGGGTACGAACCAGCGGTGCCGGCGGCCGGGGTGCCCGCGATGCTCGCGGTGCCGTTGCCGTTGTCGGTGAAGGTCACACCGGACGGCAGCGAGCCGGTCTTGGTCAACGTGGTCGCCACCGGGAACCCGGCCTGGGTGGTCACCAGGAAGTTGCCCGCTGTGCCGGCCGCGAAGGTGGCGTGGTCGGCACTGGTGATCACCGGCGACTCGCTGACGCTCAGCGTGAACGCCTGGCTGTCCGACGGGGCGGTGCCGTTGTCGGCGTTGATGGTGAAGTTGTACTGCCCGCCGCTACCGGCCGGCGGCGTGCCGGCCAGGGTCGCGGTGCCGTCCCCGTTGTCGGTGAAGCTCAACCACGCCGGCAGGGTGCCGGTGGTGGTGAGCGTCGGGTTCGGGAACCCGCTGGTGGTCACCGTGAACGACCCGGCGCTGCCCACCGTGAAGGTGGTGGTGTTGCCGCTCGAGATGGTCGGCGCGGTGTTGACCGTCAGGGTGGCGGCGGTGGACGTCGCCGAGCCGGTCGAGTTGGTGAACACGGCCCGGTACTTGTTGCCGTTGTCAGCCGAGGCCGCCGTGAAGGTGTAGGTGGTGCTGGTCGCGCCGGCGATGTTGGTGAAGTTGGTGCCGCCATCGGTGGAGCGCTGCCACTGCACGGTCGGGGCCGGGAAGCCGGATGCCGCCGCGACGAAGCTCACCGAGGCTCCCGAGTTCACCGTCTGGTCCGACGGGTTGGTGGTGACTGCCGGTGGCTGGTTGACGGTGACGGTCAGCGTCTGGGTGCCGTTCGGGTTGACCCCGTTGGACGCGGTCAGGCTCAGCGAGTACGCCCCGCCGGTACCGGCCGCCGGCGTGCCGGCCAGGGTGGCGGTGCGGTTGCCGTTGTCGGTGAAGGTCAGGCCGGTCGGCACGGTGCCCGTCTTGGTGATGGTGACCGGCGTCGGGTAGGCGGTCGGAGTGGTGGTGATCGTGAAGGAGCCGGCCGTGCCGACCGTGAAGGAGGTGCTGTTGGCGCTGGTGAAGGCCGGCGCCTGGTTGACGGTGACGGTCAGCGTCTGGGTGGCGTTCGGGTTGACCCCGTTGTTCGCCGTCAGGCTGAGCGGGTAGCTGCCGCCGGCGGTCGGGTTGCCGGCCAGGGTGGCGGTGCCGTTGCCGTTGTTGGTGAACGTCATGCCCGGCGGCACGGTGCCGGTCGCGGTGATCCCGGGTGCCGGGTAGCCGGTGGTGGTCACCGTGAACGAGCCGGCGGTGCCGACGGTGAAGGTCACCGCGTTGGCGCTGGTGATCGCCGGCGGCCGGTTGACCGTGACGGTCGCGGTGGCGGTGCCGTTGTCCAGGGTGGCGAGCACGTGGCCGGGGCCGCTGGTGTTCTGCGAGTTGTAGCTGGTGCTGGCCGACCCTGCGGCCAGGTTGACCGAGGCCGCCCCGAGGGTGGCGCCGCTGGGCAGCGGGTCGGTGAAGGCGATCGGCAGGCCGGCGAAGGCGTCGAGGTTGGCGGTGCCGATCGCCGAGCCGAGCGAGTTCTGGGTGAGCGTGGCGGTGATGGTCGTGGTCGCGTTCGGGCCTACCACGGTGGCCGGGCTCGCGGTGGCGGTCAGCACCAGCCGCGGCGAGACGGTCGGGCCGCCGGCGGCCGTGTCACAGCCGGCGGTGCCGGGGCCGGTGTTGCAGCCCCACCAGTTGTTGGTCGCGTCCAGGGTTGCGCCGCTGGCGACACCCAGCGAGACGCCTGATCCGGTGGCGCCGGTGTTGCCGGTGATCCGGTTGTAGTGCAGCTGAGCGGTGCCGCCGAGGACCGAGACCGCGCCGCCCTGCGGGTTGCTGCCACCGGCGACGGAGTTCGAGGTGAACGTCGACTCGGTGACGGTGAGGGCGCCGCCCTCGGAGAAGATGGCGCCGCCCTGCGGGATGCCGGTGCCGCTGCCGACCACCGTGTTGCCGGTGAACACGCTGTTGGTCACGCTCATCGGGGTGGTGGCGCTGACGCCGGACATGTGCAGCGCGCCGCCGACGTTGATGTTGGCGACCGAGGCGTTGGCGCTGTTGCCACTGAACGTGCTGCCCGAGACGGTGAGCTGCTCACCCGATGCGACATCGAAATGCTGGTATTCCAAGCCCGAACCCGAGCTGCTCCCGCTGGTGTTGCCGGTGAACGTCGTGTTGGTGACGGTCAGCGAGCCGCCCTGGAACTCCACGCCACCGCCGTACTTGTTGGTGGTGGTCGAGTTGACGTGGTTGTTGCTGATGACCGAGTTGCTGAGGGTCAGGGTGTCACGGGTCGTCGAGTTGCCCGACCCGGCGATGATGCCCGCCCCGCCGAAGGTGGTGACGGCGCCGTTGGTGATGGTCACGCCGGAGATGCTGGTGGTCACCCCCCCGATGACGCTGGGGTCGAGGTCGAACACCCGGCTGGCGTTGTTCCCGCTGATGATCGTGCTGCCGGACCCGGCGCCGGTGAGGGTGATGTTGCTGCCCGACACCTTGCCCATCTGCAGCTCACCGTTGGTGAGCAGGTAGGTGCCGGCGGCCACGGTGATGGTGGAGGAGGTGGCTCCGGCGTTGTTGGCGGCGCACACCGCCTCGCGCAGGCTGCCGCTCGACGTGGTCTGGGCTGAGTTGCCACAGGCGCCGAAGTTGGTGGCGACGTCTGCCGTCGAGGTCACGGTCAGGGTGGCGGCGGAGGCGGCAGGCATGAACACCGCCTGGCCGGCCGCTGCCAGCGCGAGCGCCACGCCGGCGCGCGCGAGCAATCGAGGAAGCGATGACGAGCGGATCTGCGGCATGAAATGTCCTTCGATGGCCCCGTAGCAGGTGTTACCCCGCTGTAAATATAGAGATAGATAGTGTTCGAGCACGCTCGGTAACGCATGCATCCGCAAATGTCAACGGGCATCTCACTGTATCTATACGCGACGGAATTAGGTACCCGGTTTGCTACAGAACTTTAACGGCTGAGGGTAGCATTTCCTGGCAAAACGCGACAAAAAAATGCCGGGCTACCGGTGATCTTTATGTTATAAAGCTGCTTGCACTGCTGCGACCTCCTCGTCGTCGGTGCTGGAACTGGCCCAAATCCAGACCGATCAGCGCAAGGAGTGACTGAGTGGCCGAGGAAATACCCGGGTTCACCACCTTGACGCAGGAAGGGGCGGCGGCAGGTCCGCCCACACTGTCACTTCGACCGGCGGAGAGCCCGGATGAGGCGTTGCTGCTGCGGATCTTCGCCGAGTCGCACTGCGCCGAGTTCGAGCTGCTCGGCCTGGAGCCCGCCGCGCTGGGCGGCCTGGTCGGCATGCAGTACCGGGCCCGGCAGGCCCAGTACTCCGCGGCCCAGCCCGAGGCGGTGGAGTACCTGATCTGCGGAGGCGACGGCAGCCCGGTCGGCAGCTGCTGGCTCGACGACACGCCCGGGCAGCTGCGGGTTCTGGACATCGCGGTGCTGCGCGAGCACCGCCGCCGCGGCGTCGCACGCGCGGTGCTCTCTTCGCTGTGCGAGCAGGCCGTCGCAGCCGGCAAGCCGGTCCGGCTCTCGGTCTGGCACCAGAACGTCCCGGCCCGCGAGCTGTACCGGTCATTGGGGTTCACCGCTCCGGCCGGCAGCGGGCCGGCCGGCGATCCAGCCGAAGACGGCGACCTCGGCAATGGCTACCTGGAACTGCAGTTCGTCCCCGACAGCGCACCTCGGCTTCGAGCCGGCGCGCGATGACCGACCGAGCACTGAGCTACTCCGACTTCAACGCCCGGGTGGGCCAGCGGTTCACCATGCGCTTCTCCATCCAGCCGGACGGGGAGGACGCCGACGGGGCCTGCGAGGTCGAGCTGACCGAGTGCGCCCGCAGCACCCTGCCCGGCGCCGTCCGCTCGTTCGACCTGACGTTCCGGGCCGGCCCGGACGCACCCCGCGAGCAGGGCAACTACCTGCTCGTCCGAGAGGACTTCCCACCGGCGGCGATCTTCCTGGTGCCGGTGCGAGCGCTAGCGGACGGCCTGGAGTTCCATGCCGTCTTCAACCCACTGACGGAGGATGAGAATGTGCCATGAGTGATCCCTACATCGGTGAGATCCGGATGTTCGGCGGCAACTTCGCGCCGGTCGGCTGGCTGCTCTGCCAAGGCCAGCTGCTGCAAATCTCGGAGTACGCCGCGCTGTTCAACCTGATCGGCACCACCTACGGCGGCGACGGCCAGAACACCTTCGCGCTGCCCAACCTGCAGGGCCGGCTGCCGATGCACCAGGGCTCGGGCTACGTGCTGGGACAGATGGCCGGAGTGGAGACGGTCACCCTGAACCGCAACCAGATGCCGGCGCACACCCACCAGCCGGTCGGTGCCCAGGCGGCCCAGGGCCAGTCGCCGAGCAACAGCTACTGGGCCAGCAACTCCAACCTGCCCTACAGCCTGGCGGCCCCGGCGGCGGCGATGGCGCCGAACGCGCTGAGCAACGCCGGCGGCAACCAGCCGCACGAGAACATGTCGCCCTACCTCGCGATCAACTTCATCCTCGCCACCGAGGGCATCTACCCGTCCCCGAACTGACCGACGTCCAGACCGGAGTGGACCAGAAATGAGTGATCCCTACATCGCCGAGATCAAGCTGATCTCCTTCAACTACCCACCCAGGGGTTGGGCCTTCTGCAACGGCCAACTGCTGCCCATCAACCAGAACCAGGCGCTGTTCTCGATCCTGGGCACCATGTACGGCGGCAACGGCCAGACGACCTTCGCACTGCCCAACCTGCAGGGCCGGGTGCCGGTCCACCAGGGCATCGGCCAGGGCAGCTACAACGTCGGCCAGGCCGGCGGCGAGGTCAACCACACCCTGACCATCAACGAGCTGCCGGCCCACATCCACCCAGCGGTCGCCCAGTCGACGCCGTCGAACCCGGGTGGTGACAACCCGGCCAACTCGATCTGGGCCGCCACTCAGAACGCCGCCTTCGCGTCCGCCCCCAACGTCTCGATGAACCCGGCGGCGGTGACCGCCACCGGCGGCAGCCAGCCGCACGAGAACATGCCGCCCTACCTGGTACTGAACTACGTGATTGCCCTCGTGGGCATCTTCCCCAGCCGAAACTAGCGACGGAGCGCATACCGTGACCGATCCTTTCCTCGCCGAAATCAGAATGTTCGGCGGCAACTTCGCGCCCTACGGCTGGGCGCTGTGCAACGGCCAACTGATGTCGATATCGCAGAACACCGCGCTGTTCGCTCTGCTGGGCACCACCTACGGCGGCGACGGCCGGGTCACCTTCGGCCTGCCCAACCTGCAGGGCAGCACCCCGATGCAGCAGGGGCAGGGCGCCGGCCTGTCACCGCGCTATCTCGGTGAGACCGGCGGCAGCCCCTACGTCACCCTGATCCAGTCGGAGATGCCGCTGCACACTCACACCGCGCTGGGCGTCAGCGACGCGGGCACCGAAACCAGCCCGTCCAACGCCACCTGGGCCCAGTCGTTGAGTGGCCGGGTGGGACTGAACATTTACTCGACGCAGGCACCCAACCTGACGATGGCTCCTCAGACCGTCCTGCCGACCGGCGGCAGCCAGCCGCACAACAACATGCCGCCCTACCTCACCATCACGTTCATCATCGCGTTGCAGGGCATCTTCCCGCAGCGCCCGTAGCAAGCGAACCCACCAGGCCGGCGACCCCGGCTAGACGGGCAGAGGCGGCATTCAAGCCGGAACCAGCTTGAATGCCGCCTTCCACGGCTCACTATCGGGACAGGGACTCGCAGGCAGAGCAACTTACTGCGGCCGTGGCGATCAAGGCATTGCTTTTCGCTTCCACATTGCGGTCCTCTAGCACCGCAGATGCTCCAAGCGCGGCATCTTCCACGGAGAGGCTACGGCACAGATGACCCATGGATTCAGCACTCGGTTGTCGGGAATGAACCGCTGCCGGTCGCATTTGCTCCCGGATTCGCAATGAGTGAGCTCGCCGCAGCTTCTAAGCATCGGTGGAGCAACTTGCCGGCAACCTACGATGCGCACAGTCTGACCATCGCCCAGTATCCCGTCATGGCGGACTGGGAACGGCCGTACATGGAGCGACTGGCAGCGATTGCAGCGTCCCAGGGCGGAACCGTGCTGGAGGTGGGCTACGGCATGGGGATCTCCGCGTCCGCGCTGCAAGCCCACGATATTGACTCACATATCGTCATCGAGTGTCATCCAGATGTCATAGCGCAGTGCGTCGTCACGCATCGGTCGGCCCTCACGTCCGGTTCGATGCACCTCATGACCGGATACTGGCAGGACGTCACGCCGATGCTGGCCGGCGCATCGATCGACGGGATACTGTTCGACACCTTTCCGGTATCTCAAGAGGAAATGACGATCGGCACGCACATGTTCTTCTTTGAAGAGGCCTACCGACTTCTCAAGCCTGGCGGGGTGCTGACGTACTTCTCTTCGGAGCCGACCACACTAGGTGCGCTACATTATGAAAGGCTCGAGCAGGCAGGCTTCGAGCGAAGAAACGTTCACTTCGAGGTGTGCCCCGTACATCCATCGGATAACTTCAGGTACTGGAACTATTCCTCGATTGTTGCTCCCACCGTCATCAAATAGTCCTAGTGTCGTGACTGTACCCGCATCAACAAAGGCGCCCAGGGAAGTCACGACTTCCCCGGGCGCCCTTGTGTTGCCGCGTTGCCGGCGTTGCTCGATGCCGACAGGCGAAGCCGGCTC
>NZ_DASVQG010000135.1:0-47782 GCF_036389215.1 Jatrophihabitans sp.
AGCTCCGGCGCCCGTTCGTGCTGGATTCGATGCCTGCGCAGCAGACGTTCGGGCTGCCGCCCACGCCCCTGGAAGCGTCCCTGCGCGCCGAGCTGGGCCTCGGGCCGGCATCGCCACCGCCACCCCTCTGACCCGGCAACCTCCAACGCGACCACAGGTTTGACGAGGACGTCACCCTGACGGCTCACGGTCGTGCTCAGGCCGTCGCGTGCAGCGGTCGCGCCGGCCGCCGGCGCGGCTGTGCCAGGAAGTCCTGGATGAGGGCGGTGACCTCCTCCGCGCGTTCCTCGTGCGGAAAGTGCCCGACCCGCGGCAGCACGTGCAGTTGCGCGGTGGCCACCGCCTCGAGCGTGCGGATGTGTGCCACCGGCAGGATCCGGTCGGCGTCGCCCCAGATCGCGAGCACCGGGGTGTCCCGGACGTGCGGTAACCGGCCGGTGGCGTCGATGCGCTGCCCGCGGAAGTCGATGACGCCGCGGACGGTGTTGAAGAATGCCGCGCAGCCGCCGGGCTCGGCCATGGCCGGGAGGAAGTCCTCGATCCGCCGCGGCCACACCGCGTCGCGGAGCCGGCGCGGTACGCGGCCACCAGCGGGCAGCGCCATGGCGGCGCGCAGCACGTAGCGCGTCAGCGGCTCGGCCACCTGCACGGCGGCCAGCCGCAGCAGCGGCGTCACCTCCGGCCCGAGACCGCCGCTGCTGATGAGCACCAGCCGGTTGACGCGTTCGGGGTACTGGTACAGCAGCTGCATCACGACCCCGCCGCCGTAGGAGTGACCGACGGCGCTGACATCGGCGATGCCGAGCGCGTCGAGGAAGTCGCGTACCACGCTGGCGTGCCCGGCCAGTGAGTAGTCACCGCGCGGCTTGGCCGAAAGGCCGTGGCCGAGCAGGTCCAGCGCGATCACCCGGTGGCCCTGTGCCAGCGGCTGCAGCAGCCGCTTCCAGGTGGCGCCGGACCCGGCGATGCCGTGCACGAGCAGTACCACGGGGCCGCTGCCGGCGCTGCGGTAATGCAGGCGGTGGCCGTTGACCAGCACGGTCGCCGACCGGACCTGTGGCGCGGCGGCGGTGAGTGGAGGCGTCGAGATCATCGTCAGGCTCCGAGGAAGACGTGAGCGTCGGGGAGGGCGTCGGTGGTGCTCAGCCACCCGTCGACCGTCTGTGCCAGGACCGCAGGAGCGGTTTGCGGCACGTAGTGGCCGGCTTGGATCACCACCGCGTCCGGGTTGGTCACCACCTCACGCCAGGCACCTGCCAGGCGTGGGTCGCACAGCGGATCGGCCGCACCGGTGATGACCAGGGTCCGATTGTCCAGCGGCGGTCTGTGCTGCCGCCGGGCGTCGGCGACATAGCTGCGTGCGGCGGTGAGGTCGGCCCGGATGCGGGGCAGGAACTGCGCCATCAGGGGGCTGCCGACCAGCTCCTGAGGGATGCCGCCCAGGCCGACGAGTTCGGCGGCCAGGGCGTCGTCGGCCAGCGCGGGCGAGGGCAGCGTGGTGGCCACCGCGGGCGCCCGCGCGCTGCAGAGGATGACCCGTACGTCGCGCCAGCGGCTGTCCAGCGCGCCGAGGCGGCGCACCGACTCGACGGCCAGGTAAGCCCCGAAGCTGTGGCCGAGCACCGCGACCGGCACCGGCCGGCGCACCAGCGCCGCGGTCGACAACTGCACCAGGCGATCCAGTGACGTCACCGGGAAACCGGGTGCGCCGCCGTGCCCGGGCAGGTCGAGCGCCGTTACCTGGTACCAGTCCGGCAGCGCCGCGGCGAAGGACCGGAATGACAGGGAATCCCCGCCCGCGCACGGGAAGCAGACGATGTTGCCGCCGTCCCCGTGCCAGGTCCGCAGGCCGAGCCGGCCGTCGCGGCCGTACGTCATCGGTCGCATGACGGGTCTTCCCGCGGGGCGGCTGCCGGCCGGCACCGTCAGGCCGCCTTGTCAGCGAGCCGGACGATCCGGTCGAACTCCTCGGCCACCACCGCGACCGTGTGCCTGATCTGCTCCTCGCTGTGCGCCGCCGTCAGGAAGAACCGCAGCCGCGCACCGCCTTCCTCGACCGCCGGGTACAGGATCGGATTGACGTGGATGCCCCGGTCCAGCAGCACATTGGCCAGCTTCAGGCACGGCAGCGACTCCCCCGCGATGATCGGGATGACAGCCGTGCCGTCGGCCAGGCCGGTGGGCAGGCCCGCCGCATCCGCCAGCCGCTTGAACAGCCGTGCGTTCGCGTGCAGCCGCCGCAGCCGCTCCGGCTCCGCCCGCATCACGCGGATCGCCGCCAGCGCCGCCGCGGTGCTCGCCGGTGGCAGGCCGCAGCTGTAGATGAATCCGGGCAGCGTGTACTTCAGGTACTGGATCAGCGCGGCCGAGCCGCCGATGTACCCGCCGCAGCTGGACAGCGACTTGGACAGCGTGCCCATCCAGATGTCGACGTCGGAGGCGGGGATGCCGAAGTGCTCGCGGATGCCGCCACCGCTCGCGCCGAGCACGCCGATGCTGTGCGCCTCGTCGACCATGAGCAGCGCCCCGTGCCGGTGTGCCACCTCGATGAAGCGCGGCAGTTCGGCGATGTCGCCGTCCATGCTGTAGACGCCTTCCAGGACGACGATCGCGCGCCGGTAGTTGCCGCGCGCCCTCGCGAGCATCCGGTCGAGCTCGGCCCAGTCGTTGTGCGCGAACGGGCGTCGAGCGGCCCCGGAGAGCTTGCAGCCCTGCAGGATGCTGTCGTGGGCGAGCGCGTCATGCAGGATCACGTCGCCGGGGCCGACCAGGTGGCCGAGAACGGTGACGTTGGTGGCGTGCCCGCTGACCAGCACGAGCGCGTCCTCGGTCTGCAGCAGGCCGCTGATCGCATCCTCGAGCTCCCGGTGCAACGGCTTGTCGCCGGCCAGCAGCCGGCTGGCTGACACCGACGTGCCGTACCGGTCGAGCGCCTCCTTGGCCGCCGCGGTGACTGCCGGGTCGCCGGACAGGCCGAGATAGTTGTAGTTGCTGTAGCTGATCACCTCCCGGCCCTCGATGCGGGTGGTGGCGCCGATGATGCCCTCGTGCACGGTGAAGTACGGGTTGCGCACCTGGAGGGCGTCGGCCATGCCGAGCCGGTCGCGCAGGTCCTGGTACTCGGGGAAGTCCTCGATGCGGTACTCGGCCTGCACGGCGGCCGGCGCGAGCGGGATCGCCGGCGCGGGTTGCGCAGCGGGGATCGGCTCCTGCGCCACGGTCACCGCAGCGCCGATCGCGACGGCCACCACGTCGGCGAGGTCGGCGACGGAGCTTTCGGCGGTCAGGCCGGCGGCCAGGGTCGTCTTGTCGACGGCCGGCCAGCGCTGGTTCAGTCTCGCCACCACGTCGGTGAACATCAGCGAGTCGAATCCGAGATCGGTGACGAGCCCCTGTTCCGGGCGCAGCGTGTCGCGCGGGAAGGCGCTGACGTCGGCGAGGACGCCGGTGACCACGGCCAGCACCTCGGCCGGTGCGACGGCAACCGATGGGGCGACCGGTGCGGTGACCGGTGCGGTGACCGGTGCGGTTGCAACCGGCGCGACTGTGATCGGTGCCGTGATCGGCGCGGCGGCGACGGCGTCACCAGCGGAGCTCGGCTGTGACGGCAGCGCAGGCACGGGCGAGCCGGCGGCGATGGCCTGTAGCACGGCCGCCTGCTCGCGGAAGAGCGCGACGATGTTCTCCATGGCGGTCTCCTGCGGATCCGGGGGAAAGGGGGCTGGGCGGGTAGCTGCCTGGCGATCGGCGGAACGTTCGAGGCCGAGGTCGGCGTC
This sequence comes from Jatrophihabitans sp., assembly GCF_036389215.1. Taxonomy (GTDB): domain Bacteria; phylum Actinomycetota; class Actinomycetes; order Mycobacteriales; family Jatrophihabitantaceae; genus Jatrophihabitans_A. Next base: position 3,777 of record NZ_DASVQG010000135.1, read on the forward strand.
GAGGGCGGCGTCGATATCGAGGTCGAGGGCGGCGTCGATATCGAGGTCGAGGTCGGTGGCGATATCGGCGTCGGCGTGGCGGCTGCCGATGAGTGCGTAACGCTCGACCGGCACCGGGCTGGCAGGCAGCGGGAGGCCGGCGCGGGTGCCGGTGACGAGGGCGCGTGGTTGCACGTCGACGCCGAGCGCGAGCAGCTCGGCGGCGAGCAGCAGCAGGCCGCGGCCGTCATCGGGGTCCTCGGCGGCGCCGGTGAGCAACCGCTGGCCGCCGTCCGGTCCGAGTGTCGCCTTCGCCAGCTGCAGCAGCGCCCGGCCGGGACCGAGCTGCACGAAGATGTCGGCGCGCTGAGCAGCGGTCCGCACGGCGGCCTCGAAGCGCACCGGAGAGGTGGTGTGCTGCTGCCAGCTGCGGCGCAGCTCGCCGGCGTCCTCGTAGGGCATGCCGGTGACGCAGGAGATGAGCCGCTCGGTCGGGCCGGCCGGTTCGAGCGCGGCGAACACGGGTTCCAGCCGGGCGGCTGCCGGGGCCATCAGCGGTGAGTGGAACGCGTGGGACACCGGCAGTAACCGGCACCGCACGCCCGCGGCTGCCAGCCGCTGCCGCAGTTGCTCGATGCCGTCCGCGGCCCCGGTGGCGACGACCTGCCGCGGCTCGTTCTCGTTGGCGATCCACACATCGGCGAGCCCGGCCAGGTGGCGACGCAGTTCGGCGGCGGTGGTGCGCACCGCCAGCATCGCTCCCGCGCCGGCGGCACCGGCCTCTCCCATCACCGCACCGCGGCGCGTCACCAGCGCCGTCACCTCGGCTGCGGGCAGCAGGCCCACCGCGCCGGCGGCGGCGAACTCGCCGAGGCTGTGCCCGAGTGCGAGGTCCGGCACGACGCCGGCCTGCGCGAGCAGCGCCGCGTGCGCCAGGCTCAGCGCGGCCAGCGCCGGCTGGCATACCTCGGTGGCCGTCAGACGCTGCGCGGCCGAGGCGGGATCGGTGCCCGCCGCCGGGTACAGCACGTCGAGGAACCCGCCGCCGGCCGCACGCGCGGTGTCGTCGAGGTCCCGCAGCGTGGCACCAAAGACCGGGAACCGCTGGTAGAGGTCGCGCAGGGCGTCGACCCGCTGCGCCCCCTGACCGGGGCAGAGGAAGGCGATCCGCGGTCGCGCGCCTTTCGGCCGGGCGCCGGCGAAGCCGCTGTCCCCCACCCGAAGGAAGGCATCGCCGGTGCCGGTCAGCTGACCGGCAGCAGTCCTCAGCTGCAGGAGCAAATCGTCACGGGTGGTTGCGACGAGTGCGAGCACCTGCGCACCGGACGCGCGGGTGGCGAGTTCGGCGGCGACCGCCGCCACGCTTCGCGCCGGTTCGGCCGCGAGGGCGTCCGCCACCGTGCCGGCGTACTGCGCCAGCAGCTCACGGGTGGGCGCGCTGAGAACCACCAACTCCGGACGCTCCCGCGCCGGCTCCTGGATGCCCGGCAGGGGTGCGGCTTCCAGGACGGCGTGCACGTTCGTGCCGCCGAATCCGAAGGAGCTCACCGCGGCCAGCACCGGCACTTGCGAGCCGAGTGGGTGCGCTCGTACCGGCACGGCCAGTCCGCCCTGGTCCAGGCCGAGCTTCGGGTTCGCCTCGACGAAGCCCGCCTGCGGCGGCACGACACCGTTGCTCACCACCAGGGCGGTCTTGATCAAGCCGGCGATGCTGGCAGCGGACATCCCGTGTCCGATGTTGGCCTTGATGGAGGACACGTAGCAGACGCTGTCGCGGGCCTCGGTGTCGAGAACACTGCGCAGCGCGGCCATCTCGACGACATCGCCCACGGCGGTGCCGGTGCCGTGCGCCTCGACCGCGCGCACGGTGCCCGGGTCGACGCCGGCGTCGGCGTAGGCACGGCGCAGCGCGAGTTCCTGACCCTCCTGGCGGGGCGCCATCGGGCCGGCGCCCTTGCCGTCGTTGCTGGCGCCGACCCCACGGATCACCGCATACACCCGCTGGCCCGGCCGCACGTCGGCCAACGGCCGCAGGATCACCACGCCGACCCCCTCGCCCAGCACGAAGCCGTCGGCATCCCGGTCGAAGGGGCGGCAGCGGCCCGCACGGCTCACCGCGCCGATCCGGGAGAAGCCGACCAGGGACTCGGGCGAGAGGTTGAGGTGCACGCCGCCGACAACCGCGGCATCGCACTGCCCGGCGCGGATCGCCGTCACAGCCTGGTGCAACGCGGCCAGCGAGGACGCGCACGCCGAGTCGATCGCGATGCTGGGCCCGTTGAAGTCGAAGGTCTGGCTGATCGTCGCGGCCGTCATGTTGAGCAGCAGGCCCGGCATGGTGAACGGCCGCACGGCCGGCACGTCGCAGGCCAGCGCGCTCAGGTCGGCCGACGTGGCGCGCCCGTACGCGCCGGAGGCGAGCGCGCGGCTGCGCAGCTTGGCACCGACCCGGTCCTTGTAGTCCGAGGTCGACACCCCGACGTAGACGCCGACGTTCGGGCCGACCGGCGCGGCGTCGACGGCAGCGTCCTCCAGCGCCACCCGCACGGCCTCCAGCAGCAGCCGCTGCTGCGGGTCCATCACCTGCACGCGCCGGGGTGGCATGCCGAAATGCACGCCGGGAAAGTGCTCGATGTCCTGCAGGAAGGCTCCGATGTCGCTGTAGGCGCGGTCGGGATCCGTCGCCTCCGGGTCGTAGAAGTCGGCTACCCGCCACCGCTCTGGCGGCACCGGGGCGAAGGCGTCACGACCGTCGAGCAGCAGCTGCCACAGCTGCCCGAGGTCATCGGCACCCGGGAACCGGCATGCCATGCCGATGATGGCCACAGCGTGCCGGGAGTCGGTGGCGGCGCCGTTCATGTCGTGACCCGGGAGCTCGCCCGCCGCTCCGCCACGGCGAGCAGGCCGCCCACGGTGACCACGCCGGCGAGCTCCTCCAGCGGCAGCCGGGTGCCCAGCCGCTCCTCCAGGCACGCCACCAGCTCCAGCGTCTGGACGCTGTCCAGGCCGATCTCGGCGATCTCGGTGGTGAGGTGGATCGCCGGCACCTCGTGCACGCAGACCTCACTCACAGCATCGACGAGTACCGAAAGCATTTCCGCATCGTGCTCGAACGACATCTCTGGTCTCCCTCGAATGACGAATCGCCATGACGGGACGAATCGCGCGTCTTGAATCAGAATTCGAGGCGCATCGTCCATTGAATTGAAATGCACGTTGGCCGCTGGCGTCGGCGAGCAACAATGCACGGTTAGGAGAAGGGCGAGCTATCCGGGAAGGATCGGACGGTAGGCCGGCGCGGCGGTGTCCTGCACCGGAATTCGCACTACTGTTTGATGATCGGGATTGTTGCTGAAGAACGTCAGGTTGGTGACGAGCAGGTCGGTACCGCGGAAGGCCGCCATTGCCGGCCCGTCCAGCACCGCGTCCGCCGGCCCGCTGCGTATTCGCGTCAGCTCTTGCCCGTCCGGGCCGATGACGATCACTTCATTGGTGAGAAGTGTGCAGAGATAGATACGCCCGGACGCGCCCAGGGCGAAGCTGTCCGGTGCCTCACCGGGGGCCGTTGCGTACAGCAGTCGCGGAACGCCTGCCGTTCCGTCGGGCTCGATCGGGACGCGGTAGACGGCACCGCGTGCGGTCTGCGGTGCGGCTGCGTCGGTGAGGCCGGCGCCGGTGACGTCGACGATGAGCGAGGACGGTCCGTCCAGGGCGATGCCGCTGACGCCGAAGGGTGTCGACCACTGCGGTGCGACGCTCCACGGCGTCGCGGTGCCGCCGCCCGGTGGCACCGCGAAGATGGCGCTCTGCTGCAGGTCGGTGACGTACAGGGTGCCGTCCGGGCCGAAGGCGAGATCGACCGGCCACGGCTGTCCCCAGCTGCCGCATGCCGGTGAGCCGCACGGCAGGGTCGGGATGGTGGCGTAGGTCTGCTGGGCGCCGGTGGCCGGATCCAGGCGCAGGATGCGCGCGGGGGCGTAGTCGACGACGTAGAGCCGGCCCCGCCCGTCGAAGACCATGCCCATCAGCCCATGGTCGGCAGCGACCTGCCCGCTGATCTGGTAGCTGGCCTTGAGGTGCCCGTCGCCCCGGTAGCGGTAGATGCGGCTTGGAACTTGCTGCTGCAGCGGCGCGGCCACGCCGGCTGCGTCGGCCGGCCGGTTGGTGGAGACGTAGACGTCGCCGTCGGGTGCGGTGACGATGCCGTCGGGATACCCCGGTGCGCCGATCTTGGCGAACAGCGTGATCGGGTGGTTCTCGGCGGTGGTGGCCGCTGCCACCGGAGACATCGGGGCCGCTGCCACCGGGGACATCGGGGCCGCCGCGGTGAACAGCGACACCGCCACGGCCGCCGCCACGATCGCCGCCGCCCACGTGCGTCGAGCCGGCGCCCACGCGGGTCGAGCCGGCCTCTTCATCAGCGCGATCCCCCGACTGCCCGGCTCGCGACGACGACGTCGGCCAGCCCACCGTCGAGGTACAGCTGCCGGGTGCGCTGGCGCTGCAACTTGCCTGACGAGGTCTTCGGTAACTGACCGGGCTCCAGGCGCACGACGTCGGCGACGCTCAGCTGCAGGCCGGCTTGCACGCGTCGGCGGATGGCGCCGGCGACGGTCTCGTCCGGTTCGGCGCTCTCGTAGACGATGACCAGCTTCTCCGAGTCCTCGCCGGGCACCGAGAAGGCGGCGACGTTGCCGCGACGCACCCCGGGCACCTCGTCGATGGTCCACTCGATCCGCTGCGGATCGTGGTTGCGGCCGTTGATGACGATGATGTCCTTCTTGCGGCCGGTGATGAAGACCTCGCCGTCCACGAGGTAGCCGAGGTCTCCGGTGTGCAGCCAGCCATCGTCGAAGGTGGCGGCGGTCGCCTCCGGGTTGTCGAAGTAGCCCGCGGCGACCGATGGCCCGGCGAACACGATCTCGCCGATCTCGCGGTCGGGCAGCAGCTGTCCGGTGCCGGCCATGATCGCCAGCCGGTGCCCGGCCAGGGCGCGGCCGCAGCCGACGAAACGCACGGTGGCCGCCTCACCCGGCCCGGCTGCCAGGGCCCGGCCGCCGCGGTAGGCCTCGCGGTCGACGACATCGACGGTGTACTCGGCCGCCACGTCGAGGAAGGCCATCGCCAGGGTCGCCTCGGCCATGCCGTAGCACGGCAGCATCGCCGAGGGCTCGACACCGGAGGCGGCGAAGGAGTCGAGGAAGGCCCGCATGGTGTCGACGTTGATCGGTTCGGCTCCGCACCCGAAGGCGCGTACGGCGCTGAGGTCCCACCCGGCGCGTTGCTCGGGCGTCGTCTTCTTCACCAGCAGGGCGTAGGCGAAGTTCGGCGCGAAGGTCACCGTCGCCCGGGTGTCGTGCAGCGTCTGCAGCCAGACCGCGGGTTTCTTGAGGAAGGCGAGGGTGGGGATGAAGGTCACCGGCGACTGGGTGAAGATCGGCGACAGCACGAAGCCGATCAGCCCCATGTCGTGGTAGAGCGGCAGCCAACTGACACCGGACATGCCCTGGTCCACCCGCAGGCCGTCGACCATGATCGCGTGCGCGTTGGCCCGCAACGATCCATGGGTGACCACGACGCCTTTCGGGTCGGAGGTGCTGCCGCTGGTGAACTGGAGGAAGGCGGTGTCCTCAGGGCCGACCTCGGCGGCCGGCGCGCTCGGCAGGCCCTCGACCAGGACCGCCTCGTAGGCCACCGTCTTGACGCCGGACTCGTCGGCGACCGGCTCGACGACCTGGCGCAGCCAGTCCACGGTGAGCACCGCCTTGGGCAGTACCGCGCCGGTGACCTTGCGCAGCGTCTCCTGGTAGGCGGGGACCTTTCCCAGCGACAGCGGCGGGTACATCGGCACCGGAATGGCACCCAGCCACATCGCACCGAGGATCGCCGGCACGAAGTCGGCTGCCTCGGGAAGGACCAGGATCACCCGGTCGCCCGGTTCGACGCCCTGGGCGCGCAGGAAGGTGGCCCGTCGGACCGCTTCCTCCCGGACGCGGCCGAAGCTCCAGGTCGTCTCCTTCCCGTCGTAATCCTGGAAGGCGAACCCGCGGCGCTGTTCAGCGGCACAGGCATCGAGGGCGTGGAGGAGATTTGACGGAAACGCAGACACAACGCACTCCTGGGGGTTTGGCGAGCGAATGAAAGCGTGGTGAAGTAATAGGCAACAATGCTGATGGGTGCTATATGCACTGTCATGCGATGGAACGTCCGGCCCTGCGCCAGGTTACGAGGAAGGCAGCCGGCGTGATTCACACCACACACCTGCCACCGGGGGGCTCTCCTGCTGTCACCAGCGCCACCGGCAATGCCCAGCCATGCGAATCATGTGTTGCCGCCGTAGTGAAATGGTCGTCGAGCAAGCCGAGCCGGATCGATGCCGAGCGCTCGCATCAAGGCGAGGAGGTTGCACACACAAGCACTTCTAGATCGCGCTCATAACAGGAGACTTTCGCGCGATCCGCTATTGCTCGGTACATCACAACCTGTTTACGTCGGGCTCGCTCCGCACGCAGAATTAAGCCCTATCGAGCAGCCACCGCAATTGCTGGGATCGGGCAGCGCACGGGAAATCCGCCTCGCCATTTCCCCGTTGACTGAGGAAGGACACGCTGATGGCCGGTACCCCCAACCCATTGGGCAGCCCGCTGCCGCTGGCCGCCGCGCCGATGGCCGGTGGCCCCACCACCGTCAGGCTTGCCGCCGCGGTCAGCGAGGCCGGCGCCTTCGCCTTCCTTGCCGGCGGCTACCAGAGCGCGGACGCGCTGGCCGCCGACATCGCCGAGCTGCGCCGGAGTACCGAGGCCTTCGGCGTGAACCTGTTCGCTCCCAACGTCGCCAGGATCAGCGAGGCCGACTACCGCCGCTACGCCGAGGAACTGCGTGCCGACGCCGAGCGCTACGGGCTCGATCTCTCCCAGGCGCCGCTGGTCCAGGACGAGGACCGCTGGCAGGACAAGCTGGATCTGCTGGTGGCCGACCCGGTGCCGGTGGTGTCGCTGACCTTCGGCCTTGCCCGCCCGGCCGAGATCAGCGCGCTGCGCCTGGCCGGCAGCCGAGTGCTGATCACCGTCACCACCGTCGACGAGGCCCGCGCGGCCGCCGCCGGCGGCGCCGACGCGCTGTTCGCGCAGGGCAGCGACGCGGGCGGCCACAACGGCACCCACGACCCGCTGCGGCAGATCACCCCGACCCGTACCGACGACCTGACCCGGGCGTTGATCGCTGCCACCGGGCTGCCGGTCGTCGCCGCCGGTGGCGTCGACGGCCCCGAGACCGTCGCGGCGCTGCTGGACGCCGGTGCCGGCGCCGTCGCCGTCGGCACCCTGCTGCTGCGCACCGACGAGAGCGGCGCCTCCCGGACCTACCAGGACGCGCTGGCCGATCCTGCCTTCACTGAGACGGTGCTCACCCGTGCCTTCACCGGACGCTATGCCCGCGCGCTGCGCAACCGGTTCGTCGACGAGCACGACGCCGCCGCCCCGACCGGCTACCCCGCGGTCCATTACCTGACCCGTGGCCTGCGGCGGGCCGCCGCCGCGGCCGGTGACCCGCATCGGGTGCATCTGTGGGCGGGTACCGGCTACCGCAACGCCGCCACCGGGCCGGCCCGGGCCGTCGTCGACAGGCTCGCCGGCGGCCTCTGATCCCAGGCGAGAGCGGTGGCAGGACCGGAGCTGGCATGCCGGGCACTCCGCAGAGTGCCCGGACCGCGTCAGCCGCTGGGCCTCGACCTGCCACACCTCCGCCCACACCTCCGCGAAAAACGCCCCCGCTGGTGCGAGGATGGCACTTTCCTACGCGACCCCGGGAGCACCCATGCACCGCACCTTCACGGCGCGCGCGGCCCTCGTCGCCGGCGCCGTCGTCCTGCTTGCCGGCTGCGGAAGCAGTGACAAGAAGTCCACCGACACCGCCAAGGCCGGCGGCATCAAGCTGGTCAAGGCCGGCCAGCTCACCACCTGCACCCACCTGCCCTACCCGCCGTTCCAGTCGATCGAGGGCGGCAAGGTGGTCGGCTTCGACGTCGACCTGATGGACCTGGTCGCCAAGGATCTCGGCGTTACCCAGAAGATCGTCGACACCCCGTTCGAGAACATCAAGACCGGTGCCGCCCTCAACGCCGGTCAGTGCGACGTCGCGGCGGCCGGCATGACGATCACCGACGAGCGCAAGAAGAACATCGACTTCTCGGTGCCCTACTTCGACGCCACCCAAGCCCTGCTGGCCAAGAAGGGTTCGGGCATCACCTCGATGGACACGGCCAAGGACAAGAAGGTCGGTTCGCAGGCCTCCACCACCGGCGAGGACTACGTCAAGGCGCACGGTGCCGACCCGGTGTCCTTCGAGACCTCCGATGCCGAACTCAACGGCCTGCGCAGCGGCCAGGTGGACGTGATCGTCCAGGACCTGCCGGTGGTCAACGGCTGGCTCAAGGACGCGGCGAACTCCGGCTTCGAGATCGTGGCCAACCTCGACACCGGCGAGCAGTACGGCTTCGCCGTGAAGAAGGACAGCAACGACGAGCTGCTCGCCAAGATCGATGCCGCCATCACCAAGGCCAAGGGTGACGGCACCTACGAGTCGCTCTACACCAAGTGGATCGGTGAGAAGCCGGGCAGCTGACGCTGAGCGACTACAGCCTTCAAGGCCCGGCGGGCACACCGCTCGCCGGGGTCCTGCCGCGAACGGATACCCATGGCCACCAACACCACCAGCACGCCCGGTAGCTCCACCGGCGTGCCGCGATCGCGGTTGACCCGCCGGCAGCGCCGCCGGCTCAGCTTGGGCGTGCAGTACGCGGCGTTCGTGGCGGTGCTGGTGCTGCTGGCGTTGCTGGCTGACTGGCAGACGCTGCGGACGAACTTCGCCCGCGGCGAGATCGCCCGGGAGATGTTCCCCGACGTGCTCACGATCGCCTTGCGCAACACCGCCATCTACACCCTGTCCGGCTTCGCGGCCGGGCTGGTGCTCGGCGTGCTGCTGGCCCTGATGCGGCTGTCCTCGGTTCCGCCGTACCGCTGGCTCGCCACCGCCTACGTCGAGATCTTCCGGGGACTGCCGGCCCTGCTGATCTTCATCTTCGTCGGCGTCGGGGTGCCGCTGGCCTTCCCCGGCACCACGATCCCCGGCGGCACCGTCGGCAAGGTGGCGCTGGCGCTCGCGCTGGTGTCGGCCGCCTACATGGCCGAGACGGTGCGGGCCGGAATCCAGGCCGTCCCTCGCGGCCAGCGCGAGGCGGCCAGGTCACTCGGCATGTCGAGCAGCCGGGCGATGGTGAGCATCGTCATCCCGCAGGCCTTCCGCATCATCGTGCCGCCGCTGACCAACGAGCTGGTGCTGCTGTTCAAGGACAGCAGCCTGGTGCTGTTCCTCGGCGTGCAACTGGAGGACCGGGAACTCACCAAGTTCGGCCGCGACCTGGCCAGCACCAAGGCCAACATCACCCCGATCCTGGTCGCCGGGCTGTGCTACCTCGTGATCACCGTCCCGCTCAGTTACCTGGCCCGGCGGCTGGAGACCCGCAATGCGAGGGCAAGCGCATGAGTTCCGATGCGGCCACGGCAGCCGGCAGCGGCGAGGACGAGCGCGGGGACGGCGCGCGCGATGACCGCGGGGACGCCGCGATCGACGTCCGGGCGCTGCACAAGTCCTTCGGCACCAACCACGTCCTGCGCGGCATCGACTTCTCCGTCGCCCGGGGCGAGGTGGTGTGTGTCATCGGCCCGTCGGGCTCGGGCAAGTCGACCTTGCTGCGCTGCATCAACCTGCTCGAAGAGCCGCAGTCGGGCAAGGTCTACGTCGGTGGCGTGGAGATCACCGATCCGGACGTCGACATCGATGCGGTCCGGCGCCGGATCGGCATGGTCTTCCAGTCCTTCAACCTGTTTCCGCACCTCACGGTGCTCGAGAACCTCACCATCGCCCAGCGCCGGGTGCTGCGCCGGTCGAAGTCCGAGGCGGAGCAGCTGGCGCGGGCCAACCTCGCCAAGGTGGGGCTCTCGGAGAAGGCCGCCGCCTACCCGGCGCAGCTGTCCGGCGGTCAGCAGCAGCGCGCGGCGATCGCCCGCTCGCTGTCGATGGGCCCGGACGTGATGCTGTTCGACGAGCCCACCTCAGCGCTGGACCCGGAGCTGGTCGGCGACGTGCTGGCGGTCATGCGTGACCTCGCCGCCGACGGCATGACCATGATGGTGGTGACGCACGAGATGAGCTTCGCCCGCGAGGTGGCGAACCGGGTGGTGTTCATGGACGGCGGCGTCGTGGTCGAGGAAGGCACCCCGGAGCAGGTCATCGCCGCCCCGCGCCAGGAGCGCACCCGGTCCTTCCTGGCCCGGGTCCTCGATCCGGCCGCGGCCCCCGGCCCGATCGAGCACTGAGACCGCCCGGTGGCTGCATAACGCCATCCGACCCGCGCGCAACGCACCTGCTGCCCCGACTTCCGACCCGCGCGCAACCGCCTCAGTCGATCACGCCCATCCGGCGCAGGGCGGCGATCACCTGCTCGGCTGCCTCCTCCGGCGAGGACGTGGTGGTGTCGATGTGCACCTCGGGATCCTGCGGAGCCTCGTAGGGCGAGTCGATGCCGGTGAAGTTGGGCAGCTTCCCGCTCCGCGCCTTTCCGTACAGGCCCTTGCGGTCCCGGTCCTCGGCGACGCTGAGCGGGGTGTCGACGAATACCTCGCAGAACTCGTTCGGCCCCACCCGGTTGCGGGCCATCGCCCGGTCGGCGGCGTAGGGCGAGATGAAGGATGCCAGCACGATCAGGCCCGCATCCACCATCAGCTTCGAGACCTCGGCCACCCGCCGGATGTTCTCGATGCGGTCGATCTCGTTGAAGCCGAGATCGCGGTTGAGACCGTGCCGGACATTGTCACCGTCGAGCAGGTAGGTGTGCCGGCCATCGGCGTGCAGCCGCTTCTCGACGAGGTTGGCGATGGTGGACTTGCCCGCACCGGACAGCCCGGTGAACCACACGACACACGGTTGATGCCCCTTGAGGGCGACGTGGGCCTGCTTGTCGACCTCGATGGCCTGCCAGCTGATGTTCGAGCTCCGGCGCAGCGCGAAGTTCAGCAGCCCGGCGGCCACCGTGTCGTTGGTGAGCCGGTCGATGAGGATGAAGCCGCCCATGTCCCGGTTGTCGCCGTAGGGATCGAAGGCGATCGGCTCGTCGAGGCTGAGGTTGCACACCCCGATCTCGTTCAGGCTCAACGAGGTGGCGGCAGCCCTTTCCAGGGTGTTGACATTGATCTTGTACTTCGGCTGGCTCATCGTCGCCATCGTCCGGCGGGTGCCCTGCTTGAACAGGTAGGACCGCAGCGGCAGCATCCGCTGCTCCGACATCCACACGACGTGCGCCTCGAACTGATCGCCCACCTGGGCCGCGTCGCGCACCGAGGACAGCACGTTGCCGCGGCTGACGTCGATCTCGTCGGTGAGCGTCAGGGTGACCGACTGCCCGACGATCGCCTGCTCCAGGTCACCGTCAGCCGTGACCACCCGCGCGACGGTGCTCTCGTTACCGCCGGGCAGCACCTGGACCCGATCGCCCGGCCTGACCGATCCCCGGACGACCATGCCCGAGGCGCCCCGGAAGTGCTGGTCGGGGCGGTTGATCCACTGCACCGGCATCCGGAACGGCTCGGTCGTGTCGGCGACGGCGGTCTGCACCTGCTCCAGGTAGCCGAGCAGCGTCGGCCCGTCGTACCAGGGCATCCGGGTGCTCGGACTGGTCACGTTGTCCCCGGTCAGCGCCGACATCGGTATCGCGACGACGTCCTGGATGCCGAGTTGCTCGGCGAAGCGCCGGTAATCGGCCTCGATCTCGGCCGCCACCGACTGGGAGAAGTCGACGAGGTCGAGCTTGTTGATGGCCAGCACGATGTTGCGGATGCCCAGCAACGAGACCAGGAAGCTGTGCCGGCGGGTCTGGGTCAGGACACCCTTGCGGGCGTCGACCAGGATCACCGCGAGGTCGGCGGTCGAGGCTCCGGTGACCATGTTGCGGGTGTACTGCTCGTGCCCCGGGGTGTCGGCCACCACGAACTTGCGGTTGGCGGTGGTGAAGAACCGGTAGGCGACATCGATGGTGATGCCCTGCTCCCGCTCGGCGGCCAGGCCGTCCACCAGCAGGGCCAGGTCCAGCTCGTCGCCCTGGGTGCCGAATCGCTTGGAATCGGCTTCCAGCGCGCTCAGCTGATCGTCGAGGATCAGCTTGGACTCGTACAGCAGTCGGCCGATCAGGGTGCTCTTGCCGTCGTCGACGCTGCCGCAGGTGATGAAGCGCAGCATCGACTTGCGCTCGTGCGCGCCGAGGTACTCCTCGATCTCCGACGCCGTCGTTCCCAGCCCGCCAGGCACCGTCATCAGAAGTACCCTTCCTGCTTCTTCTTCTCCATCGACGCCGCCGAGTCGTGATCGATCACGCGGCCCTGCCGTTCAGAACTGGTGGCCACCAGCATCTCCCCGATCACCTCGGTGATCGTGCTGGCGTCGCTGGGCACCGCGCCGGTCAGCGGATAGCAACCTAACGTCCGGAAGCGGACGCTGCGCAGCTGGGGCACCTCGTTCTCGCCCAGTGGCATCCGGTCATCGTCGACCATGATCAGCGTGCCGTCGCGCTCCACGACCGGCCGGGGCTTGGCCAGGTAGAGCGGGACGACAGGTATCTCCTGCAGCCGGATGTACTGCCAGACATCGAGCTCTGTCCAGTTGGACAGCGGAAAGACCCGGACGCTCTCCCCGGGGTTGACCCGTGCGTTGTACAGCCGCCACAGCTCCGGCCGCTGCTGCTTGGGGTTCCAGCGATGCGCGGCGGACCGGATCGAGAAGATCCGTTCCTTGGCCCTCGACTTCTCCTCGTCCCGGCGGGCGCCACCGAAGGCGAGGTCGAAGCGGTGCAGGTCCAGCGCCTGCTTGAGGCCCTCGGTCTTCCACACGTCGGTGTGGACGGCCGAGCCGTGGGTGAACGGGTTGATGCCGGCGGCCAGGGCGTCCGGATTCTGGTGCACCAGCAGTTGCATGCCCGCCTCGGCCACCGCCTTGTCGCGGAACTCATACATCTCGCGGAACTTCCAGGTGGTGTCCACATGCAGGAGCGGAAAGGGTGGTCGCGACGGGCTGAAGGCCTTCTGTGCCAGCCGCATCATGACCGAGCTGTCCTTGCCGACCGAGTAGAGCATCACCGGCCGCTCACTCTCGGCGACCGCTTCCCGAAGGATGTGGATGCTCTCGGCTTCAAGCTGCTCAAGATGTGTCAGCACTGCGCCTCCCTGCCTGTTCCAACGATCTGCGCGCCTGCTGGCACGCTACCTGCCTGAAGGGCTGCTGAGGAGCCCGCTTTGGGTGGCTTTCGTAACTACCCGACAGCGTGGGCGTGCGGGCGTCCCACATCCGGCCCTTTCCCGGACGCTCCTCGGTGGTGCAGCGGTCCCTGCCTGGGAGAATCAGCACCGCCGCCCTGCGCGGGCCCCTCTGGTGACGCTGTGATGCGACCATGCTGACTCACCGTAGATAAACCCCATAGGGCGCGGATTAGATGCGGCGACATCACGCTGCGAACGGTGTAAGTACGGCAATCTTCTGCGACGATCTCGACATGCGGGACGACTCGGCACCGGGCGGTACCGGCGTCCAGGCAACCCGGCCCGCAAGCCTGCTGCCGGCACCCGGCGACCTCGAGGCACCCGGTCCGGGCCCGGTGGCCGCCGCGGACGGCCTGGCCGCTGCCGAGCGCCAGCAGGGAGCCGCTCGGGCGCTCCTGGCCGAGGCCCACGACGAGGCGCAGTCGCTGGTCCGCGACGCTGCCGATCAGGCGATGCTGGTCGCCGCGGCCGCCGAGCAGGCCGCCGAATCGGTGCTGGCCGAGGCCCGGGCCGAAGCCGAGCAGGAACGCGCGCAGGCCCAGCTGACCGCCACGGCGTTTCGGGCCCAGGCGGAGCAGATCCTGCTCGGGGCCCAGCGTGAAGCCGATCAGCGGCACGCCGACCTGGCAGCCGACCTGACCCGGTCCTGGAACGAGCACGAGCGCGAGCTGCGGGAGTTGTTCGCGGTCGCCCAGGCCGAAGCCCTCGAGGTCCGGACCGCGGCCGATCAGCATGCCGCCACCATGCTGGAGGAGACGCAGCGCCAGGCGGCCCTGCTGCTCAGCATTGCCCAGGATCGTCTCGACCAGGCCGAACGCGACTCGGCCGCTTCCCGTCTTGCGGCCGCCGAGCAGGCGGCCGCCCTGCGCGAGCAGGCTCGGCAGGAGGCGGCCCGCGAGCTGGCCGCCGCGGCCGAGCAGACCGCGTGGGCGCAGCAGGTTGTCACCGGACTGGTCGACACCGCAACCCTCGAGGCCGGCCGGATTCGCGGCCGGGCACATGCCGAGGCCACCGCCACGGTCCGGCAGGCCCGGTTGCGGGTCAGCGCTGTGCTGGCCTCGGCCACGCAGAAGCTCCGCCAGCGGCGCGGCGAGCTGGAGCACGAACTGCTCGCGGCCGCCCAGGGCCGCGAGCGTCAACTGGCCGAGGCAGCGGCCGAGTCGGCGGCCGTCCTGGCCAGGGCCCGGCAGCAGGCCGAGACCATCCTCGCCCGGGCCGAGGAGGCGGTCGCCGGCCACCACGACCGCGCCGAGCGGCGGCTGGCCGAGGCCGAGGCCGGCGCCCGCGCGGTTCGCGAGCAGGTGGCCGAGCAGGTCGGCCAGTCGCACCGGGAGATGTATGAGTCGCGGCGCGCCGCCAAGGCCGAGGCCGGCGCGCTGGTCGGCGACGCTCGCGCCGAGGCCGAGGACCTGCGGGCCCAGGCCCACCAGCAGCTGGCCGAGGTTCGCGCCGAGGTCGCGCTGCTCACCGACCGGCGCGACGCCATCGCCGCCGAGCTCGGCCAGCTGTCCGGGGTGATCGAGGCGCTGTCGGATCCCGACGGTGCCCGGGCAATGGGCGGGCCGGCCTCCGCGTTCCGGCCGCTCGCAACCGAGGTCGACCACAGCGTGGTGATCGACAGCCCACCGGTCCAGACCTGGCTGATCACCCACGACCTCGGGCCGCAGCCGGTCGGGCCAAGGACCGATCCCCACGATCTCGAGGACGTCGACGGCACCTTCCTGCTCGATCAGATGATGAGGGCGGCGGATGATCCAGAACAGCAACGAAGCGTTCCGGACGGTAATGCGTGGCTACGAACCCGCCGAGGTCGATCGACGGCTGGCTGAGCTGACCGCGACCGCCGACGCCGCCGAGCGGCTGGCTGCCGAGCTGGCACGCCGGGTCGAGGAGCTCACCGCCTCCGAAGCCGCGGCCCGGCGCGCCGCCGAGGCCAACGCCCACCCCAGCGAGCCGAGCTTCGGTGACCTCGGCGCTCGGATCGCGCAGATGCTGACCCTGGCGAGCGAGGAGGCCGACGAGCTCCGGGCCGCGGCGGCGGCCGAGGTGAGCCGGAGGCTCCTGGAACTGGACGCCGCCAGCGCCCGGACCATGGCCGACGCCGACCGCTACGCCGACCAGACCCGGGCAGCAGCGGATCGGGACGCGACCCGGATCCTCGACGAGGCCAGGCGCGCCGCCGACCAGATCGTCGAGGCGGCCAATCGGCACGCCACCGCCCGCCGGGCCGAGGCCGAGGCACTGTACGAGGGCCAGCGCTCCCAGGCTGCGCAGGCGGAGAGCGACTTCGAACAGGCACTCGCGCAACGCCGGAACAAGGTCGAGCACGATCTTCAGCAGCGCACGGCGATCGCCGAGCGGCAGCTGAGCATGACTCGCGAGCATGCCGACCAGTTGCGGGCCGAGACCGAACACGCCGCTGCCGAGACCGCCCGCGCGGCTGCCGCCCTGATCGCCGACGCCGAGCGCAGGGCCGAGCAGCTGGTCGCCGACGCGGTCTCGCGGGCGGACCGGATCCGCTCCGAGTCCGGGCGGGAGCTGGCCGCCGCCACCCAGCGACGGGACAGCATCAACCTCCAGCTGGCCAACGTCCGGCAGATGCTGGCAACGCTGACGGGCACCGGAACCGGCGGGCTCGCCGAACCGGCCGCGGAACTGGAGTTGGCTGCCCAACCGGCTGGAAGCCGCTACCCGGCCCTACCGGCGGGGCCGGAGTTGCCGACGCAGAGCTGGCCGTGACACTGCTGGCCGTGACCCGCTGGCGGTGACCTGCTGGCGGTGGCCCGCTGGCCGTGACCCGGCTGGCCGTGACCCGCTGGCTGTCGCGACTGCTCGTCAGCCCGGGCCTGGCCGCGGGTACTCCCGCCGGCTCGAATCGGCCTCGATCAGCCGGTTGAGGGTCTGCTGGACGTCATCGGCCCGGGGAATGTTGACCAGCGTCTCCTGGCCGTTCTCACCTGCAGATTCGATGTGCAGGGTGCCGGACCGGAAGATCCGGTCCCACAGGGTCTGCTCGTAGGCGACGTCGCTGATCCGGCCGAGTGTGATGTCGCGTCCCACATGGCTGAACACCCCGCGCCGGATGAGTACCCGCCGGTTGGTGATGACGTAATGGGTGGAGCGCCAGCGGATCACCGGAGCCAGGGTCAACCAGATCAGCAGCCCGAGCGCGACTGCCAGGATCACCAGCAGCAGAGCCTGATGGGCACCGGGGTTGTTCTGCTCGTCCGGCAGGAAGGCAAGCCCGGCCCCGGACAGGCCGCAGATCACCAGGAAGGCCAGCACCGCTGGAACCAGCGTCAGCCAGTGCGGATGCAGGTGCTCGGCGATCTCTTCATCCTCGTTGAGCAACTTCTCCGGATAAGGCATCGGACTACCCTTCTGACAACCCCTCAACGATCACGCGGAACTCACGTGGTCAAACGTTAGCGCTTAGTTCCGCGCAGATGGGTCACATCTCCGGCAGCCACCGGCAGCACCGCGCCGCCGCCGGTGGGTCGCACCAGCAACCTGCCGCCGTCATCGAGATCCAGCGCGCGGCCGAGCAGCGTGTGGGTGCCCAGCTCGACCGACACCTCACCGCCCAGGGTGGCGCACACGTCGCGGTAGCCAGCGGCCAGCCCGCTGGATGCGGCGTCCCCGCCGTGTGCCTGCCAGGCGGTGTACAGGCCGTCGAACCTGCCCAGGAACGCCACCAGCAACTCGGCCCGGTCCAACTCCCGATGGCCCTCGAGCAGCAAGGAGGTCGCCGTCTCGACCGGCAGCTCGGGCTGGCGGGCCGAGACGTTCAGCCCGACCCCGACGACCACCGCTTCCTCGCCTGACTGCACCAGGATGCCGGCCACCTTGCCCCCGCGCGGGCCGTACAGCACGTCGTTCGGCCACTTCAGCCGGGCCTGGGAGCCGAGCGTGCGGACCAGTGCCAGGCCGGTCAGCAACGGCAGCCAGCCCCACGTCGAGGTCGGCGGCACCGGCCGCAACAGCACCGAGAACGTCAGGCCCGCACCGGGCGGAGACTCCCAGCTCCGGCCCAGCCGACCCCGGCCGCCGGACTGCGACTCGGCGACCAGCACGGTGCCTGCCGCCGCACCGGCCGCCGCCGCGGCGAGCAGGTCGGCGTTGGTGGAGCCGGTCTCGGTCACCGCCTCGACCAACCACCGGCCGGCCAGCCGGGCGGTGACCGCATCGGCGTCCACCGGCTGCCGGGACTGCTCCGTCGATCGGGTCATGACCTCATTGTTGCCGCGGCGGCCGGCCGGCGGGGCAGGAATCCCGCGACGCGGCCGCGAGGTCGGTCACTCCCAAGGGTGATGCGAACACGGTCGGTCTAGGCTCAGCGCTCATGAGTGCTGAGGTGCAACCGGTCACGGCAGTGCCGGCGACCCAGCCCGGTGTCGGGCACAGCACCTCCGACCCGCACAGCACCCCCGACCCGGACAGCACGTCGGACCCGGACAGCACGTCGGACCCGCACAGCACGTCGGACCCGCACACCACCCCCGACCCGCACACCACCGCCGGCAAGCTCGCCGAGCTGGAAGCCCGTTACGACGAGGCCGTGCACGCCGGCTCGGCCCGGGCCGTGGCCAAGCAGCACGGCAAGGGCAAGAAGACCGCGCGCGAGCGCGTCGGGATGCTGCTGGACGAGGGCTCGTTCGTCGAGTTCGACGAGCTGGCCAGGCACCGCTCGATCATGTTCGGCCTGGAGGAGAACCGCCCGTACGGCGACGGGGTGGTCACCGGCCACGGAACCGTGGACGGCCGGCCGGTGTGCGTGTTCAGCCAGGACGTCACCGTCTTCGGCGGCGCGCTCGGCGAGGTGTACGGCGAGAAGATCGTCAAGGTGCAGGATTTCGCCCTCAGGACCGGCTGCCCGCTGATCGGCATCAACGAGGGCGGCGGCGCGCGCATCCAGGAAGGCGTGGTCTCCCTCGGCCTCTACGGCGACATCTTCTACCGCAACGTGCAGGCCTCCGGCGTCATCCCGCAGATCTCGCTGATCATGGGCGCGGCAGCGGGCGGGCACGTCTACTCCCCCGCGCTGACCGACTTCGTGGTGATGGTGGACAACACCTCGCAGATGTTCATCACCGGCCCGGACGTCATCAAGACGGTCACCGGCGAGGACGTCAGCATGGAGGATCTGGGCGGCGCCCGGGTGCACAACACCACGTCGGGCAATGCCCATTACCTCGGCACCGACGAGCAGGACGCGATCGACTACGTCAAGGCGCTGCTGTCCTACCTGCCCAGCAACAACATGGACCTGGCGCCGTCCTTCGCGGCGGACACCGCGGACACCGAAGAGGATGACCCGTTCCTGGACACCTTCATCCCGGACTCGGCGAACCAGCCCTATGACATGCACACCGTCATCGAGCATCTGGTCGACGACGGCGAATTCCTCGAGGTGCACGCGCTGTTCGCGCCGAACATCATCTGCGGTTTCGCCCGGATCGACGGCCAGCCGGTCGGCGTGGTGGGCAACCAGCCGATGCGCTTCGCCGGCTGCCTGGACATCGACGCCTCGGAGAAGGCGGCCCGCTTCGTGCGTACCTGCGACGCCTTCAACGTGCCGGTGCTGACCCTGGTCGACGTTCCCGGCTTCCTGCCCGGCACCGACCAGGAGTGGCAGGGCATCATCCGGCGCGGCGCGAAGCTGATCTACGCCTACGGCGAGGCCACCGTCCCCAAGATCACCGTGATCACCCGCAAGGCCTTCGGCGGCGCGTACGACGTGATGGGTTCCAAGCACCTGGGGGCCGACGTCAACCTCGCCTGGCCGACCGCGCAGATCGCGGTGATGGGCGCCCAGGGAGCGGCCAACATCCTGTACCGCAAGGAGCTCGCCGAACTCGCCGACGACCTGCCCAGGCAGGAGGCGCGGCGAGCGGAACTGGTGGCCGAGTACGAGGACACCCTGGTCAACCCCTACGTCGCGGCCGAGCGTGGCTACCTCGACTCGGTGATCCCGCCGTCGCAGACCCGGGCGCTGATCGTGAAGTCGCTGCGGATCCTCAGGACCAAGCGCCAGACGCTGCCGCCGAAGAAGCACGGGAACATGCCGTTATGAGCGCCACCGATGTGAGCGCCACCGAGCTGGGCGCCACCGATGTGAGCGCCACCGGGCTGAGCGCCACCGGGCCGGTCATCCAGGTCACCTCCGGAACCCCGACGGCCGACGAGCTTGCCGCGGTGACCGTGGTGTTGCTCGGGATCGCCGGGTCGCAGGCGTCCGGCGCGCAACCGGTACGGCAGGTGGGCGGCTGGGCCGACCCGGCACTGCGGCTACGCCGCCCGCTGCCGCCTGGCCCCGGCGCCTGGCGCGCGTCGGCCTGGTCCTGACGCGGCAGCGGCGGGTCAGGGCAGCTCGTAGGGCAGGGTGGGGTCGCCGGACACCTGGGCGCAGCCACAGTCGCCCTGTTCGGCGGGCAACTCGGCCAGCGTGGCCACCAGCAGCTTGCGCATGTTCGGCAGGTTCGCCGCGAACGTCGCCAGCACCTCGGCGTGGGTGACGCCCGAGCCGGCCTCCACCCCGGCGTCGTGGTCGGTCACCAGGCACAGCGAGGTGAAGCAGAGTGCCAGCTCACGCGCCAGCGCGGCCTCGGGCATCGCGGTCATCCCGATGATGGTCCCGCCGCTGCGGCGGTAGTCCAGTGACTCGGCCCGGGTGGAGAACCGCGGGCCGTTGATCACCACCAGGGTTGCCGAACCGGTCAGCGGCAGGCCGGCCGCCTGGGCCGCCCGCTGCGCCGCCGCCCGGCCGAGCGGGCAGTACGGGTCGGAGAACGACAGGTGTGCCACGCCGTGCTCGCCGTCGCTGTAGGTGTACGGGCGTCCCCAGGTGCGGTCCAGGATCTGGTCGGGCAGCACCAGCGCGCCGGGGCCGAGTTCGGGCTGCAGCGAGCCCACCGCGGAGCCGGTCACGACCTGGCGGACCCCCAGTGACCGCAGTGCCCACAGATTCGCCCGGTACGGCACCCGGTGCGGCGGGAACCGGTGGTCGGCCCCGTGCCGGGGCAGGAATGCCACCCGCCGGCCGGCCAGCGAGCCGATGGTCACCTCGCTGCTGGGCTCGCCGTACGGGGTGTCCACCCGCACCGCCTCGGCGTCCTCCAGCAAGGAGTAGAAGCCGGAGCCGCCGATGACGCCGATCTCTGCCCGGGAGGTAGCCACCAGCACACGGTAGCGACCGGGGCCGGGTGTGACATGCGCCCCGCCGGGTTTGGCTATGTACCCGCCGCGAGAGATAGTAGGACGTCAGAACATCGAGTTGTGCAACCAGTCCCGGGAGCCGGAGATGCAGCGCAGGCACTACGACGAGGACCATCTCGCCTTCGGCGACGCGGTACGCACCTTCATCGCCAAGGAGATGCAGCCGGAGTACCTGGCGTGGGAGGCGGCCGGGCTCGCCCCGCGCGAGCTGTTCCGGGCCGCCGGCGCCAACGGCTTCCTGGGCCTGCAGGTGCCCGAGCAGTACGGCGGCGGCGGGACCGAGGACTTCCGGTTCAACCAGATCCTCGGCGAGGAGCTGATGCTGGCCGGCGTCGGTGGCGCGGGGCTCGGCATCACTCTGCACAACGACATCTGCCTGCCGTACTTCCTGCGCTACTGCACCGAGGAGCAGAAGCAGCGCTGGCTGCCCGGCATCGCCTCGGGCGAGCTGATCACCGCGGTGGCGATGACCGAACCGGGCGCGGGCTCGGACCTGGCAGGCATCCGCACCTCGGCGGTGGCCGACGGGGACGACCTGATCGTCAACGGCGCCAAGACCTTCATCACCAACGGCATCAACGCCGACCTGGTGATCACCGCGGTGCGCACGGGGCCGGACCGGTACAAGGGGCTCAGCCTGGTGATCCTCGAGCGCGGCATGCCCGGTTTCGAGCGCGGGCGCAACCTGGAGAAGCTCGGCCTGCATTCCCAGGACACCGCCGAGCTGTCCTTCACCGACGTCCGGGTACCGAAGTCGCACGTCCTGGGTGAGGTCGGGGCCGGCTTCCTGGGGCTGGTGTCCAACCTGCCGCAGGAACGGATGTCGATCGCGATCTCCGGGGTGGCCGGCGCCCGGGCCGCGCTGAACTGGACCATCAGCTACGTCCGCGAGCGCAAGGCGTTCGGCCAGTCGATCGGCTCGCTGCAGAACACCCGGTTCGTGCTGGCCGAGATCGCGACCGAGGTGGACGTCGCGCAGGCCTACATCGACCAGTGCGTCGATGCGCTGCTGGTGGGCGACCTCAGCGTCGAGGACGCCGCCAAGGCGAAGTGGTGGGCCACCGAGCTGCAGGGCCGGGCGGTGGACAAGTGCCTGCAACTGCACGGCGGCTACGGCTACATGCAGGAGTACCCGATCGCCCGCGCTTACGCCGACGCCCGGGTGACCCGGATCTACGGCGGCGCGACCGAGATCATGAAGGAGATCATCGGCAAGTCGCTCAAACTCGGGTAGCGCTTCGCCCTGGGCAGCTTTTGGCTTCCACTGTCGGCTGGTGCTCGGTGGGCTGCCTCAGGGCTGGTTGTATCCCGCAGGGATCCGGACCGTGCGGCTGCCCTCCGCCAGCGTGGTGCCGTCCGAACGTGTGACGAAGGCGATGACCGAAGCGGGGCCCGGGTGCAGGCCGTTGCCGAGGAAGCCCATGAGCGTTTCGGTCACCCTGCCCCCGGTGCAATTCAACTCACCGACGCCCAGGGCCCGGGACTCCAATTCGTAGCTGACGCCATCCTGGATGAAGTCCATGTGGAGGTAGTAGAAGCCGGTGGGGCAGTTTCGAAGCTGGACGTACACCGTCACAGCGTCGTACAGCGGACCGGTGCCCTCGATGCTGGGGTCGGTCTGCCAGATCGCGCTGGTGGTGCGCTCGATCTGGAGCCGGGTTACCGGCGCGGCGCTGGCGGAGGTGATCGGGGCCAGCAACAGCATCGCCGCGCAGGCGGCGAGGGTGCTGGACAGGAATGCGCGCATGATGATCCGTCCTGGGCGTAGGCATGGAAAGCCGAGCGCGAGCGAGGACCCCCCGTGGATCGACTGATGGCGACGGTACTCATTTCTGCTAACTGCCACAATGCCCCAGATATCGATGTTGCTGCGATTGTCACCATGCATTCCACCGGCATGGCGCTGCCCGGTCGGCCCCCTGCTCGGACTCGGCTGAGCTAGCCTCTGCGCTGGGCGCACCGCGGCAGGTGCCAGGGCCAGATGCGGAGCGACACGATGCGGTTCCTGCTCGCCTCGGCCTCGCCGGGCCGGTTGCGGACGCTGCGCCAGGCCGGCGTCGAGCCCGAGGTCGAGGTGTCCGGCGTGGACGAGGACGCGATCACCGCGCCCACTCCGGCCGATCTGGTGCGCGAACTGGCACGGGCCAAGGCGGTCACGGTCGCCGGCCGGCAGCACGGTGACCTGCTGGTGCTCGGGTGCGACTCGATGCTCGAACTCGACGGCACCGCGCTGGGCAAGCCGTCCTCGGCCGCCGAGGCGGTGCGGCGCTGGCAGCTGATGCGCGGCCGGACGGCGGTGCTGCACACCGGCCACACCCTGATCGAGGTCGCCGACTCGGCGGCAATGCGGATCTCTGACCGGGTGGCCAGCACCCAGGTGCGCTTCGCCGATCCGTCCGACGCCGAGATCGAGGCCTACGTCGGCACCGGCGAGCCGTTGCGGGTGGCCGGCGCCTTCA
Organism: Jatrophihabitans sp.; assembly: GCF_036389215.1. GTDB lineage: Bacteria > Actinomycetota > Actinomycetes > Mycobacteriales > Jatrophihabitantaceae > Jatrophihabitans_A. The sequence goes on from NZ_DASVQG010000135.1 coordinate 26,794, forward strand.
CCATCGACGGCTTCGGTGGCTGGTTCGTCGAGGCGGTGGCAGGCGATCACCACAACGTGGTGGGCCTGTCGCTGCCGCTGCTGCGCCGGATGCTGCTGGACTTCGGCTACGCCGTGTCGGACCTGCCCGGCCGCTGACCCGGCGACCGGGGACCACTGAAGCCACCACTGAGGCACCGACCGCTCAGCGGCACCGACGGCTCAGAAGCACCGACGGCTCAGAAGCACCGACGGCTCAGCGACGCCCCAGGCGGCCGTTCAGACCGGTGGCACCCCGTGCCGCTTGTCGGCCAGCGGCCGGGCCTTGCCGGCCAGGGCCGCGAACCGCTGGACCAGCTCGGCCCGCAGCTCGGACGGGTTGATGATCACGTCGATCACCAGGTCGGCGGCCAGCCGCAGCAGGTCGACGTCCTCCTCGTACTCCTCCCGCTTGGCCTTGACGAACGCGGCTTGCTCCTCCGGATCGGCGATCTCGGCGATCTTGTTGGCATAGACCGCGTTCACCGCCGCTTCCGGCCCCATCACCGCGACCCGGGCGGTCGGCAGCGCGATGCAGGCGTCCGGCATGAAGCCCGGCCCGTCCATCGCATAGAGGCCGGCGCCGTAGGCCTTGCGGACCAGCACCGACAGCTGTGGCACGTTGGCCTCGGAGACGGCGGTGATCATCTTGGCGCCGTGCCGGATGATGCCTTGGCGCTCCACCTCGGAGCCGATCATGAACCCGGGCACGTCGGCGAGGTAGAGCAGGCCGACGTTGAAGGCATCGCAGAGCCAGATGAACCGGGCGGCCTTGTCCGCCGAGTCACCGAACAGCACCCCACCCTTTACTGCGGAGTTATTGGCCACCACGCCCACCGGGCGGCCGTCGATCCGGGCCAGCCCGGTGATCAGCTCGGCGGCGAACTCGGGCTTGACCTCGAAGAACGAGTCGGCGTCGATCAGGCCGTCGATCACCTCGTGCATGTCGAAAGGCATCGACTCGGCGACCGGCACCACGTCGTCGGCCAGCTCCACCACGGGCGGCTCGGCGGCGTAGTGCGGCGCGGGCAGCCGCCAGTTCAGCGGCAGGTAGGAGAAGAACAGCTTGGCCTGCTCGATGGCATCGGCGTCGTCGGTGGCCAGGTTGTCACCGCAGCCGGAGACGGTGGCATGCATCCGCGCACCGCCCATCTCCTGCAGGCTGACCTTCTCCCCGACCACCATCTCCGCCATCCGGGGCGAGCCGAGGTACATCGAGGCGTTGGCCTCGACCATGATCACGATGTCGCAGAACGCCGGGATGTAGGCGCCGCCGGCAGCGGACGGGCCGAACAGGCAGCAGATCTGGGGCACCTTGCCCGACAGCGCCACCTGGTTGTGAAAGATCCGCCCCGCCCCGCGGCGGCCGGGGAACAGCGCCACCTGATCGGTGATCCGGGCTCCGGCCGAGTCGATCAGCCAGAAGATCGGCAGCTCCTCGACCAGGGCCCGCTCGGTGATCCGGATGATCTTCTCCACCGTCCGGGCGCCCCACGAGCCGGCCTTGACGGTCGGGTCGTTGGCCCCCACCAGCGCCGGCCGGCCCTCGATGAGCCCCTGGCCGGTGACCACCCCGTCCGCCGGCAGCCCGGGGGCGGTGGCGTTGGCCAGCTGCGCGTCCTCGACGAAGGAGCCCTCGTCGAACAGCAGCGCGATCCGGTCCCGGACGTAGAGCTTGTGCGCCTCGGCGAGCTTTGCCGCGGCCTTGGCGTGCGGGGCCAGGGTTGCCTGGCGGGCCGCGGCGACCTTGTCGGCATCACTCATTCGGATTGCTCCTCGCGCGAGCGCTCATCGCTCATTCGGTCCGCTCCTCGCTCGCTGCGCTCGCTGCGATGCTCCCTCATTCGACGGGCAGGCCGAGCGCCCGGGCGATGACCATCCGCTGCACCTCGGAGGTGCCCTCACCGATCTCCAGGATCTTGGCGTCGCGGTAGAACCGGGCCACCGGGTACTCCTCCATGAAGCCGTAGCCGCCGAACACCTGGGTCGCGACCCGGGTGGCCGTGACCGCGGCCTCGCTGGAGAACAGCTTGGCGATCGCGGCCGCCTGCTTGACCTCCTTGGCCGAGCGGCCGGCGTCCTTGAGCCAGGCGGCCTTGTAGGTCAGGGTCCGGGCCGCCTCGACGGCGACCGCCAGATCACTGATCGCGAAGGCGACGGCCTGCCGCGCGCCGATCGGCTTGCCGAAGGTGTGGCGCTGCTGGGCGTAGCGCAGCGACTCGTCCAGGCAGGCCTGGGCGAGCCCGACCGCCAACGCGGAGATGGCGATCCGCCCGTCGTCGAGGATGGCCAGGAACTGCTTGAAGCCGGTTCCGCGCCGCCCGATCAGGTTGGCCTCGGGCACCCGGCAGTCGTCGAAGACCAGCCCGTGGGTGTCGGAGATCCGCCAGCCGAGCTTGTCGTAGGCCGGCTGCACCTCGAAGCCCGGCGTGCCGCTGGGAATCAGGATCGCCGAGATCTCCGGCTTGCCGTCGACGGTGCCGGTGCGGGCGGTCACAGTGACCAGCGAGGTGATCGAGGTACCGGAGTTGGTGATGAACGCCTTGGCGCCGTTGACCACCCAATTGCCGTCCACCAGTTCCGCCCGGGTGCGGGTGGCGCCGGCGTCCGAGCCTGCCTCCGGTTCGGTCAGGCCGAAGCCGGCCAGGGCGCGCCCGGCCACCAGGTCGGGCAGCCAGCGCTGCTTCTGCTCGTCGTTGCCGAAGCTCAGGATCGGGTTGATGCCCAGGCCCACGCCGGCTGAGAGCGTGATCCCGATGGACTGGTCCACCCGGCCCAGTTCCTCGATGGCCACGCACAGCGACGTGAAGTCAGCGCCCGCGCCGCCGTACTCCTCGGGTACCACCAGGCCGAACAGCCCCAGCTCACCCATCTTCGGGATCAGCTCGACCGGGAAGTAGTGCTCGCGGTCCCACTTCGCCACGTGCGGGGCGACCTCGGACTCGGCGAAGTCGCGCACGACCTTGCGGAACACTTCGTGGTCTGCTGACAACTCGAAGGACATGGCCACTCCCGGTGCTGGACGAGCCGTCCCGGCTGCTGGTGGCACCGGTCGAACGGCTCGAGACTGAGTCGACATCGACATGTTGACGTTTACGTCAACGTTAAGCACTATAACGCCATGACCCCGACAGCGGAAGCCACAGCGCAGGGCGGGACGACCCCGGCAGCACCGGCCGGCCCGGCCGAGCGGAGCTGGACCGTCGGCGAGCTCGCCGACGAGCTCGGCATCACCACCCGGACGCTGCGCTTCTACGAGGCCGAAGGCCTGATCGCCCCGGCGAGGGCGGGATCGGCGCGGGTCTATGACCACCGCGACCGGACCAGGCTGCGGCTGATCCTGCGCGGCAAGCGCTTCGGGATGTCGCTGTCGGAGATCCGCGAGATCGTCGACATGTACGACGGGGCGGCCAGCTCCGAACGCCGCCAGCTGGAGACCCTGCTTGCCCGGCTGGATGAGATCACCACTGATCTGACGGCCCGGCAGCGCGACCTCGAACGGATCATGGCCGAGGTCGGCGAGGTCGCCCAGCAGTGCCGGGACCGGCTCGCTCAGCTGTCCTGACGCGGACGCCGGTCAGAACGGTGGCCGGCTCGGATCCGCCCGGTGATCGAGCTGCCGACCACGCTGCTGGTTCGCTGCCGAGATCGCCTTGACCGCAGTGCTGATCCGCGACGGATCGCCGGCGGCCCGCGCACGGCTCAGCTCCCGGTCCCAGTGGGCGCGCAACCCGGCGAAGGCTCGGTCCTCACGGGCGTGGACCTCGTGCAGGGTGGGCCGTGGCGGTGGTGCGCAGGGTTCTGCCCGACCCCACCGTTTCGGTGGGTGACCGCGGTAGCTGTGCCCGGTGTCGTCGGTCCAGGTGAAGGACCCGTCGTGGTGGTATCGGTAGGCCCAACCGGTGTCGATCTTGCACAGGTTGTGCCGCTTGCAGGCCAGCGCCCCGTTGCACCGGCAGGTCTGGCCACCCCGGCCGTACGGCGTGATGTGCTCGTACTCGCAGCGGTAAGCCGGCTGGGAGCAGGTCGGAAAGCCGCACACGCTGTCCCGCGCGGCCACGAAGTCCCGCAATCGCTGGGACGGCCGGTAGCTGTTCTGGGAGATGTCGAGTAGCTGCCCGGTATCCGGCTCGGTGAGCAGCCTGCGCCAGGTGCCGGAGGCATCGGCGGCCAGCCGGCGCGCGGTCTCGGCGGTGATCGGTCCGTAGCCGGCCAGGTCGCCCGGCTCGTCGTCCAGACCGAGCAGGGTGTCTGCCGAGACGACTACCTGGATGGCGGGACGCCGTCCCTGCAGCTCGGGCAGCGCGTCCTGCGGCAGCCCGCTCAGCACCGCGTCGACCAGCAGGTCCGCGCGCTTCTGATCCATCGTGCGGACGTCCTGCGGCGGCAGCAATCTGGCCGCGGCGGTGAGCCGGGTGAAGATCAGCTGTCCCTGCGGCGCACCCACCAGCACCGGCAGCTGCACCATCCCGTCATCGGCCGGCTGGAAGCCGACCTTGCGGTCGGCCAACGCGCGTTGGTGCCGTTGCTCGCCCGTTGCCGGATCCAGCGCCAGCGCTGCCCGCCTCACCGCCTGCCGCAATTGAGGGACCGTCTGCTCCGCGGCGCGCCCGGTCACCGCGTCCTCCAAAGCGCCCACCATGCTCGGGTCGAGTCTCCAGGCGGCCTCGGTGATCACCTCGGCATGCCGGCCCGAGATCGCGCCGGTGCCCAGCAGCCGCAACGTCTTCGGCAATTCCCGCACCAGCGTCCGGCCGGTCTGCAGTTTCGCCTGGGCGGCCGGCACCGGCACCCGCAGTGCCAGCGACACCGCTTCGTGGGACAGCTGCAGGCTGGTCGAGTCGGCGGCGGCGATCTCGGCCAGCACCCGGGCCTGGACCGCCTCGATCCAGTTCTTCTGTTCCTGCAGGGCCGCCAACAGGTCGATCCGAGAGCCCGCCGGCAACGACCGGGCGTCCATCCGGGCCAGCTCACCCGTCGGCCGCGCGGACGGAGCCAGCTCCAGCAACTCGGCCAACCGCTCGACGGCAGGAACCATCGCCGAGTACACCGGGTGCTCGCTCCAGTCCGGCTCCGGCACGTCCGCCAGCCAGGTCGCGAACTCGGCGGACATGGTGTCGAACATACTATCGACTATAGCGTGTCAGGTGCTTGGTATCAATCGAGATAGGCCTTTGTGGATAAGTAAAAACTCGAACGGAACGCAGTCGCGGCGACAGCTGGCCGACGAGGCTGGAACGGCTTCGGCGACCATTTCGGACGGCGGCCGCACGGAGGGTAGGTAGCCTTCGCAGCACACCCGCCGGAATCGCGCGCCCCCGAGATGGCACGCCAGCGATGCCCGGCCGCAGTCAGGAGGCATACGCATGCGCAAGGTGCTCATCGCCAACCGCGGCGAGATCGCCGTCCGGGTCATCCGGGCCGCCAAGGACGCGGGCCTGAGCTCGGTGGCGGTCTACGCCGACCCGGATCGCGACGCCTTGCACGCCCGGATGGCCGACGAGGCGTTCGCGCTGGGCGGCAGCACCCCGGCCGAGTCCTACCTGGTGATCGACAAGGTGATCGACGCGGCCCTGAAGTCCGGCGCGGACGCCGTGCACCCGGGTTATGGCTTCCTCAGCGAGAACGCCGACTTCGCCCAGGCGGTGCTCGATGCCGGCCTGACCTGGATCGGGCCGTCGCCGCAGGCGATCCGTGACCTCGGCGACAAGGTCACCGCCCGGCACATCGCGCTGCGGGCCGGCGCGCCGCTGGTGCCCGGCACCAAGGATCCGGTGAGCGGCCCCGAGGAGGTGGTGGCCTTCGCCTCCGAGCACGGGCTGCCGGTGGCCATCAAGGCCGCCTTCGGCGGCGGCGGCCGGGGGCTCAAGATCGCCCGCACGCTGGAGGAGATCCCGGAGCTGTATGCCAGCGCGGTGCGCGAGGCGGTGAGCGCGTTCGGCCGCGGCGAGTGCTTCGTCGAGCGTTACCTGGAGCGGTCCCGGCATGTCGAGGCGCAGGTGCTGGCCGACACCCACGGCAACGTGATCGTGGTCGGCACCCGCGACTGCTCGCTGCAACGGCGCAACCAGAAGCTGGTCGAGGAGGCCCCGGCGCCGTTCCTGTCCGGCGAGCAGCGCGAGCGCATCCACGCCTCGGCCAAGGCGATCTGCCGGGAGGCGAACTACACCGGCGCCGGAACCGTGGAGTACCTGGTCGGCAACGACGGCGTGATCAGCTTCCTGGAGGTCAACACCCGGCTGCAGGTCGAGCACCCGGTCTCTGAGGAGACCACCGGTCTGGACCTGGTCCGCGAGCAGTTCCGGATCGCCGACGGCGAGCCGCTGCGCTGGACCGAGGACCCGGTGCCGCACGGGCACGCCATCGAGTTCCGGATCAACGGCGAGGACCCCGGGCGGGGGTTCCTGCCGGCACCGGGCATGGTGACCACCTACCGGGAGCCCGCCGGTCCCGGCGTCCGGGTCGACTCCGGCATCGAGGGCAACTCGGTGATCGGTGGCGCCTTCGACTCGCTGCTGGCCAAGCTCATCGTCTGGGGCGAGACCCGGGACGAGGCGCTGGCCAGGTCACGCAGAGCGCTGGAGGAGTACGTGGTGAACGGCATGGCCACCGCGCTGCCGTTCCACCGTGCGGTGGTGCGCGATCCGGCCTTCGCCCCGGCCGACGGCGCGCAGTTCACCGTCTTCACCCGGTGGATCGAGACCGAGTTCGACAACCAGATCCCGGCCTTCGCCGCCGCGGCCCCCGCTGAGCCGGAGGCCGGCGAGCGGGACCGGGTGGTGGTGGAGGTCAACGGCAAGCGGTTGGAGGTCACGCTGCCGGCGGGCTTCGGCGCGGCGGCCGGCGGTACCAGCGGCGGGACCGGCGCGGTGAAGAAGGCGCCCAAGCGCTCGGCGGCCAAGCGGGCCGGTGCCGCGGCGTCCGGTGATGCCCTGACCGCACCCATGCAGGGCACCATCGTCAAGGTCGCGGTCGGCGATGGTGACACGGTGGCCGCCGGTGATCTGGTGGTGGTGCTCGAAGCCATGAAGATGGAGCAGCCGATCAACGCCCACAAGGCCGGCACCGTCACGGGGCTCGCTGCCCAGGCGGGCGCGGTGGTCAGCTCCGGTGCGGTGATCTGCGAGATCAAGGACTAGAACACGCGGCGAGCCGGTCCCCCCGTGCACCGGCTCACCGTGTGTGTTCAGGCGCTGCTCAGGCAGCGTCGAGCACGGCCTCGATCTCCAGGGCGATGCTGATCTTGTCGCCGATGACCACGCCGCCACCGTCCATCGGCATGTCGATGTCGACGCCGAACTCCTTGCGGCTGATCTCGGTGCTGGCCGAGAAGCCGGCGCGGGTGCCACCGTAGGCGTCCGGGCCGATGCCGTTGAGTTCGAGCTTGAGGGTGACGCTCTTGGTGATGCCCTTCAGGTTGAGGTCACCGGTCACCAGGTAGTCCTCGCCATCGGAGTCGACCGAGGTGGAGCGGAAGGTCATGGTCGGGTACTTCTCGACCTCGAAGAAGTCGGCGGAGCGGATGTGGTTGTCCCGCTGGGCGTTGTTGGTGTCGATCGAGTTCAGGTCGATCTCCGCGGTCACCGAGGACTGGGCGGGGGTGGCGCCGGTGACGATGGTGCCCGAGAACGAGCCGAAGCGGCCCTTCACCTTGCTGACCATCATGTGCCGGACCGAGAACGAGATGTCGGAGTGGGTGGGATCGATCGACCAGGTGCCGGCCAGGTAACCGGGGATCGTCGTGGTGGCGAGTGTCATCAGGACTCCAAGTGTTTGAGATTTCAACTATTGCTGTCACAACTAGTCTCCCCAGTGCGCCATTCCCCGGGGTGGTGTGCGCTGGGTCACCCCTGACCGCTGACAGCTGGTCGTACTACTGATCGTTGGCCGCACTACTGACCGCTGGCCGCGACCTACTGGTCGTTGGCCGTACTACTGACCGCTGGCCGACCTACTGATCGCTGGCCGCGACCTACTGGTCGTTGGCCGCACCGCAGAGTGAGGTACGGCGGGTCGCCCGGCTCGGCGGCCAATGATCGGGCTGAACCCAGGCAGCGCTAGTCGCGGCGACTGCGGATCAGCAGCGTCTGCAAGCCCCCGCCGAGCAGTCCGGCCCGGTCGGACAGGGAGGAGCGGGCCAGCCCCAACCCGGCTCCGACCTGGCTGGTGGCCTCCATCAACACCCAGTCGTCCTGGCTCTGGCGCATCAGGTGCACGTCGAGGTCGACGTTGGCGAACGACCAGTCGTCCCAGTCCAGCACCGAGGAGACACCGCTGGCCGAATCGGCCATCAGCGCCAGCCGCTGCAGGGTCGACGGCCGCTCACCGGCCACCAGCGGCACCCGGGCCCGAGCCCAGACGGACGCCGGACCCGGCCGGCGCGCCTTGCCGGAGACCGTCCGCCACTCCAGGTGCTCGGCGTAGGGAAAGCCGTCCATGCCGAAGTCCGGGAGCGCGGACGGATCCTCAGCGAGGACCGTCCCGGGCTCGTCCGACGGGCCGCCTTGGGGGCTGGGCCGCGGCACCGGCGGAGCGCTGCTCTCGGCCATCAACCAGACCCGCGCCTGCAGGCAGGCCCGGCCTTCGGTGGTCAGCTCGGCGGAGATCAGCACGGCGGTGCGGGCCAGCCGCAACACCCGGGCCGACAGCTCGAGCGGGGCAACCGGAACCGGTGCCAGGAACTCGGCCGCGACCCGGGCCGTCATCAGGTCGGTGCGCCCGGCGGCAGCGGCGGCAAGTTGCTCGGCCACCCCGACCAGCAGCGCGCTCGGTGGCCCGCCGTGCTGCAGCTCGGGTGACCACGGGCCACCGCAGGCCACCGCGCTGTCCACCGTGCCGCTCAGCTCGGTGCGTGCTCCGGCGCCGCCGACCTCGGTCCTCAGCTCGGTGAAGAAGGCGGTATCCACCTCGGGAACGATAGCGGCAGACTGGAACGGTGATGACGCCCGCTGAGCAGCCCGGCGGGCACCCCGGCGCGCTGCGGTGGCTCGGTTACGCCCTCGGCGGCCGGTTGCCCGAGCGTTACCACGACTGGGTGTTCGCCGACCTGACCGGTCCGGACTGGCGGCTGCGGGAGGCCGGCCGGATCATGCTGTTCGCGGTCGTCCCGGTCACCGTGCTGCTGTTGCTGCCCGGCCGGCTGGAGATCCGGATCTACGCCGCGCTGTTCGTGGTGATCGGGCCGCTGTTCGTGGGCTTCGCCTACGGCGAGGAGTTGCGCGACCGGCGGCTGCGCCAGCACGGGATGCTGCCACCTTCCGGCCCGGACCCGGACTGACACACGGGGATTCAGGCCCACTGGGACTCAGGCGCGCTGGGACTCAGGCGCGCTGGGACTCAGGCGCGCCGGCGGGCGTTGATCCGCGAAATCATCTCGATCCGCTTCTCGGCCAGCGCGATCATCTCGGTGGTGCGCGAGCCGACGTGGGCGTCGTCGGCGCCCTCGGAGAACACCATCGCCCAGCCGTTCTCCCCTTCCAACGCCGGCACCCGCTCGACCAGCTCGGTGCGTGCCACGTGATGCACACCGTTGAACAGGTAGTCCTCGGTGACCACGGCGACCACCACGTGGTCCTCGGGCAACTCCGCCACGTGCGCCACGATCACCTCGGAGTTCTCGGCGAACACCGCGGCGGCCCGGATCGTCCGGCGGGATTTCTCGATCTGTTCCGGTGAGATGTCCATCTGCAGCCTTCCGGTTCCTCGTTCTCTCCGGTTGTCGTCAGTCAGGTCGTCGTCAGTCAGGTTCTCGTCAGTCAGGTCGTCGTCAGTCAGGTCGTCGTCAGTCCAGGTCGTCGTGGTGCATCAGCTGGCGAGCCGCCTCGGTGACCGAGCCCGAGATCGACGGGTAGATCGTGAAGGTGGCTGCCAGCTCGTTGACGGTCAGCCCCAGCTGGACGGCTACCGCGATCGAATGGATCAGCTCCGACGCCTGTGACGCCACCACCGAGCCACCGATCACCACACCGGACGCCGGCCGGCAGTAGATCTTGACGAAGCCTTCGGTGACGCCCTGCATCTTGGCGCGGGCATTGCCGCTCAGCGGCAGCGTGATGGTGCGCGCCGGCACCGCTCCGGAGGTGACCGCCGCATGGCCGATGCCGACCGTGGCGATCTCGGGATGGGTGAACACGTTCGCGGCCACGGTCTTGAGCCGCAACGGCTGGACCGCCTCACCGAGGGCGTGCCACATCGCCACCCGGCCCTGCATGGCGGCGACCGAGGCCAGCAGCAGCACCCCGGTGCAGTCACCGGCGGCATAGATCCCCGGCACCTGGGTGCGCGAGACCCGGTCGACCTCGATGAAACCGGAGTCGTCGGTGGCCACCCCGACGTGCTCCAGGCCCAGACCCGCGGTGTTGGGCACCGAGCCGACGCACATCAAGGCGTGCGATCCGGTGACGGTGCGCCCGTCCACCAGCCGGACCTCGACGCCGTCGCCGAGCCGGGAGACCGAGGCGGCCCGGGCCTGCTTGATCAGGGTGCCGCCGCGCTGCGTGAACACCTTCTCGATGACGTCGGCGGCCTCCGGGTCCTCCCCCGGCAGCACCTTCTCGCGGCTGGAGACCAGGGTGACCGGAACGCCCATCTCGCTGTACCCGGAGGCGAATTCGGCGCCGGTGACGCCGGAACCGACCACGATCAGGTGGGCCGGCAGCTCGGTCAGGTCATACAGCTGGCGCCAGGACAGGATGCGCTCACCGTCGGGCTCGGCACCGGGCAGCACCCGGGGCGTGCCACCGGTGGCCAGCAGCACCACGTCGGCCTCGATCCGCTGGCTGGGTTGGCCGGCCTTCTCCCCGCCAGCCTCCTGGTCGTCGACCTCCTCGCCCGCGCCGCTGACGTCCACCGCGAACGTCCGGCCCGGCTGGTCCGGGGCGAAGCACGCCCGGCCGGCAAGGACCTTCACGCCATGGCGGCTCAACCGGTGCGCGATGTCGGCGGACTGGTTGGCGGCCAGCCGGCGCACCCGCTCGTTCACCACCGCCAGCTGCACGCTGACCTCGCTGGTGGCCGAGGAGGATAGCCCGACCGCGGGGGCGTCGCGGAAGGCGGTGACCTTCTCCGACGTCGCGATCAGGGTCTTCGACGGTACGCAGTCATAGAGCACGCACGCGCCACCGACACCGTCGGACTCGATCAGAGTGACCTCGGCTCCGAGTTCGGCCGCGACCTGGGCGGCCTCATAACCGGCCGGGCCGCCACCGATGATCGCGATACGTCTCACGAGCGTCATTGTCCCGGATCAGGCCCGGGTCCACCCGCCCGGGGCTGATGAGCCCGGTGTCCGGGTCGGTAGGCTCCCTGATCGTGCCCCTCTACGCCGCCTACGGATCCAACATGGACCCGTCCCAGATGCATAGCAGGTGCCCGCACTCACCGTTCGCCGGCACCGGCTGGCTGCCCAACTGGCGGTTGACCTTCGGCGGTGAGGATCTGGGTTGGGAAGGCGCGCTGGCCACCCTGGTGGAAGAGCCCGGCGCGGCGGTGTTCGTCGCCTTGTACGACATCACGTCCCAGGACCGGGTCGCGCTGGACAAGTGGGAGAGCGCCGACTCCGGCCTCTACCGGACGTCGCGGTTGCGGGTCTCCACCCTGGACGGCGACGTGCTCGCCTGGACCTACGTGCTCAACGGCTACGAGGGCGGCCTGCCCTCGGCCCGCTACCTCGGGCTGATCGCCGAAGCCGCGGAGTCCGCCGGCGCGCCCGGTGACTACGTCGACGAGCTGCGGCAACGTCCCTGCCGCTCCATCGGCGGCTGACCTCTCGCGTTGGCGGGGTAAAAGAGCCACTTGCCGTGGCATCATAGGCATGTGCCCAAATCCCTCCTGGTGAGCCTGGGTTATGAGGGCCGCTCTGTAGAAGAGCTGATAGCCGGGCTGGTGGGACGATCGGTCACCGTACTGGTCGATGTGAGACTGACTCCGCTTTCGCGAAAGCCCGGGCTTTCGAAACGAAAGTTGACTCAAACCTTGGAAGGTGTCGGCATCCGGTACCTGCATCTGCGAGCGCTAGGTAACCCCAAGGACAACCGTGACAAGTTCCGAGCAGGAGATCCACGCAGTCATGCCACATTTAAGCAACTAATGGCGGGCAGCGAGGGGGCAGCGGCCTTACGCCATGTAGGTGCGCTACTAGACGATGAAGTTGTCGCACTGCTCTGCTTCGAACGCGACCACCACACGTGCCATCGCCACCTGGTCGCCGCTGAGCTTCAGCGAACCCAACCGACACTAGGCTTGATAGAAATCTAGAACAGCAGGCCAGACTGTTCGATGTCCGACCTACGTGGATAGTAAAGGCCTAGCACAGTGAAAGATGCGCGACGCTGAACATTCTCTTGGTTGCCAACAAATATCAGGGGTTGCCGCTCACCGGAGAACGGAAGGTCGATAAAGTTACGGGTAATTGCTGATTTTAATTCAGCGGTAGATTTATGGCGATACCTCAGCTGCAGTGCGGTCAATTCCCAGTCGATGATCCGTTGTATGTGACCGGCACAGTCCCGTTCATTGCATTGATATTCGAGCTGCACGAGAAGTGGTGGTGGGTCGAGCAGCGTTGGAGGGGTTTCCCGAAACAAGTCTCCCTGATCTCGATACGCGTTGAAGCGAGCCAGCTGTTCATCCGACCAGCCAGGATGGTCGCTGAATCGCAGCTGTGGCGTGGCAGCCGGCCGTATCGCACCCAAGGAGGCTGCATTGAGGTCAATCTTGGTGTTGTCGATCAACCCGCACATTGACGGACCAGTCAGCGGTTCCACCCAAGCGGTTCGTCGCGCCCAACCGTCGAGATGGGGTCCAATTTTGATACTGTCCGCGTCGATCTTGCGACTCTCTGGACGCTTGTCGGCACCGGCATCTCGAGTCCGGACAGTAATGATGTCGTACTTCTTAAACTGTCGATCGCCTGCCAGATATCGAAAAGGTACCGGGTACAGTCGGATCCACGAGGGTGGCTGCGTATCCAGGTTAACTCCAGCTACGCACACTGTATCGCCATACTGCCGAGAGGGCTGCGGTGCCGCTTTGACAAGGACCAATACGCGAGTAGTTCCGGCTAAAGACACGTTCCTCTTTCACGTTCAGACGAGAGACGAAAGGCCATTGTCGCACCGTCTGCTGACAGACTTGGCGAGTCTCCAGGACATCTCAGGTGGGGTCGACCGCGTCGGCCCAGAACTCGTCGAGCAGCGCGGTGGTGAACCGGACGCCGATCGCGAGCGCGTCCTCGTCGATGTCGAAGTTCGATTGGTGCAGGTCATAGACCGGCGCCCCGGGCCCCCGCACCCCGAGCCGCGCCAGCGCGCCGGGGATGGTCTGCAGGTACCAGGCGAAGTCCTCGCCGCCCATCGACTGGGGCGTCTCCGAGACGGCCTGCGGACCGAACGCCGCGAGCGCCGCCCGGGTCTGGATACCGACCAGTGAGCCGTCATTGGCCACGGCCGGCACGCCCGCGTCGTAGTTGATCTCGACCTGCACCCCCGTCGGCGCCACGATCTGCCGGACCAGGTCGGTGATCACCGACTCCAGGCTGTTCCACAGCCGGTCATCCAACATCCGGACGGTGCCGCGCAACGTCCCGGTGGTCGGTATGGCGTTGGCCGCCGAACCGGCGGTGACCGCACCCCAGACGAGCGACACGGCGGCGCGCGGATCGATCCGGCGCGAGAGCAGCCCGGGTAGCTCGGTGATCAGCTTGCCCAGCGCGTACACCAGGTCGACCGTCAGTTGCGGCCGCGCGGTGTGACCACCCGGGCCGGTCAGCTTGATGTCGAGCTGGTTGCACGAGGCGGTGATCGGACCGATCCGCAGGCCGATCTGGCCGACATCCAGCTTCGGGTCGCAGTGCAGCGCGAAGATCTCGCCCACACCCTTCAGCCCGCCCTCCTTCACCACCGCTTCGGCGCCGCCGGGCAGCCGCTCCTCGGCCGGCTGGAAGATCAGCCTGACCGACCCGCCGAGCGTGTCCGCCCGGGCGAGGCAGCCCGCGACCGCCAGCAGGATCGCGGTGTGCACATCGTGGCCGCAGGCATGGCAGACGCCGGCGTTCTGCGAGGCGTAACTCACCGTCTTGTAGTCCGGCAGCGGAAGCGCGTCGATGTCGGCACGCAGCGCCACGTAATCCGGGCCGGGGCCGATGTCGCAGATCACTCCGGTGCCGAAGGACAACCGGATCGGATCCAGCCCGAAACCGCTGAGCACCGAGACGATGAGGTCGGTGGTGCGGTGCTCGGCGTAGCCCACCTCGGGATGGCTGTGCAGCTGGCGCCGCCAGCCGATCAGCTCACCCTGATGGCCGCCCAGCCAGTCGAGGGACTGGGCGTGAAGGCTGCTGGGCACAAGGGCACCTTATCCGGACGCCGACCCGTCATTACCGGCAGTCGGGGTGAAGACGCAGAACTCGTTGCCGGCCGGGTCTGCCAGCACGTGCCAGCGAATGTCACCGCCGCGCGGGCGCAGCAGGCTCGCCCCCGCATCGACCAGCAGTTGCGGGTCGGCGATCTCGATGTCCCAGTGCACCCGGTTCTTCACCGCCTTCGGCTCGGGCACCCGCCCGAACACCAGGTACTCGAACGGGACGCCCGGCATGCCCTTCACACCCCACTCGTCGCCGTCGTCCTCCAGTTCGCCACCGAGCACCGAGGCCCACCAGCGCGCCAGCGGTTCCGGTTCGGCGCAGTCGACGATGACCTCGTAGAGCCGGTAGTCGGGAACCTCCTCGCGGACGAAGGCGCAGAACTCCTGGCCGTCGGGGTCGGTGAGCACCGTCCAGGCCTGCTCGGCGGTGGCGGGCTGGATCACCCGAGCGCCACGGGCCTGCAGCTCGTCCAGGGTGGCGGCGTGGACGTCCAGGTGCACCCGGTTCTTGACCGTCTTGGCCTCGGGAACCTGATTGATCCACACGGCATGGGCATCCGAGGGCCCGGTCAGCCAGACCTCGCCGCCCTTGCGGCGGAGGTCCAGGCCCAGGGTGGGCGACCAGAACCGGGCCGCCGCCTCGGCGTCGACGGCGTCGATGCACATGCCCAGGAACCTGGCTCGCAGCCGCGCATTCGCATCGCCGGTCACGAATTCACCGCCGGTCACGAATTCATTGCCGGTCGCCTCACTGCCCGTCACGAATTCATTGCCGGTCACCTCAATGTCGGTCATGGCCTCATTGTCGCCTCATGAACCCTCCTTCGCCGGGAGCGCCGCCAGGCCCGCCAGGATCTGCCCGGCCGCCTGGTCGGCGGTCAGCTCGCCCACCAGCACCGCCCGCTCGGCGTCGGCGATCAGCCCGCGCGCTGCCGGTGTCTCCAGCTGCTCCAGCAGCCGATCCCGCACCATCGACCTCGTCCACTCCACCAGCTGGCGACGCCGCTTGGCCTCGAACTCGCCGTCAGCCAGCAGCGTCTCCCGGTGGCGCTGCACGTGCTTCCAGACCTGGTCCAGGCCGGTGTTGTGCAGTGCGCTGCAGGTCAGCACCGGCGCCTGCCAGTCCTCGGCGGCGCCGCGCAGCAACCGCAGCGCCCCGGACAGCTCGCGGGCCGCGCGCCGCGAGGCCTCGAGATGATCACCGTCGGCCTTGTTGACGGCGATGACGTCGGCGAGCTCCAGGATGCCGCGCTTCATCCCCTGCAACTGGTCACCGGTACGGGCCAGCGTCAGCAGCACGAAGGTGTCGACCATGTCGGCCACCGCGAACTCCGACTGGCCGACCCCGACGGTCTCCACCAGCACCACGTCGAAGCCGGCAGCCTCCATCACCAGCAGGGTCTCCCGGGTCGCCTTGGCCACCCCGCCGAGCGTCCCGGAGCTGGGTGAGGGCCGGACGAAGGCAGCCGGGTCGCTCGCCAGCCGGGTCATCCGGGTCTTGTCCCCGAGGATGCTGCCGCCGCTGCGCGCCGAGGACGGGTCCACCGCCAGCACCGCGACCCGGTGGCCGGCCGCGGTCAGGTTGCTGCCGAGGGTGTCGATGAAGGTGGACTTGCCCGCCCCCGGCACCCCGGTGATTCCCACCCGCTGCGCCGAGCCGGTATGCGGCAGCAGCCGGGCCAACAGCAGCTGGGCCTGTTCCCGGTGATCCACCCGGCGGGACTCGACCAGGGTGATCGCCCGGGCGATCGCGGTCCGGTCGCCGGCCAGCACGCCGTCAGCCAGCGCCTGCACGGCCGAGTCGGCCGGGCCTGCCGCGGCCGGTGAACCGGTCACCACCGTGGCTCAGCCGGCGCTGGGTTGCTGGGCGGTGAGCACCTCGAGCAACTGCAGCGCAGCTGTGGTGATCACGGTGCCGGGCGGGAAGATGGCTGCCGCGCCCGCGGCCCGCAGCTCCTGGAAGTCCTGCTCCGGGATCACCCCGCCCACCACGATCAGGATGTCGGAACGGCCATGGGCGGCCAGCTCGTCGCGCAGGGCCGGCACCAGCGTGAGGTGCCCGGCGGCCAGCGAATTCACGCCCACCACGTGCACGTCGGCTTCGACGGCCTGGCGAGCCACCTCGGCCGGGGTCTGGAACAGCGGCCCGACATCCACGTCGAACCCCAGGTCGGCGAACGCCGTCGCGATCACCTTCTGGCCCCGGTCGTGCCCGTCCTGGCCCATCTTCGCGACCAGGATCCGCGGCCGGCGGCCGTGCTCGGCCTCGAACCGGTCGGTGGCCGCGCGAGCCTGCTCGATCAGACCCACCCTGCCCTCCTGTTCGGCCTCCGCGCGGTACACCCCGGAGATCGTCCTGACCTGCCCGGCGTGCCGGCCGAAGACCACCTCCAGCGCGTCGGAGATCTCACCGACCGTGGCCTTGGCCCGCGCGGCGTCGATCGCCAGCGCCAGCAGATTCTGCTCCAGCCCGGCCGGTCGGCTGCCCTCGGCTATCGCGGCCGCCGCCCGGGTCAGCGCGGCCAGCGCCTCGCGGCAGGCGGCCGGATCGCGTTCTGCCTTCAGCCGCAGCAACTTCTCCCGCTGCGAGGCCCGCACGCCGGCGTTGTCGATTCGCCGGACGTCGATCTTCTCCGCGGTGTTCTGGTCGGTCTCCACCCGGTACTTGTTCACCCCGATGACCGGCTGGCGACCGGAGTCGATCCGGGCCTGGGTGCGGGCGGCAGCCTCCTCGATCCGCAGCTTCGGCAGCCCCTGGTCGATCGCGGCAGCCATCCCGCCTGCCTTCTCGACCTCCTCCAGGTGCTCCCAGGCCCGCCGGGCCAGGTCGTAGGTCAGCTTCTCGACGTAGGCGCTGCCACCCCACGGGTCGATCACCCTGGTGGTGCCGGACTCCTGCTGCAGCATCAGCTGGGTGTTGCGGGCGATCCGGGCCGAGAAGTCGGTCGGCAGCGCCAGCGCCTCGTCCAGGGCGTTGGTGTGCAGGGACTGGGTGTGGCCCTGGGTGGCGGCCATCGCCTCGATGCAGGTACGCACCGCGTTGTTGAAGACGTCCTGGGCGGTCAGCGACCAGCCCGAGGTCTGGCAGTGCGCCCGCATCGCCAGCGACTTCTGGCTCGCCGGCTTGAACTCACCGACCAGCTTGGCCCACAGCAGCCGGGCCGCGCGCAGCTTGGCCACCTCCATGAAGAAGTTCATGCCGATGCCCCAGAAGAACGACAGCCGGGGGGCGAAGGCGTCGATGTCCAGGCCCACGGCCAGCCCCGCGCGCAGGTACTCCACGCCGTCGGCCAGGGTGTAGGCAAGCTCCAGGTCAGCTGTGGCACCGGCCTCCTGGATGTGGTAGCCGGAGATCGAGATGGAGTTGAAGCGCGGCATCCGTGCCGAGGTGAAGGCGAAGATGTCGCTGATGATGGTCATCGACGGAACCGGTGGGTAGATGTAGGTGTTGCGCACCATGAACTCTTTGAGGATGTCGTTCTGGATGGTGCCGGTCAGCTGCTCCGGGGCGACTCCCTGCTCCTCGGCGGCCACCACGAACAGCGCCAGCACCGGCAGCACCGCGCCGTTCATGGTCATCGACACGCTCATCCGCTCCAGCGGGATGCCGCTGAGCAGCTCGCGCATGTCATAGATCGAGTCGATGGCCACCCCCGCCATCCCGACGTCGCCGATCACCCGGGGGTTGTCGCTGTCATAGCCGCGGTGGGTGGGCAGGTCGAAGGCGACCGACAGGCCCTTCTGGCCGGCGGCCAGGTTGCGCCGGTAGAAGGCGTTGGAGTCCGCGGCCGTGGAGAACCCGGCGTACTGCCGGACCGTCCAGGGCTGGGTGACGTACATCGTCGGGTAGGGCCCGCGCAGGTACGGCGCGATGCCCGGGTAGCTGCCGAGGAAGTCCAGCTCGGTGAGGTCGGCGGCGGTGTAGAGCGGAGCCACCTCGATGCCCTCGGGGGTGCTCCAGCTGCCCGCTGCCGGGGCCGGCCGGCCGGCAGGTCCGGACGCGGGCCGGCCCAGCGACAGCTTTCCGAAGTCCGGAATCACGACCGCACCCCCACGACCTCGTACGGAACCCCCACGACCTGATACATCGAGTCCAGGGCGGCGACCGCGTCGCAGCCGGTGAAGATCGCGGCGTCGACGCCGCCCCGCGCGAGGTCCGGCGGGCCCGCGATCCAGACCTGCGCGGCGCCGGCGGCCTTCAGATCGGCGGCCAGCGGCCCGGCCTGCTCGGCGTACCCGGCGTCGGAGGAGCACAGCAGTGCCAGGCCGGTCCCGGCTGCCCGGAACGCCGCCACCAGCTCGGCCGGCTCGCCGGTGCCGGCCACGGACTCGATACCGCCGGCGGCGAGCAGGTTGCGGGCGAAGGCCAGCCGCCCGGTGTGCGCGGGTACCGGCCCGAACGCGGCCAGGAACACCCGCGGCCGGGCACCGGTGGCAGCCAGCTGGGCGTCCGAACGGTCCCGCAGCGCCTCGAACGGCTCGGCATAGCGCACTCGCGGCAGCCCGCCGGCCGGCTGTGCCGGTTGCGGCCGGCTGAGCGGGGTCTCGGTGGGCATCGCGAACTCGCTGACGCCGGTGATCGGGTCACGGCGGCGGGCGATGTTGTCCCGGCGCGGTTGCCAGCTGGCGGCCAGCATCCCGGCCAGCGCACCGGATTGCAGCGCGGCGACCGCGCCGCCGGCCCGCTCGATCGCGGTGAACTTGTCCCAGGCGACCTCGGCCAGCTGCTCGGTCAGCGACTCCAGGTACCACGAGCCGCCACCCGGGTCCAGCACCCGGGCCAGGCCGGACTCGTCATGCAGGATCGACTGGGTGTTGCGCGCGATCCGGCGTCCGAAGTCATCGGGCAGGCCCACCGCCGAGTCGAACGGCGCCACGGTGATCACCTCGGCACCGGCGACGGCAGCCGCGAAGCAGCCGACGGTCGCCCGCAGCAGGTTCACCCACGGATCGCGCCGGGTCAGCGTCGCCGCCGCCGTGACCGCGTGCTGGCGCTGGCCGCGGCTGCCCGCCGGGGCGCCGCACAACTCGGCCACCCGGCCCCAGAGCCGGCGGCCGGCCCGCAGCTTGGCCATCGAGGACCACTGGTCGGCGCTCACCGCGTACCGGAATTCCAGCTGCGCCAGGGCCGCTTCGATGCTCAGGCCCGCCTCGATCAGGGCCCGCAGGTACGCCACCCCGACCGCGACACCGATTGCCAGCTCGTCGGAGTCGCTGCCACCGGCCTCGGCGTAGACGCTGGCATCGATCGTGGCCGGCAGCAGCCGCGGGTACTCGGCGGCCGCGGCGGCCAGCCGGCTGAGCAGGCCCAGTTCCGGCGCGGTCCCGGTACGCGCGGCCTGCCCGATCGGGTCCGCTCCCAGCGTGCCGGCCAGCTCGCCCGGGGCCAGGCCGCGATCGCCGGCCAGCCGCAGCAGCGCCTCGGCGGCGGCCTCGGTCTCGGCCCCCGCCTCCAGCGCCACCGGCGCCAGTTCCAGGTACACCCCGTCCAGGACGGCGGCCAGCGACTCGACCGGCGCGCCGACCCCCGACGAGCCCAGCCGCAGCCAGATCGAGGACGCGCCACCGGCAAGCTCGGCGAGCACCGCCGCGTTGGCGGCGGCCGGTTGCGGGTCGCTCACCCGCTGCCGGACGTCCCAGGCCGGGCGCTCGGCGGCGGCCCCGCGCACGAACGGCGGCTCGCCCGGCAGCCCGGCGGCCTCGAGGCCCACCCCGTCCGGCAGGTCGTCGGCGGTGTACAGCGGGGCGATCAGCAACCCGTCGTAGTTGCGGTAGGAGAGCGCGTCCTCGGGGGTGCCGTCGGAGAACCGCACCCCGGACTTGGTGAGCACCGAGGCGACCAGCGACCGCCATTGCTCCCGGCTCGCCGGCGGGAAGTTCCCGGCCAGGTTGAGGTGAGCTCCAGGCGCCGTCATAGCGCGATGTTAGAGCGAACCGGAGGGCAGGGGCGCGAGGGCGTGGCCTATCTCTCGCACCACCAGCCGCCGCCGCGCTGCCTCTGCTGAGAGCCTGCCCGTGCCGAGAGCCTGCCCGGTGCCGAGAGCCTGCCCGGTCATGCCCGGATCGATCCGGCGGCCGGCGCCGCTAGGCTCTTCTTCCGTGACCGCTCCCGGACATTCCTCCCACCAACCCCAGGACGACGGGCAGCCGGCCGATCCGCGGCAGCTGGCCCGCGAGGCGGCCCAGGCGCTGGCCGAGCGGACCGGTGCCGAGCGCCACGATGTGGCCCTGGTGCTCGGCTCCGGCTGGCTGCCCGCGGTCGACGCGCTGAGCGAACGCGCCAGCGCCGACCTGGAGTTCGCCAGCACCGACCTGCCCGGCTTCCTGCCGCCGGTGGTCGCCGGGCACGCCGGCACCATCCGGTCGCTGGCCTTGGAAGGCACCGACGGCAACCGCGGCAAGCGGATCCTGGTCTTCTCCGGGCGTACCCACTTCTATGAGGGTCGCGGGGTGGCCGCGGTGGTGCACGGGGTGCGGGTTGCCGCCGCCGCCGGCTGCACCGTCACGGTGCTCACCAACGGCTCCGGCGGGCTGCGTACGGACATGCGGCCCGGTGATCCGGTGCTGATCTCCGACCATCTGAACCTGACCGCCACCTCGCCGCTGGTCGG
>NZ_DASVQG010000136.1:0-14571 GCF_036389215.1 Jatrophihabitans sp.
CAGGACCTTCAGCGAGGTGTTGGCGGCAGGTTTGGGGACGTCGATCGACACGGTAGCCTCCGATGAACCTTCCCGTGACGTGATCTGCCCGTTAAGTTTGCCTGCTGTGGGGCCTGTCCGCAAGATCGAGTTGGCTCAGTCGGAACGCTTTTCCACCGGACTCGATAGCCAGCTGGCCGCACCACAGCTGGCGACACCCACGTCCGAGCTCTCAGTCGGCGACCCCAGCGCCCCACGCTCCGGACGCCATGTCACCCCAACGGGCCTACACCACAACCTGGGAATCACACCTCTTGCATCCGCCTCCAACCGTTCCGCGGCTGCCTCCACTGAACGGGACGCTCTCTCGGCACTACAGGACGGACCCTTCAGCAACTCAAGTTGCAACTGCAGTCAGGCGCTGTCGAGATGAAAGTCTTCATGACCGCTGCCCTCCACGGAAAGACATACATCTTCCACGCCCCCCGGGGTAACGCCTTCGCTGAACCTCGCGCCTATGTCGGCTCGTCGAACCTCACGAACGAGGGCTTCTATCAGAACCTCGAACTCAACATTGATGTCGTTGACCGAGATGCCTCGGGCAAGCTCGCCCAATGAGCCTCCCGGCCGGGGTGGCAACGCGCCGCCCCGGCCGGGGCCCATGAGCCGCCGGGCTGGTGCTGCGCTCGGCTACTTCTTCGCGCTCTTGAGGGTCACCGTCTGCGTGGTGAAGCCCTGGCTGCAGAAGACGGCTCCGCAGGCGAAGCTGAACTCGACAGTGGCGACCTTGCCGCCGGCGAAGCGGCCGTTGTCGCCCAGGACGTCGATCGCCCAGCGATAGGTGCCGTCACAGGGCAACTCCGTGGTCCCGGAGCCGGTGATCGCGACTCGCCCGACCTTCTGGCGCAGGCCGGTCTCCAGGACGACGAAGTCACCGCCGGTGCAGGTCACGCTCCCGCTGATGGTGGCGACACCGGTGTGAGAGTTGAAGCTCCCGACGGGGTCGACGGTCACTGACAGGTCCGGCGGCGGGGGCGCGTTGTCGATCGAGATCTGCAAGGTGCCGCCGTTGCCCGACCCCGGGGTGTCGTCGAACGCCATGATGTACACGGTCTCGCCGGCGGTGACGGTCTCGGCCACCGCGCGGGGGCCGCAGGTGTCTATCACGAGGCTGCCGGGCGTTCCGCTGGCGACGATGACGCCGGCCGCGTAGCTGGACTGGCTGACGTCGATGACCACGGCTCCGTCGGCCGGCGCGGTGTAGGAGTACCAGACGCTGGCCTCGGTTGCCGGTGCGCCGCAATCGGCGTTGAGGCTGGCATCGTCGGCGTCGGTGGTGGCTTGGGTGGTGTCGAGGGTCGCCGTGAAGGGCAGCGCCGAGATCGGCGTTGCCACGGCAATGGTGTCGTTGGTCGGGACGGCGGCCCAGGCCGTCGACCCCGAGTACAGCAGTCCGGCCGCCGTGACGACGGCAACCGCAGCGATTGATACCGGTGTGCGCATGTGCTCTCCCCCTATTTGGCGGCGGCAGAACCCGACGCCGAAGCACGCCGGTGTCGGACCGGCGACCGTAAGATCCCTTGCCCCGCACAGCGGCAGATCATCGTGATCGCTCTGTGCGTGTCATGCCTTCCTCCCTCGAACACACAGACGCGCCCGAGGCGTGGATCGTTGCAGCCCGATGCGGCCGGCCAAGCTACCCGATGCGGCCGGCCAAGCTGCCCGATGACGACCCGCCGATGGAGCCGAATCGATACATGGGTGGGGCGCGACTCCATCCTGACCGGGAGGACCGGCCTATGAAACGTGCCGGGTCAGGCAGACACATCGTGGGCAACCAATGGGTAGCCGTCCCAGAGGACGAATGCGCCAGGTAGCGCCGGATCCTGACTTCGGACGACCGCGCTATCCCCAGCATCGGGAGGGATGCCGCTCACGGCCAGGCCGCGGGCAGTAAGGCTGGAAGCAGCGGCGGACGCGCTGAGCTCAAGCAGGGTGGGAACCCGTGAGCCGAGGATCAGTTGGACTGAGTTCGTCGGCGCTTGCGTTCGCACACTGGAATCGATCACCTCCTGCACCAGCACCAGGCTGCGGTCGACACCTTCTGGTACCGGATCGGGCACCGTCGTGCTCGTGACTCCGACATCGAGAAGCGTCGTGACCGCATCATCAACTTGCATCCCGATTACGGGGGGCAGGTCACCAAGCGTCGCGGCCTCAGCGGATGGTGTCGACAACCAGCTCAGCACGGCGACCGGCGGGAGCAGCAGCCAGCCTCCCAACCTTCGTCCTCTACGCCGCATCGAGAGTGTCATCGTGGCCACTCCTCCAGCGCGTCGTACTCCGGGCAGATCGGCGCCGATCGACCGACCCCTGGGGCAGATCACGCACTATGCGTCCCGTGCGCACTACACAGGAGGCGCGACACGGCTCATAAGTACGTGCAGCCGGCATTTCCCTCGGCGGGCGGCGAACCACCGCGGCTGCAGCTGTACCGACGGCGGGTCCAAGGAACGGTTCCAACCGTTCCTGACCCTTGGCGCCGGACCCATCAACTACGTCCTGGACACCGCCGGCGCCTCGGGGTGATGTCCAGCGACCGGAGCAACGCAGTCAGCTCGATTACCGAGGATCGCTCCGCGCTCAGCGACGCCAGTTGTCCGCGCCACCAGGTCAGCGCAAAGTAGGCAGTCCTAGGTGCGGACCATGCTCGCCATGTGGTGGGAGCGGAGCCAGCAGGCAGCTCGAGATCAGGACACCGAAGATCTCGGGGACCGGGGTCGCAGGTCTACTCGCAGCGATCACACTCATGGATAACAGTGATCACCACTGTGTGCCCGGCGACGGGAGGCTGGACGGGTATGGCTTACTTTCCCGCGGGCCTTCAACGGCCCCCTGGGTCCGGTGTGTTTTTTCTCCTGACGTGCGGTCGGAGCCTCTTCATCACATATCTTGGACCGAAGAGGACGGCGCGGCCCACAGCCCATGTCTCACTTTCAAGTGTCTGCCGAAGCAATGTCTCTGCAGTTGCCGCACGGCTCTCGGCGGCAGCAGCCCGTGATTCCGCAGCCTGCGCTGCGTCCATAGCGGACCGGATCAGACCGTCGGCAGACTTCGCCTCTTTTGCAAGTCGCGCGCACAATTGAGCGCCCATTGTGCGTCCGGACGACCAGAGCCAGGTGAGGTCTTGGTCGCGATCCCGAAGAGTGCTTTGCAGTTCCTCGACAGTTGGGGGGACTACTTCAGTCATGATTTCCGCCAGTAAACGCCAGTATAGTCGATCCGTAGCACTTCATCCGTAATATTGCGCCGCCCTCGAAAGTCCTCTACCGCTTTCCGGCAAGCAGATATAGCGCCGAAGTCGTCGATAATGACGTAGCCTCCGACAGACAGCTTGTCGTACAGAGAGTCCAAAGCGACCATGGTCGAGGAGTACATATCGCCATCAAGGCGTAGCACGGCCAACTGCCCTACCGGCGAATTCGGGAGTGTGTCCTCAAAGAACCCTTCGAGGAAACGCACTTGGTCATCTAAAAGATCATATTTGCGAAAATTCTCCTTGACCGTTTCGACGGAAATAGCTAGCTCGTTCCTCGTGTGCAGCTTGCTCCCCATATCCGCCGGGTTAGCGACGTTAGGGGGTGGTAGGCCTTGGAAAGAGTCGGCCACCCATACGACCCGATCCTTCACCCCGTGGGCAGCCAGGATCGCCCGCATGTAGATCGTGACACCCCCACGCCAAACCCCTGTTTCGATTAAATCACCCGCAATGCCTTCGGCAATGACACTTTCGACACACTCCCGCACATTTCGAAGCCGCTTGAGGCCCACCATCGTCTCAGCGTCGACCGGCCAGTCACGGCCCTGCTCACGCTTGCTTGCGTCAAACTCCGTCGCCTCCACCAGCCTGACGTCTCGATCGGACACCTCAGCCTCAAGCAGATTCCATAGGTAGAGGGCGTAGGTCCTCTGTGGCAGCCTCAGGCGCTGGTGACTCCCTTCGAACCCATATCGGGTCAGCATCCTCTCAAGGAGGTTCAGGTACCGCTCTTGCGCAGCTATATCGGACATGGCGCCCATTGTAGGGAGGAGCGCTGCAATTGCTGGTATTGCTGGCTGTCCCCGAGTGCTGCGTCGACCACGGGCTTACCGTAGCCGCGGCCCTGGCCGACGTGACCGGGTCGGAGCAGTCGGCGGTCTGAGCTTTCGAACCGAGGTGGCCTGGTTCCGCCGGTCTGCCGCTCCGGTCAGAGCGGCCAGAGTGCCAGACGATCACGTGCCTGCTGGATGCCCCGCTCCGCACTCCGCTGCCCGACCACCACGTCCCGTCGGCGCCCGGGGCGGAACTATTCCGATCACTGCACCCACCCGCGGAATGCGGCCCGCATCCCCGCTTCGAATCGGGAACCCGCTTCCAGCCGAGTCATCAGGTCGGCGATCTGGCGCCGTACCGTGCGTACCGACACCCCGAGATGGCGAGCGATCGACTCGTCTTTGACACCCATGCTCATGAGCTTGAGCAATGTCCGGTCCAGGTCGGTCGGATCGACGACGTCATGGTGGTGTGGTTGCCGCTCCTCGATCGCCTCCAGCGGTTCGGCTGTCGCCCACAGCAGCTCGAAGGACCGGACGAGGATGGCGGTGACAGCCTCGCCGCGCATGAGGACGCCCGACCTGCCGTTGTCTACCGCATGCATGGGTATCAGTCCGGCCTCCCGGTCGAACACTGTCATCCGTATGGGTACGTCGCGGATGAACCGGAGCTGGGCGCCACGTTGCGCCGCCTCGAACTGGTAGAGCGCTGTGTCGGGATCACTTCGGCTGCTCACGCTATAGAGCCTGCGAAGCTTGACACCGCGTTCGAGGGCATCGAGGTCACGGTGCCGGGCAACTGCGATCTGTTCCGAGCTGTACTGTGCGGTCGGGTCCATTGTGAGCACTTCTCGCCGCGCCCGGCGATTCCATTCTTCGATGGCCTGCTGAATGGCATCTAGGCCGAACAGTTCGACACTTCCTGCTATCGCGACGCCGTTGGGCCTGGTCTGCGCGTATTCCGACATCAGTGTCTTGAGGCTCGCTCGAGCGGTCGCAAGCTGCTCCTGCAACCGTGCTATCTCCACAGCTTTCGCGGCAAGCAGGCGGTTGATCGTCACCTCCGGATCCAGGAGGACAACACCATTGGTCCGCTCTCTCGACCGCAATATCAGGCCGGACAGTATCAATTCTTCACGCGCTGACCTCAACTCCTCGATCGATGCCCGCGCATGAGCGGCTAGTTCGTCGAGCTCGAATTCCGGTACGCGAATCAACGATTGGTACAACTCGTCAGCTGCCGGTGAAAATCCAAGTTCGATTAACATGCTTCCCCAAGTTCAATGGTATGGCATTACACGTTCAACAATCGGCAGCAACATGTCAAGGTGTATTTGGTGGTTCTCGCATACCAACGAAAGCGGGCGCGGGGAGACCGCGAGTACTCCACTACTGGCACCGTCAAGGGGGGATTGCGCATAGCTTCACCATGACTGTTGAGGAGGTGTGCCGCAGATTCATGCCAAACTTCAGCGGTCCTGGGTCTGAAACCTTGGCGAGTAGCAGGACGCACCTCGATCACGATGGCAAGCAAGCCCACGAGGTGGTAATGGAGGCGATGACGACTAATCCATAGGCACGACCGTCATTCACTGAGCTTGACGTAACTCGGCTGTGGATTGCAAGCCTTCTCCGGAAGTTCAGCGAAGTCTTAATCGACCTCGCCCCTTCTCGTCCGAGCGGTCTCGCGTGCCTCACCGTAGGCCGACCGTATTATCAGCCAATTCGGCTGCCACCCTGGGCCCGGGAAATGCTGCGAGTCGAAGTGCTCGGCGCGGGAGGCCCGGCGGCCGGTTCGGTCACCGGCGGCTCGATCGGTTCTGTTGCTTGCGCAAACCCCTCGCGGCGTTGACTACAGCCTGTATTCGTAGCCGACCGGCAGGCGTGATCCGCACGGTGGCGCCAGGTTCGCTGAAGCTGAGCAATAGTGAGCAGTTCGCGATGACCGGGACGGGCATGGTGCGTGCCGTAGGGAAGTTGGCGTTCGAGCCCCTGGGGGAGGTGACTACATGACGAAGATCTCTGTACGCCGGCTGGAGCCGGTCAAGACCAGCACCGCGGCAGGTTGCGGTAGTGCGAACCAGACCGCGTAGCGCTCAGGGCGGCAGGGGTCGCTCGCGGCTCCTGTCGTTTGCGGATAGGTAGACAACTCCCCGGAGCGACTGATCGGAGTGACTGTGCCTGGATACTCCCTGCAATCCCGGGTTGCGGTCTACCCGTTCGACCGGCGAGCCGATGGTGATACCGCGACGATCGGCGATCCCGACCGCGAGGTCTACCTCGTCTTCGCCCGGGAGGGGCTCGAGATCCTCGACTGGCTTGCTGCCGGGCGCACGATCGGCGAGTCGGCTCGAGAGTACGAGCAGCGCCATGGCCAGCAGATCGACGTGCTGGATTTCGTGGCTGCGCTGGAAGCGGAAGGCTTCGTCGCCGCTGCGGCTGATGAACTACCGCAACGACCGCTCCCCGGCCGCCGCAGCCTGGTGGACTTCAGCTGGCTCAGTCCCGCGACGGCTCGGCTGTTCGTGAGCGCACCGGTGCTCGCGCTCGCCGGCGCGATCATCGGTATGGGCGCGTGCCTGGTGATCACGCAGCCGAGCCTGATACCAGCGTCCACCTCGTTGGTCTATCACGACCACTTTGCCGCGTTCACCTGGATCACGGTGTTCTTCACACTGCTCGGCGTGCTGCTGCACGAACTCGGCCACGTCGTCGCCGCCCGAGCGGTAGGCGTGCCGGCCAAGCTGTGCGCCGGCAACCAGATGTACGTGCTGGTAGCACAGACGAGCATGAACGGGATGTGGCTGGTACCGAAACGGAAGCGGTACCTTGCCTTCGTCTTCGGAACCGTGATCGACTCCGTGACCGCCGCTGTGCTGATCGGGCTTCGCTGGGCGGATGGCAACGGCTGGATACACCTGTTGCCCTCGGTGGCGGCCCTGACCGCGGGCGTGCTGGTCACCTACTACACCCGCATCGTCTGGCAGCTGTTCTTCTTCCTGAGAACCGACGGCTACTACGTCATCTCGACGCTCTTCGATTGCCGTAGCTTGCTCAGCGACACCGAGGACTACCTGTGGAACCTGTCTGCCAAGGTGCGCCGATCACGCAGGCTCGTCGACCAGTCCGCCATCCCAGCGCGCGAGCTGCGGGTCATCCGACGGTACTCGATCGTCTGGATCCTCGGCCGGATCGTGTCACTGTCTGCTTTCCTGTTCGTCGGCGTGCCAGTCCTCTGGGCCTACCTCTACCAGGTGACACTGCTCATCATCGGCCAGCCGACCCGCTTCAGCTCGCTGGATTTCGTGACGATCTTCGTCATCTCGCTGCTGTTCGACTTCACCGGCCTGGTGATGTGGGTTCGCCATCTGTACCGGGCCGCGCTGCGCCGCCGCCGTCTTCCCACAGTGCCCACAGTGCCCACAGTGCCCACAGCGCCCGCAGTCCCCGCGGAGCGGCCCGCTGCCCTGACCGACACCGCCGACGCGGTATGAATGCATCTGGAAGGACATGCCCGTGATCGATATCCCGAGCCCCTCCGCGACGGCCCCGGAAACCGGGATCACCGCACTCAACTCGGCCAACAGCGGATTCACCGTTCACCGGACCGGCCAGCTGGAATACGGTTTCGCCAGCGAGGGGGAGCAGTTCGCCCGGGATCTGGTGGGCTATCTCAACAGTGCTCAGCCGGATGCAGTGTCGACCTACGTGTTCCGCGAGGTGCTCGGCGTCCGGGACCGGCTGCACTGGTTCGTGCACATGCGGTCCCCGCACGACTACCAGCGGCTACTGAACATGGTGGACCATGACCGCGAGTATCAGGACATCTCCACCCTGGACCGGCTGCCGGGCCGGGGCGGCGGCAACTGGGAGCGGATGTTCACCGCGGGCTCTTTCTCGGAGAACGTTCTGTGCCCTCAGCACGGCTTCGCGCATCCTCCCGAAGGCGCGGTGGACCCGGCCGTGCTGTTCGCCGAGCCGGCGTGCTGGCAGACCGAGCAGCCGGCCGAGGTCCAGCTCCACACGGCCAACTCCGGGGCGGTGGTGCTGCGCACCGGAAGGGCCCGCTACGAGGTACGTGAGCAGTGCCGGTACTTCTGGGTGCAGTGGTCGGACTATGTCAACCAGGCGCTGCCGGGCGTGGTGACGGCGTTCCTGTTCGAGGAGATCTTCGGCCGGCAGGACACCTTGCATCTGATGATCCATCTGCGAGAACTGGGCGATTATCAGAAGGTCTCGGAGCTGGAGCGAACGGATGCCGGGATGCGTGCGTTGCTGGAGCGGCAGCGGGTTCCTGGTGAGCTCGGCGGCGGAGCGTGGGGGCAACTGTTCGTGCCCGCCAGCCTGCACGACACCGTGCTGGCCCCGATGGACGCCGCGGTCTGAGGGGGAATCGGGTGAGCGTCGGTATCGAGGCGATCAATGCCTACGTCGGGCGTGCCTGCCTGAGCGTGGAGCAGCTGTTCCGGGCCCGGGGCCTGGACCTGCGGCGGCTGGCCAATCTGGATATGCGCCGTAAGTCGGTGAACCTGCCGTGTGAGGATGCGGTGACCAACGCGGTCAACGCGGCCGGTCCGCTGATCGCGGCACTGGAGGAGACCGAACGCGCCAAGATCGAGCTGGTCATCGTCGGCACCGAGTCCGGGCTGGATTTCGGCAAGTCGATCAGCAGCTACGTCCATCACTATCTCGGGTTGAGCCGTAGCTGCCGGTCATTCGAGGTCAAGCACGCCTGCTATGGCGGCACCGCCGCCGTGCAGACCGCGGTCGCGATGATCTCGACGAGTCCTGTTCCCGGCGCCCGAGCGCTGGTGATAGCGACCGATGCGGCCAGCGTCGCGGCCCGCAACACCTACTGGGAGCCGTCTCAGGGCGGTGGCGCGGTAGCGATGCTGATCGGCCACGACGCCGAGGTGCTGGCGATCGATCCAGGAGCCAGCGGCTTTCACAGCTTCGAGGTGATGGACACCTTGCGGCCCCGGCCGGATCTCGAGGCCGGCGACTCGGACCTGTCACTGCTGGCGTATCTGGAGTGCCTCCAGCACAGCTATCGCGCGTACTCGGCCCGGGTCCCGGGCGCCGACCTGAGAACTACCTTCGCTCACCTGGCCTTCCACACTCCGTTCGCCGGAATGGTTCCTGCGGCGTTCCGGCGGTTGCGGCAATCGGCGGCGCCCGGCGGTCGGGCCGAGATCGAGCAGGACTTCGCCGAGCGGGTCGCCCCCGGGCTGTCCTTCGCCTCCGAAGTCGGCAACTTCTGCTCGGCGTCGCTGTACCTGGCGCTGTGCTCGCTGGTAGCAGGCATCGAGGTGCCGGTGCCGGAGCGAGTCGGCCTGTTCTCCTATGGCTCTGGCTGCGCATCGGAGTTCTACAGCGGCGTCGTGACGCCGCTGGGCCGGGAACGGGTCCGTGCCCGGGACATCGAGGCGGCGATCTCGGACCGGTATCCGCTGAGCATGGCGGAGTACGAGCTGCTCAGCGATATGAGCCTGGACCGGATGTGCGGCGTGCGGGACCAGAAGTTCGACACCGCGGCCTACGCCGACGTCTGGGCCGCCAAGTTCGAGGGCCGCGAGCTGCTGGTGCTCGATCAGATAGCAGACTTCCATCGACAGTACCGGTGGAGTTGAGGGATGGCGGCGACCGGAAACGGTGCGGTGGTCCGGGTCCAGGACGCCGGGCCGGGCGTGCTGCGGGTACTGCTGGACCGGCCCGAAGCAGGGAACGGCATCACCGCGACCATGCTGGCTCAGCTGCACGGTGCCCTGGACCGCGCCGAGTCCGAACCCGATTCGCGGATCGTCGTGCTCGAGTCCACCGCGGCCGTCTTCTGCTCGGGCATGGACCTGAGCGAGGCCGTCGAAGCCTCCTCCGGTGGCGATCCCGCCGACGGTGGCAAGGAATTCCTCGGCTTGCTTCGGCGGCTGACCCGGATCCCGCGACTGGTCGTCAGCCGCGTCGAGGGTCCGGCACTTGGCGGCGGCGTCGGCCTGGTCGCTGCCAGCGACCTGGTGCTGGCCGGCCCGGCAGCCACTTTCGCCCTGCCTGAGGCGCTGTGGGGCCTCCTGCCGGCCTGCGTGATGCCCTTTCTGATGAGGCGGATCGGGTTTCAGGCCGCCCACCGGATGGCGCTCACGACGCTGCCGATGGACGCCGACGAAGCGGCCAGGGTGCAGCTGGCGGACCAGGTGCTGACCGACGCCACCCCGGTGATCCGCCAGCTCAGCCGGCGAATGCGTCGCATCGACCCGATCACGGTGGGGGATGCCAAGCGCTACAGTGCCGAAGTGTGGGGTGGCGGCGCTGCCCAGGACCAGCTCGCGATCGCGGAGTTCTCCCGGCTGATGACCTCAGATCTGTCGCACCGGCGAATCGCGGCGTTCCTCGACGGTGCCGCCATCGGAGCCGGCTGAGCCGGTCCGAGGAGGTGCGGGAGGTTCCCGGCAGCGCGCTGTCGCTCGGCGAACCTGCTATGCCGACTGGGCGGTGGCCAACTGCTCGCGCAGCACTCGCTTGAGCACCTTGCCGTTCTGGCTACGAGGTAACGCCGAAGCCAGCTCGATCCTGAGCGGACCGGGCAGCGCACCGCAACGGTGACCGGCGAACTGCACGACATCGCCGGCGGATGCCCCCGAGCGCAACACCAGCGTCGCGACCATGCCGCCCCGGCCATCGGCCACCACCGCGGCCTCGCGAACCCCGGGATGCTCGTACAGGGCCGCCTCGACCTCGATGCTGGAGACGATCGCCTCGTCGATGATGATGAGATCCTCACCGCGATCGACGAAGTAGAGATTGCCGTCGTCGTCCAGCCGCCCGTAATCGCCCGTGCGATAGAACCCGTCCGCGTCGATGCCCGCGTTGAGGACCGGATCCAGGTACCTGCGCCGCGGTGCTCGGTGCCTGAGCCAGATCTCTCCGATCGTTCCCACCGCGACGTCGGCACCGTCGCCGTCGACCAGCCGCAACTCGGTCGCGGCGCTGGGCCGGCCGATCGACAGCGGTCTGGCCGGATCGAAGACGTTGATGATCAGGGCCGGACCGGCCTCGGACTGCGAACAGGCGCTCATCACCCTGGCACCGGGCATCATCTGCAACAGCGTGGTGGAGATTGCCGGCGGCAGCGGGGACGAGCCCGAGGCGACGACCTGCACCGAGCTCAGGTCGTAACGTTCGTGCAGTCGGGCGTCGACCATGTTGAGCGCGATCCACGGTGTGATGGCCAGCGTGCCGATGCGGTGCTGCTGTACCAGCGCAGCCATCCGCTCGACGTCCTCGGAGTCGCACATGACCGAGATCGCCGGAGCGCTGAGCGTGGCGACGACGCAGGTGGCGCTGGTGCTCGTACCCAGCGTCATCGGGACCAGCATGTGGCCGGTGCCCTGGAAGTCGCGCAGGGTCGACGGTTCCCGCCCGAAGGTGAGGTTGGAATGCGGAACCAGGTACGCCTTGGCCTGCCCGGTGGTGCCGGAGGTGAACAGCACGTCGCTGATGCCGTCGGCGTCGACCTCCACGGCTGGCTCGGTCTCGGCGCCGCCCTCGAGCGACTCCAACGGCAAGACCCGCCCCGCCCAGCCCGGCGGGAGTCCGCTGTGCGCCGAAGCGAGCATCGCCTGCACAGAACAGAGCGTGGTGCGGCGGGCGATCTCGCCCGGATGCATCCCGGCGTTGAAGTGCAGGGCGGTCGCGCCGGTACGCAACACCCCCAGGTAGGCCACCGCGTACGCGCTCCAGTCGGTGCCGCTGAAGAACAATCCGATCCGGTCGCCGGTGGCGGTCCCAGCCGCGAGCAGGGAGTTGGCGACGCGTCGCGATCGCAGCTCCCACTCGCCGAAGCTGAGCTCGCCCGCACCGTCGACGAGAAGTGCGATCGCGTCCGGATCGCCGGTGGCTCGGGCAACCAGCAGGTCGGGAACGGTGCGATGGGCGGTCGGCTGGTTCATGGAACGGTCCTGTCTCGCCGGCCCCTCAGGCGTGCGGGATCGCCCCGGAGGGCCGGCGGCGAACCAGGGTGCTACGCGGCGGCAAGCCGGTTCAGGACGGCAGCGTGTACCGCAGGATGAAGTCGTGCTCGGGAGTGATCTCGGCGGCACCGGCGATGCCGGCCAGCTCGCCGGTGCCCGAGCCAGGCACGATGGTCCAGTTCGTTTCGTGGTCCTCACCGAGCATGGTGGCCGAGTGCATGAGCAGGAAGGTGCCGCTGCGACCGTGGACCGCGACGTCGTAATGCTCGATCCCGACGTAGACCGCCGGGCCGCCTTCGCGTTGCGACAACAGCAGGTGCACGATCGAGGAACCCTCGATGTCCCCAGTCAGGACCTTCGACCAGCGGGCCCGGTTGAGACTGCCCGCGGGAAACTCGACGGGCTCGTTCTCGCGGTTGTCGAAGGTGAACGAGGCCTTTGCCTCGTATGCGGTCACTGCGGTCATTGCGCGAATCCTCTCAGCGGCCTCGTCGGCGCCATTCCATAGGCCACTGTATAACGCCGCCGGGCGCCGGCAGTGCGCACAAGTGGGCGCTGCCGACAACCTGGTGCCCTGCTCATAGTTGAGCAGTTCTGCCTGGGTGCCCTGGCTAACGTCTGCCCCGGCGTCCGGGTGGCGCTCGGCACCACAGTGAGGAGCGAGGTCCATGACCGCAACGGCCGCCATCGGCGACATCGATCGCATCGCGGAGGTGGTGCCACCTGCGCTGAGCCAGAGCTCACTGGCACCGGAGCTGGTGCGCAACAGCGCCAACTCCCGGGTAATGATCGAGCGGGTTGCCCAGATCAGCGCCGGGCGGCAGGCCGAGGCCCGCGCGTGTGCCGCGGCACTGGTCGCCAGGGTGAACAGCGAGCAGGCCGGGCTGGTCAGCGTGCTGATGTTCGAAGAGACTTTCGGCACCCGCGACCGGCTGCACCTGCTGTTCCACCTGGAGTCCCTCGCCGCCTACTACGATCTGCTGCAGGCCGACCTCGCACCGTCCGCCGCCGCCGCTGGCGCATTCGGTGGCCGCCGGTGGAACGAGTTGTTCACCGAGCAGGGCGTGCACGACACCGTCCTCATCCCGCAGTTCTGGGGCATGTATGGCACCTCGGCCGACGGCGTGCTGGAAAGGCAGTCCGCGGTGTACCGCTCCTCCGGTGCGGTGGCGTTGCCGCCGGCCCGGCAGCAAACGGCACTGCCGGACTCGCAGATCCTGCATTCGGCCAACTCCGGCATCGTGATGCACCGAAGCGCTCAGCCCATCTACAACTTCCGGTCCGAGGCGCGGACGTTCGCCCGCGAGGTCGCCGAGTCGATCAACAAGAACCTGCCCGGCGAGTGCACGGTATTCGTCTACGAGGAGGGGTTCGGCTCAGCCGACCGGCTGCACTGGCTGATCCACCTCAGGGACCTGACGACCTACATGCGGTTGCTCGAATTGCACGTGCGCGACGAGGAGGTCCGCGACATCTACTTCCGCGATCGGATCCCTGCCGAGAAGGGTGGCGGCACCTGGGCACGGATCTTCGTCGAGTCGAGCATGCACGACGTCGCGCTCACGCCGTCCCGCGCTGTCCTCGACACCCGGTGACCGGCAGCGTGCCGCACGGTTGATCCGGCCCGGCAGGGCCGCCTCGGCGAAGTCCCCCATCGCGAAACCTGGCTCAACGAAAGGCTACCAATGACCGGCACCATCGCAATGTCGCCGACGCAGCGCTTCGCCGGCATCGTTCCCGCGGCGTCACATCAGATCGACCCCTCGCTCGACGTACTGGACTCGACGACGGCGGGAGTCCTCGTCCTCAAGTCCGGTCAGCTTCGCTCGCAGTACCGCAACGAGGGGCGGGTCTTTGCCCGCGAGTTGGCCAAGCACGTCAACCGCCGCCAAGGTGGCAAGGCGACCGCGCTGGTCTACGAGGAAACCTTCGGCTACGAGGACCGGCTGCACTGGCTGATCCACCTGCAGGGCCTGCAGACCTATTACGACATGGTCGAGATGGGCGACCAGGACCGGGCCTACCGGGAGTCGGTCGCGGCGGAGCGGGTGGCCGATGCCGAGTCCGGTGGTGCCTGGGACCGACTGTTCCTCGACGGCAGCATGCGCTCGGACGTCCTGCTGCCGCTGAACGGCCCGGCCGCCACTCCCGCCCCGCTGAACTCAGCGACCGCGGGCATCGTCGTCCATCGCGTCGCGCAGCCCGGTTACGGCATGCGGGCCGAGGCACTCGAGGTCGCTGCGGAGCTGACCGCTGCCCTGAACGCCGACGCGGGCGAGGAGGTCGGTGCGGTGTGCTTCGAAGAGGCATTCGGCCCGAGCGGCAGGCTGCACTGGCTGATCCACCTGCGCGATCTGACGGCCTGGGACCGGGTGCGCCGCAACCCCGCCTTCCGCTCCGAGGGCCGGCCTGGGGTGTTCGTCGACTCCGGCCGAGACGATATCGCGCTTACCCCGCACCACTGGGGGCTTTACGCCACCACCCCATCGCACACGCCCTGACTCGAAACCGCACGACCGCTGACATCCCACCCCTG
>NZ_DASVQG010000137.1:0-1722 GCF_036389215.1 Jatrophihabitans sp.
CCATCGGGCCGGCGGTGCGCCACACAGGGACACGAAGACGATCGCCACCCTGACCGGCTGGTTGATGGTGGCCACCTTCGTCACCTCGATCCCGGCGTACTTCATCCTCTACGCCCCGGTGCGGGACCCCCGACTCCATCACCGGAGCCGGCGCCGACCCCATCGCAAGCGTCGCTTTGGGCGCTGTCCTCGAGCTCGTCCTCATCATCGCCAACCTCGGCACCGCCCGAGTGTCCTGCGCCGGAGATCTTCGCGATATATTTCGCTAAGGACTGGAGGATGTCCTCGGCGGTCTTGGTCCAGATGAACGGTTTCGGGTCCTCGTTCCAATTCTTGATCCACTCGCGGACGTCGTTCTCGAGGGCGACGACGCTTCGGTGGACCCCGCGCCGGATGAGTTGGTCGGTGAGGATTCCGAACCAGCGTTCGACCTGGTTGATCCAGGACGAGCCGGTCGGGGTGAAGTGCAGGTGGAAGCGGGGATGGCGGGCCAGCCAGTCGCGGATCGCCGGGGTCTTGTGGGTGGCCAGGTTGTCGCAGATCAGATGCACATCCAGCTCGGCCGGCACGGCTTTGTCGATCGCAGCGAGGAACTTGCGGAACTCGACCGCTCGGTGCTGGCGGTGCAGTGCGGAGATGACGCTGCCGTCGGCGATGTTGAACGCGGCGAACAGGCTGGTGGTGCCGTGCCGGACGTAGTCGGGGGTCTGCCGCGCCGGCATGCCGGGCATCATCGGCAGCACCGGTTGGGAGCGGTCCAGGGCCTGCATGCCGGACTTCTCGTCCACGCACAACACCACCGCGGCCTCGGGTGGGTGGTGGTAGAGCCCGACCACGTCGACCACCTTGTCCACGAACTGCGGGTCGGTCGAGAGCTTGAAGAAGTCCTGCACGTGGGGCTTGAGCTCGAACTGCCGCCAGATCCGCCCGATCGTCGAGCGGCTCAGCCCAGTGCGTGCCGCCATCGAGGCGCGAGACCAGTGTGTGGCGTTGGGCGGGGTCTGCTCCAGCGTGGCGATCACGACGTCCTCGACCTGGTCGAGCAAGATCGAGGGCGGCCGGCCGGGGCGCGGCTCGTCGACCAGCCCGTCGAGCCGGTGGGCCACGAACCGGGCGCGCCAGCGGGTCACCGTCCCGGGCGTCACCCGCAACCGGGTCGCTACCTCGGCATTGGACCGCCCGTCCGCGCAGGCCAGCACGATCTTCGACCGCAGCGCCAACGCCTGCGCGGTCTTCGCCCGCCGCGCCCACCGGGTCAGCTGCTCCCGCTCGGCGTCGGTCACCACCAGCTCCGCCTTCGGTCGTCCCGACCGCCGGCCATCCGCCAGTCCGTCGCACCGGGCTCGGGTGAACCGTTTCCGCCAGGCGCCCACGGTCATCGTGGTCACACCCAACTCGGCGGCCAGCCGTTCGTAGACCACCCCGGGCTCGGCGCACGCGAGCACGATCTTCGCCCGCACCGCCAACCGCGCCGACTCCCCATGCGCCCACCCCAGCAGCTGTGCCCGCTCGGCGTCGGTCAACAGGAACTCGGCCTCGGCACGTTCAGCGCGGGACATCCCGAAACCATAGCAACATAGAGCGGGAATCTCAGGCGCGACACACTAGATCATCTACCACCGCGTCCCGTGCACCTCATACAAGTCGGCGGTTCAATGTCCGTCGCGTATGTCTGCCAGTAGAGATTGACCATCGTTCGCCGCGGCTGAGCCACGTTGAGTA
>NZ_DASVQG010000138.1:0-15915 GCF_036389215.1 Jatrophihabitans sp.
CGTGTGAGAGGACGATGCTCAGACCGGCCAGCGACACCGGGATCAGGGTTGCCGCCACCGAGCGGAAGACCAGGAACAACACCAGGAACAGCAGCGGAAAGGCGATCAGCTCGGCATGTTGGGCATCCTTCGCCGACTGCAGGTTGAGCGCGTAGTCCAGCGCCGGGGCGCCGGTCACATTCACCTCGATACCCGCGTCGGCAATCGCGGAGACGGCCGCTCGGTGCAGCTCCGGCACCAGGTTCTGGGTCGTGTTGTTGTCGCTGGTGAAGCCGACCTGCAAGAAGGTGGTGTGGCCGTCGCGAGACAGCCAGGTCGGCTGGGTATTGGCGTACTGCACCGAGCCGACATGCTCGAAGCCGCGCAGCGCCTGGGCCGCCTTGGCGGCGGCCGGCGCCACCGGGCGCTCGGGATCGTGCAGCACGACCTGCAGGCTGTTCGGCGCATCGCCGAAGGCCTTCTCCAACGTGCTCTGCCCGAGGACAGCCGAGCCGCGCGGGTTGTTGAAACCGCCGGCCTTCATGGCATCCGGCAGGTGCAGCGCCAGGCCGCCGGCCAGTGCAACGGCGATCAGCCAGAAGCCGATGACGAGGCGGGGCCGGCTGAGGGAGAACCGAGTAAGGGTGATCATCTGGAACCTCCGACGCCGGCCATGTTCGCCTGCGTCTGAACAGGGACATCCACAGAGACGCCCGGAATAGCGGAATTGAGCCTGGACAACAGGGCTTCGGCGCGCTGGACGCGCCGGTGCCCGCGATCGGTGCGGGGTGTTCGTTCGATGACGGTGATGAGCGGCTGCATCGCGTCAGCCGGCCGACCAGCGGCAACCAGTGCCTCAGCCAGTCCCATTGCGTACCGGGTGTCTGCCTGCGGTGCCGCGACGGTTGCCCTGCCCAGGTGCTCGGCGCCGGTTTCGGGCCGGCCACCCAGTGCCCGGGGCATGCTCAGATGCCAGCGCCCGACCAGGTAGTTCGCCATCGGGTGCTCGGGATTGCGCCGCAGCAGCGCGAGTGCCCGGTGCCGGACCGGATAGACGAGCAGCAGCCGCATGAGCGGACCGGCCGACATCGCGCGCAGCCCTTGCAGCCGCAGCCGTTGCACCGGTAACTCGATGTCGGCCGTGTCGCGAACCGGGACGAGGGCGGCCAGCCGGTTGAGCCGTCGCAGTGTCGGCGCCGGGCACCGGCCGTCGGGCTGGAGGCCGGCGTCGATCTGCCGGCTCACCTCCAGCCCGAGCACACCGGTCGGATCTGCCGTGGATCCCGCGGCAGCCGCGATCAACTGCGGAATCCGTTGCTCTGCCTGCATGCGGAGCGCTTGGAGCCGGCGGGTTCGAGACAGCGACGGATCGTCCGTCAGTGCCTCCCCCAGGACGATTCGCAGCGGTGCCTTCTTGGGCCATTTCGCACCCTTGGGAAGCACCTCGACAGCACCTGCGATCCCGACCGGGATCACCGGAACGTTGTGCCGTACGGCGAACCAGAACGCACCGTCCTTGAAGGGAAGCAGCTGCTCCCCGGTCCCCCGCGTTCCTTCGGGGTAGATCACCAGCGCCGAACCACTGCTCAGCAGCTCGCCGATCCGGCCGAGGGTGGCGGCGGTCGGCTGCCCCCGATCAACCGGGATGCAGCGCATGACGTTGTGCCAGAACCGGCTCAACGGCTTGTCGAACGCCTCGGA
Organism: Jatrophihabitans sp.; assembly: GCF_036389215.1. Classification (GTDB taxonomy): domain Bacteria; phylum Actinomycetota; class Actinomycetes; order Mycobacteriales; family Jatrophihabitantaceae; genus Jatrophihabitans_A. Next base: position 1,681 of record NZ_DASVQG010000138.1, read on the forward strand.
CTTCGTCAGGAACCACGTCGGCTTGCCGCGGACGCTGTACAGCACCGTCTCGACGACATAGTGGTCGAAGTAGCTGCTGTGGTTGGGTGCTAGTACGAACGGCCCGGTGACGGGAACGTTTGCTAACCCGTCCACCTGCGCGAGCCGTCGCCGGACACTGCGGTGGATGAGCCAGAAAGACGTAGTCCGGACCGCCTTCTCCACCAGTTTCATGAGTGTGACGCGAAGTTACGAGCGAGGTAGGCCTGCAGCTTCTCGATGCTGGTGATCAGCAGTCCATGCCTGGCGGCGAAGCGGGCGAGCTGCTCGAGCCGCAGCATCTCACCGTCGTCACCGATGATCTCCACGATCACTCCGACCGGCTCGCAACCGGCCATCCGGGCCAGGTCGACAGCTGCCTCGGTGTGCCCGGGACGCTCGAGGACGCCTCCCTCACGAGCGATCAGCGGGAAGATGTGACCCGGCCGCTGCAGCTGGGTCGCCGCTCCGCTGATCAGGAGCTTGATGGTGGCTGCCCGGTCCGGTGCCGAGATTCCGGTGGTGACACCGGTCAAAGGCGTACCGTCCACGCTCACGGTGAAGGCAGTGCCCAAGTGGTCCTCATTGCGGGCAACCATGTAGGGCAGCTCCAGCTCAGCGGCGCGCGAAGCGGTGAGCGCGGTGCAGACCAGTCCGCGGCCCTGGGTGATCATGAAGTTGATGACCTCGCTGGTCGCGTGTTCGGCAGCGACGATCAGGTCACCTTCGTTCTCGCGGTTCTCGTCGTCGACGACGACGACCATCTCGCCGCGGGCGATGGCGACTACGACGTCCTCGATCTCACTCAGCTGGACTGGGATGACGGCGGTGGCGAACGGGGTGGCGAGCAGGGTCATGACAATTCCTTCTGTAAAGGACCGATCGGCCATGCCTGGGATTCAGGCTTGCCTTCCTGGCCAAAAACGATCATCGCGGGGTGACGATGTGGTTAAGATGGTGCAGCCGTTAGATCCATGATGGCTCATTCGATTAATCGTCATCATTGCTGCATCACCGATGCTGCATCATGGATAAGCTGATGTCAAGTCTATGATCTCCACAAGAAGGTAAAGAACCCATGACCCGACGAAATGCCACCAAGGCGGACACTGCCGCTGAGGAGCGTTCACTCAGCGAACTACGCCATCTGATCCTGGCAGCACAGCGCGAGGGCAACAGATGGCTCGCGGACGAACTGCGCCCGGCCGGCCTGACACCGTCTCAGGCGGAGGTTCTCGCAGTGCTTGCCGAGCAAGGTGAACTGACCCTGGCCCAGCTGGGCCGACTCATCGTGTGCGAGACCGGCAGCCCGAGCCGGGTCGTCGACATCCTGGTCAAACGCGGTCTGGTGCGACGGGAGCCGGGAACGATCGATCGCCGGGTGATACATCTCTCGCTGACGCCTGAGGCCTGCGACCTGCTGGAACTGGTGTCCAAGGCTGAACACAGCCTCGACGCCGTCATGCTGCAGATGCTGGATCCCGAAGAGCAGATGACGCTGGCAACGCTGTTGCGCCGGATCCTGTCCGGCACCGGGAGCGGCGAAGCCATCCAGAGGCGTTACGGACCGCGCTGAACGCCCACCGGCCGCACGCCGTTGCGTCCGGCTCGGCCGGCTGTCTCAGCCGAGCTTGAACGACGTCCGCGCCTCACTCATCAGCCGCTCGGCGTTCTTGCGGATCAGCGCCAGGTTGCGGTCGGCCAGGTGGTCGAAGGTCTGCGGAACCGAGGAGCCGGGCGTCAGCGAGCGCATCGCGGTGTCCGGGTCCAGAGTGGCCGAGACCCAGCACTCGTGCGACGAGGCCCGGGCGATCACCTCGGCGATCGGGGTGACGATCATCGAGTTGCCGAAGTAGATCACCCCGCCCGGGTCGACACCGGTGGCATTGGTCCCGATCAGGTAGACGTGGTTGTCGTAGGCCCGGGCCCGGTTGGTCAGCTCCCAGATGTCGGCCGAGCGCAGCAGCGCCGACGGCCGGCAGATGACTTCGGCGCCGGCCAGCGCGGTGATCCGGGCCAGCTCGGGGTAGTCGCCGTCGAAGCAGATGATCACCCCGATCCGGCCCAGCGAGGTTTCCACCACCAGGACGTCCTCACCGGGGGTGACCCAGCCGCCGCGGTCGACCCGCTCGTTGCCGAACGGATGGGTCTTGCGGTACACCCCCAGCAGCTCGCCGGCCGGGCCGAGCACCACCGCGGCGTTGTAGACCACGCCGGGTTCGGGCCCGCGCTCATAGGTCCCCAGCACCAGATGGGTGCCGAGCTCGGCGGCCAGGTCGGCGAACGGCTGCAGCACCGGGCCCGGCAGCTCGCTGACCAGGTCCCACAGCCGCTCGGTCTCGACGCCGGGGGTGAATCCGGTCGTCACCGACTCGGGAAGCACGATCAGCTCGGCACCGGTCGCGGCGTGGCAGCGCCGGGTCAGCTCGATGGCCCCGGCGATGTTGGCCGCCACGCTGTCAGCGGTCAGCGGCCCGGGCGCGGGTGCCACCTGGACGGCGGCGGCGATGAATTCACGCATCAGCCCATTCTCCTCGCAGTCCGGGTGTTGTGCGAGGCACGGGCCGTCCGGGCCCCCACCAGCACGCCGAGCAGCGCGGTGGCCGCGCCGAACACCGCGCCGGCGAGGAAGGACTCGGTCGCCGGTCTGGCGGGCGGCTTCCCGCGGCCGGCGGCGGTGAAGACCGCCGGCCCGGGATGTTGCCCGGCAGCGACCGCGGTGTCCTGGCCCGCCGGGGCCGCGCTCGAGTCAGCTTGCTCACCGGCGGCGGCCAGCGGCCGGTTGCCGGTCAGCACGTCGTCCACCCCGCTGAAGAACTCACCGGCCATCTTCTTGGCCACCCCGATCAGCATCCGCTGCCCGACGCCGCCGATGACGCCCCCGATGGCGGCGTCGGCATCGTAGGTCAACCGGGTCCCCTCGCCGGTGTCGGTCAGGCTGACCCGCACGTCGGCATCGACGGTGCCGGGACCGCCGGCACCCGATGCCTTCATCAGGAAGGTGTGCGGCTCGGGCAGGTCGGTCAGCGAGACCGTGCCGGCATAACTGCCCTTGATCGAGGCGACTCCCGCGGTCACCGTCATGTCATAGCTGTCCGGCCCGGTCGCGACCAGCCGCTCGCAGCCCGGGATCGTCGCGACCAGCACCGCGGGATCGCGCAGCGCCGTCCAGACCCGGTCCAGCGGTGCGTGCAATATCGCCTCGCCTGCCAGCTTCATGACTCGTCCCCTTCCTGCCGGCCGGCGGCGTGTGCCGACCGGAGCTCGAACAGCTCGCTCGGTGAGATCGGCATCGAGGTGAGCTCGAAGCCCTCGGCATCGGAGATCGCCGCGGCGAACACCGCGGCACTGGGGATGACGCCGGCCTCGCCGGCGCCTTTGATCCCCAATGGGTTCAACGGCGACGGGGTTTCGAGGTGGTCGATCTCGATCTCGGCGGGCATCTCGGAGACGTAGGGCATCAGGAAGTCCATGAACGAGGCGTTCTGCAGCTGCCCGCTCTCGTCGTAGGCCATCCGCTCGTACAGCGCGCCACCGACGCCCTGCGCCACCCCGCCGTGCACCTGCCCCCGCACGATCATCGGATTGATCAGGGTGCCGCAGTCGTGCACGACGCAGTAACGCAGGATCTTGATCTCGGCGGTCTCCGGATCGGTCTCCACGATCACCGCGTGCATGCCGTTGGCGAAGGTGGACTGCAGCGGTGAGTAGTAGTCCCGGCCCTCGATGCCCGGCTCGTCGTCCTCGCCCACCGGTGCCTGATCCGGATGGCCCACCGCGAACTGGGTCGCGGCCTTGGACGCCTCGTCGAAGGCGTAGCGCAGTGGATTCGACAGCACCGCGACGGTGCCGAGCGAGATCTCGGTGCCCGGGCTGCCCTTGACCCGGACCTGGCCCTCGACGATCTCGAGGTCACCGGGCTCGGCCTCCAGGGCTTCGGCCGCCACCTTCAAGATCTTGGCACGGGCCGCCCGGGCCGCCAGCGCGATCGCCGATCCGCTCATCACCGCGGCTCGGGAGGCGAATGTGCCTACCGCGTAAGGAAAACGCCGGGTGTCACCGGTGACCACCTCGATGTCGGACATCGGCACCCCGAGCTCGTCGGCGACGATCTGGGCGAAGGCGGTCTGGTGGCCCTGGCCCTGCGAGGTCAGGCCGGTGGCAACCTTGACCTTGCCGGTGGTCTCCACCTGGACGTGGCCGCCCTCGTACGGGCCGACCCCGGTTCCCTCGACGTAGCAGGCCAATCCCATGCCGACCTTGCGGCCCTCGGCGCGTGCCCTGGCCTGGTAGCCGGCCCATTCGTCCCAGCCGACGAGCTTCTTCAGCTTGGCCAGCGAGGCCGGGAAGTCGCCCGAGTCATAGATCAACGGCCGGCCGTCCTGGAACACCAGGCCGTGGTCGTAGGGCATCTCCTCCGGCTGGATGAAGTTTCGTTCGCGGACCTCGGCCCGGTCCAAACCCAGATCGCATGCTATTGCATCCATTGTCCGCTCCATCGCGAACACGGCCTGCGGCCGGCCGGCGCCGCGGTACGGAGTGACGATCACCGTGTTGGTGTAGAGGGATTCGAACTCCACCCGGAAGGCACCCGGCTTGTACGGCCCGAGCACCTGGGTGGAGGTGACGATCGGAACGATCAGGCCGTACGGGATGTAGGCGCCGTTGTCGTGCCAGAACTGCAGCGACAGGCCCAGCAGCCGGCCCTGGTCGTCGAAGCCGACCTCGATGTGCTGCTGCTGGCCCCGCTCGTGCGCCGAGGAGATGAAGTGCTCGCGGCGGTCCTCGGTGAACTTCACCGGCCGGCCCAGCGCCCGGGCCGCCATCGGCACCAGCACCTCCTCCGGCCACGGGTGCATGATCTTGACCCCGAAGCCGCCGCCGACGTCCGGGGTGATCACCTCGACGCTGCCCAGGTCCAGGCCGAGCTTCACCGCCACCGCGGCGCGCACCCCGGTGGAGGTCTGGGTCGAGGTCCACATCCGCAGCCGCTGCGCGTCGGTGTCCCAGCGGGCAAGCACTCCCCTGCCCTCCAGCGGCGTGCTGGCCGAGCGCTGGATCTCCAGGTCGAGTGCCAGCCGGTGCGGGGCGGCGGCGATGGCGGCGGCCGCGTCGCCGGACTCCTGGACGAAGTGCGCGGCGACGTTGCCCGGCACGTCCGGGTGCACCAACCGCTCAGCCGCTCGGGCGGCGTCGAGCCCGACCACCGGTGGCAGCACCTGGTAGGAGACCAGGATGCGCTCGGCGGCGTCCTCGGCGAGGTAGCGGTTCTCCGCGACCACCATCGCCACCGCCTCGCCGACGTAGTTCACCTCGTCGCGGGCCAGCGGGTACTGGGTGCGGCCGTGGGTCAGCGCCGGGTGCGGGATCAGCAGCGGCAACGGATCGGCCAGCGGGCCGGTCAGGTCGTCGTAGGTGTAGATGGCCAGCAGGCCGTCGACCTCCAGCGCGGCGGTGACGTCGATGTCGAGGATCTTCGCGTGCGCGTGCGGTGATCGCACCAGCGCCACCTCCACCGCGTCGGCCCCGAGGTCGTCGAGATAGCGGCCGTTGCCGGTCAGCAGCCGGCGGTCCTCCACCCGACGGATCGGCTCACCCATCATCCGGGTGGTCATGAGCGCAGGCTCCGGTCGCTGCCGTGCTCGCTACTCGTCCTGCTGCCGCTGTCGCCGGCCGGCGCGGTGGCCCGCTCCCTGCCGATCTCGGCGGCCCGCAGCACCGCCGCCACGATGTTCTGGTAGCCGGTGCACCGGCACAGGTTGCCGCCGATCAGCTCCCGGGCCTGCTCCGGCGTCGGATCCGGATTGTCGGCCAGGCCCGCGGTGATCGTGGTGAGGAAACCCGGCGTGCAGAAACCGCACTGCAGCCCGTGGCACTCGGCGAACCCCTGCTGGACCGGCGACAGCTTGCCGTCGGGACCGGTCAGCCCTTCGACGGTGGTGATCTGCTCGCCGTCCATGCTGACCGCCAAGAGCAGGCAGGACCGCATCGGCACGCCGCCGACCAGGACCGTGCAGGCGCCGCACACCCCGTGCTCGCAGCCGACATGGGTGCCGGTCAGGCCGAGGTCGTGGCGCAGGCAGTCCGAGAGCAACCGGCGGGCCGGCACCTCGGCCCGTCGTTCGACCCCGTTGACCGTCAGCGCGATCTCGTGTCGGGCCTCGCTGCGATCCTCGTTCATGCGGCCGCCGCCCCGGTGGCGTTGCCGGCGGCCCGGCGGGCGGCGATGCCCAGCGCCCGACCGGTCAGCACCCCGGCCAGCTGGCGGCGATAAGCCGCGCTGGCATGGATGTCGGGCTCCGGATCGACCGCGGCACGCGCGAAGGCGGCCGCCGCCGAGAGGTCCGCATCGTGCGGGCGCCCGCTGATCGCCTCGGTCAGGTCCAGTACCAGCGGGGTCGCCGAGACCGACAGGTAGCCGGCCCGGGCCGTGCTGATCCGCAGGTCCTCATCGAGCTGGACCAGCACCGCCACCCCGCAGATCGCGTAGTCACCGTGCCGCCGCGACACCTCGGCGAACGCGCTGCCGGCCCTTGCGGGCAGCGCCGGAAAGCTGGCCTCGATCGCCAGCTCGCCGGGCCTGACCGCCGACTCCAGCGGGCCGGTGAAGAACTCGGCGGCCGGCACCGTACGCCGTCCGGTAGCCGAGGCGACGGTCACCGACCCGTCCAGCAGGCACAGCACCGCCGGCAGCTCGGCCGACGGGTCGGCGTGCACCAGGCTGCCGACGGAGGTTCCTCGGTTGCGGATGGTCGGGTGGGCGATCACCGCAACCGCCTCCGCCAGCAACGGCTGGCGTTCCCTGGCACCGGCGTCGCGCAATACCGCGGCGTGCCGTGCCAAGGCTCCGACCCGGACGGCGTCCGGGCCGGAGCGTATGTAGGCCAGCTCGGCCAGCCGGTTGACGTCAACCAGCCGGGCAGGCGCGATCAGCCGCATCGACAGCAGCGGTAGCAGGCTCTGGCCACCAGCGAGCACCTTGGCGTCCGGGCCGGACTCGGCCAGCAGTCCCAACGCCTCGTCGAGGGACTCCGGACGGCTGTAGTCGAACGCTGGCGGCTTCACCGTGTTCTGGGACCTCCTTGACGACCTGCGGTCGGGGTGTCGGTGATCGGAGCGGTGTTCTCCGCGCGAGCGGTACCGATCCTTGGTGCCAGGATATGCACCAGGTGGTAACCGATCAGCACGATCAGGGTGCCGGCCGCGATTCCGGTGATCGAGAAGGTGTCGGTGAACTTGACCGCAAGGTTGCCGATGCCCGCGATGATCCCGGCGGCCAGCGGCACCAGGTTGACCGGGTTGCCGAAGTCGACCCGGTTCTCGACCCAGATCTTGGCGCCGAGCAGCCCGATCATCCCGTACAGCACCAGGGTGATGCCGCCGAGCACGCCGCCGGGGGTGGCCGCGATCACCGCCCCGAACTTGGGGCAGAACCCGAACAGGATCGCGACCACCGCGGCGATGTAGTAGGCCAGCGTGGAGTAGATCCGGGTTGCTGCCATCACCCCGATGTTCTCGGCGTAGGTGGTGGTCGGCGAGCCACCGACCAGCGAGGCCAGCGCGGTGCCCACGCCGTCACCGATGAAGGCGCGTCCGAGGTAGGGGTCCAGGTCGTCGCCGGTCATCTCCGACACCGCCTTGACGTGGCCGGAGTTCTCGGCCAGCAACGCGATGACCGAGGGGATCACCAGCAGGATGAAGGTGACGTTGAAGGCTGGCAGGTGCGGGCCGGTCAGCGCGCCGAAGGTCGGGCTGACGATGTCCTGCGGCAGGCCGATCCAGTCGGCGCTGCGCACCCCGCTCCAGTCGATCCGGTGGCCGGTGCCGGTGCAGGCGGTGGTGATCTTGTCCGAGCACTTGGGCACGTCGTTGATCCGGTCGGCGATCCAGCTGATCAGGTAACCGAAGACCAGCGCCAGGAAGATCGCGATCCGGCTGATGAAGCCGCGGACCAGCACCGCGGTGACCAGCACGAAGAGGGCGGTGAGCAGGCCGATCCACTGCTCGGTCGGGAAGTAGATGCTGGTGGCGACGGTCGCCAGGTTGAAGCCGATCAGCATCACCACCGCACCGGTGACCGCCGGCGGCAGCACCGCCCGCACGTAGCGGCTGCCGCCGAAGTGCACCAGCACGCCGACCGCCGCCAGGATCACTCCGGCGATCAGGATCGCCCCGGAGACATCGGCGGAATCGCCGCCCTGCGCGCGGATCGCGGCGACCGCGGCCACGAACGAGGCCGAGGTGCCCAGGTAGGACGGCACCCGGCCCTTGACGATCAGCAGGAAGAGGATGGTGGCGACACCGGACATCATCACGGCCAGGTTCGGGTTCAGCCCCATGATCGCCGGGAATACGAAGGTGGCCCCGAACATCGCCACCACGTGCTGCGCGCCCAGGCCACCCATCCGCAGCCAGGACAACCGTTCACCCGGGCGTACCACCGCCCCCGGCGGCGGTGTCTTGCCGTCGTAGACCAAGTTCCATCCGAACGCAGACATGGTGGCCTCCCAGGCGCTTCGTTGGCCGCACGGTAGTGACCGGGCGGCACCCGCTACACGGTGAAGTGTTGACGAAAGATCGACTAGGGGGCTGTGACACGCCGCAGCGTGGAGTCAGCTCGGATCCATGCCGCGAGACATCGCGGAGCTACCAGGCGAACCGCCCGGCTTCGAGCACGTTCTCCTCAGCCGGCGTCAGCCGCGGGCTGGAGAGCCGCCTGCGCCGGCCACCCTCGGGTCGTGCTGCTCGGGTGCGTGCTTGCGCACCGGGTACTCGTGCCGGAACTGCGGATGATCCTGCTGGCAGTGATCATCGAGTTCGGTCTTCCAGGTGAACCGCAGCTCACATTTCGGGCATTGATGGATGGTCATGACCACTCCCCCCGGCCGGCGCTGTCACTCTGGCGGCGTGCCGTGCCGTTGGTTCAACGGTAGGCCCGCGCGAACCCGAATGTCACGCCCGGAGCAGGGCGTCGCCGGTCACGATTCGGTTGTCGCCTCGACCGTCAGCGCCTCGACGTCGAGCTCCAGCTCGGCGGCGTCGGCGCCCAGGGCGAGCACCGACAGCAGCTCGAAGCCGACGTGCGCCGCGGCGATCCCGGTGATCTCGGCATGGTCATAGGCCGGTGACACCTCGACGATGTCGGCGGAAACGATGTTGGCGCCCATCAGCCCGCGCAGCACCGCTAGCAGCTCCCGGGAACTCATGCCGCCCGCTTCGGGGGTGCCGGTGCCCGGCGCGTAGGCCGGGTCCAGGACGTCGATGTCGACCGAGACGTAGACCGGCCGGTCGCCCAGCCGGGCCCGCATCCGCTCGATGGTGCCGGCGACGCCGAGGGTCTCCAGCTCCACGCAGTGGACGGTGGCGAAGCCCAGGTCGAAGGAATCGGTCAGATCGGCCGGGTCGTACAGCGGCCCGCGGATCCCGATGTGCAGGCAGTGCTCGCGATCCAGCAGGCCCTCCTCCGACGCCCTGCGGAAGGGCGTGCCGTGGGTGTACGGCTCGCCGAAGTAGGTGTCCCAGGTGTCGAGGTGCGCGTCGAAGTGCAGCACCGCGATCGGACCGTGCAACGCGTGCATCGCCCGCAGCACCGGCAACGCGATGGTGTGGTCGCCACCCAGCACCAGCAGCTTGGCATCCGCGCTGAGTTCGCGGGCGCCGGCCTCGATCTGGGTGATGGCCTGCTGGATGTCGAACGGGTTGACCGTGAGGTCTCCGGCGTCGACCACCTGCTGGGCGCCGAACGGCGACACCTCCAGCGCGGGGTTGTACGGGCGCAGCAGCCGGGAGCTCTGCCGGATGTGCGCCGGGCCGAACCGGGCACCGGGCCGGTAGCTCACCCCGCTGTCGAAGGGCACCCCGAGGACGGCGACGTCGAAGCGCGGCACGTCCTCGCGCCGGGGCAGCCGCGCGAAGGTGGACAGCCCCGCGTATCGCGGAATGACCGCGCCGTCGAGCGGGCCGACCGTGGCGTCGTCGTCAGTAGCCATACCTCAGTATTGCCTCCGGACGAGTCCGAGAGTTACCGGGCTGCTACTGGCCGAAGGTGTACCGGAGGTTGGCGTTGATGAGTTGATTGACGCGCTTGCGCAGATGCCCGGTGAGGGCAGCATCTGGCGCGGGTTCCTCCACCGACAGCGTCCAGCGCAGATCGGTGCCTTGGCGAATGCTGTCCGGTGCCAGGTCGAAGCGAACGGTGGCATCCGGCCGCTTCAGCCAGAGCGAGGACCACACCACCAGGGACGGCGCAGCTGCTTCGATGATGCGCGGGCGTTCTTCATCGTCGAGGAGGTCCAGCCATGGACGCGCCGGATCGCGGTCCGGCTGGGTCAAGGCCTCGAACAGGATGTGTGGAGGCGCAGGTTGATTACGTCGCCTGCTACCGATGTCGATCACGTGCTGAGCCTAGATCCCCGAGCACCAGGGCCACCGCCTCGGCAGCCGTCCGGGCCGCCCGGTACCCGGTGACCGGTTGGCCGGACTCGTCCAGGACGGACCAGCCGGCCAGCACCGCCAGTGGGCGTTGCCGTTTCAGCGCATAGCCGATCTCGATCAGCGTTCCGGGGTTGCAGCCGACCGCGATCACCGCGTCGGCACTGGTCACCAGCGCCCCGTCCCGGGCTTCGGCGAGGCCGGTGGGCAGCGCGTAGTCGAGGAACGGGCTGCCTTCGCCCCGGTCGGTCCCCGGCAGCAGCCCGATCGTCCTGCCCGGCGGCGAGCCCTCGCGGGCACCCCGGGCCGCGGCTTCCATGACGCCGCCGAGCCCGCCGCACAGCAGGATCGCCTGCCGCCGGGCGAGTTCGGCGCCCACCTCGTGAGCCAGCCGGTAGAGCTCCGGGCTCGCCGTGCCGGGCCCGATCACCGCGACGTAGCGATCGGGCACGCTGCCGGTCGGATACGCGTTCAGCGCAGTGACACCGCAACCCGCTCGAGCAGGTTCAACGCGTCCTGCAGGCCGTCCTCCATGCCCGAGGCGATGACCGCGTCGCGGTCGGACCGGTTGGCGTGCTCGGCCAGCACGGTCATGGTGGTGCGCCCGTCCCGCTCGGTGAGGGTCATCGTCTGCAGCGACTCGGCCTCGGGCACGGCCTCGTAGATCTCGGTCCAGACCAGCCGCTCGTCCGGCACGATCTCGCGGTACTCGCCGTGGAAGGCAACCTCGACCCCGCTGGGAGTCACCATGACGAAGCGCCAGCTGCCGCCGACCCGGAGGTCGATCTCGGCAGCGGTCATCTCGCCCCGCTCGGCGTACCACCAGCGCCTGACCAGCTCCGGTGTCGTCCAGGCCCGGTAGACCAGGTGCCTGGGCGCGCCGAACTCACGGGTGATCAGAATCTGGGTGTCCGTCGGCAGCGTCACCACGGCGGTGCCGCTACTCGTTCCTGCTGTCATGTCCCTGCTCCTTCTCCTTGAGCTCCCGCACCACCGCATCGAGGCGATCGAGGCGTTGCGTCCACAACCGCTCGTAGTTCCTGACCCAGTCCGAGATGGGCTTGAGCGACTCGGCGTTGAGCCGGTACACCCGCTCGCGGCCCTGCTCGCGCACCTCGACCAGGCCGACCTCACGCAGCACCCTCAGGTGCTTGGACACCAGCGGCTGGGGAAGGTCCAGCCGCGCCACCAGGTCGGTGACACCGCGCTCGCCGCCTGCGAGGGTGTCGAGGATCTGACGCCGGCGGACCTCGGCTACCGCGTTGAACGCGTCTGCCGTCGTCGCCGCTCGTGCCATGATTCGATCATATGCTTATATGGGAATGTGTCAAGGATGGCGTTGGCCAGCCGATCGTTGGCCAGCCGATCGTTGGCCAGGCGACGTTGGCCAGCCGATCGTTGGCCAGGCGACGTTGGCCAGGCGACGTTGGCCAGGCGACCGTTGGCCAGGCGACGTTGCCAGCCGATCGTTGGCCGCCGGGCAGGGTGACACGCCGCAGACCTGGCTGCTGGAAGGCCAACGAGGATAAGGAGAACGCGGGTTCGAGCGCGAGATGCCGAACCTGGGAGGCCGAGCTGACACCCCGGGGTGCGCTTCAGCGCGAGAGGCCGGGTAACCGAGATTCGCGCAGGTGCGGAAACTCAGGAAACTCAGAGGCCGCGCATCTGGACGACCTGCAGCGCCAGTGCCACGTCCAGCCGCAGGTGCGGGTCGGTGGTGAACGGCCCGACGATCCGTTCCAGCTTGCTGATCCGGTAGCGCAGCGTGTTGTAGTGAAAGTGCAGCAGCCGGGCCGTCTCTGCGACGTTGAGGTTGGTGTCGAGCAGCGTTTGCAAGGTCACCCGCAGGTCGGCGGCCTCCGCGGCCTCGGTCGCCAGATCACCGAGCACCTCGGCGGCAAAGGACTTCAGCTCCGCGGTGTCGGGCACCAGCGACAGCAACCGGTGCACGCCGAGGGAATCGAAGTGAGACACGCTGCCGTGCCCGTGCACCCGCCGGCCCACCGACACCGCCTTGCGGGCCTGGGCGTAGCCGGTCGCGATCTGGGACGGTTCGACCATCCGGCGCGACACACCGGCGCTGAAGGACTGCCGGCCGCCGCCACGGTCGCCGGACACCGCGGCGATCAACTCGGCCACCATCCGGGCCTGGTCACCGGAGCGCACCGGCAGCAGCGCGACCACCTCGTGGCTGAAGCCGACCACCGGAGCGGCCTTGTCCCGGGCTCGCAGCACCTGCTGCCAGGCGGAGACGAAGCGCTCGTGCTGGGACCGGTGCACCACCGACGGCCCGGCCGGCGCTCCCGGCTTGCTGGGCTCGGTCGGGTCCAGTTCAGCGACCAGCACCACCATCGGACGGTCGATGTCCCAGCCCAGCGAGCGGCAGTGCTGCACGACCACGTCGTCGACCGGAAGCTGGCCGGTCAGCACGTCGCGCAGGTAGTCACCGCGGAATTTGCCCTCGACCGCGGAGACGGCCAGTTCCTTGGTGATGGTCAGCGCCGCCACGATCGCGACCCGTTCCAGGGCCTGCACGGTGCCCGGCGGCAGCTCCTGCTGCTGGCGGTAGGCCACGATCCGGCCGTGGTCGACGCCGCCGGCCACGATGGCGGTCATCGCGGCCTGGCCACCGGGCTCGCCGCCTGGCTCGCCGCCTCGCTCGCCGCCTCGCTCGCCGTCGGGTGCCGGCTGCAACCCGATCCGCAGCCGTTCGACCAGCAACCGTCCGCTGCTGTGGAACAGCCCGGCCGCCTTGGCCGCCTCGTGGTGCCCACCGCCGCCCTCGTCGGCCAGTACCCGGCCATCGGGGGTGGTGATCAGCAGCGCGCAGTCCAGCAACCGGGACACCTCGTCGGCGATCTGGGGCAGGCCACCGCCGCCGAGCACGATGGTGGCGATCGCCTGGTGCAGCGCGTCCGCCTGCGCCAGCACCTGGTTCTGCCGGTCGAGCAGCACCCCGTAGACGTCGGCGAGCACCTCGTCGAAGGCCACCTCGTCAACCAGCCGCAGCAGCGGGAAGCCCAGCTCGTCAGCCAGCTCGATCACCTCCGCCGGCAGCTGGCCGGAGCCCAGCGTGACCGCGATCCCTGACAGCTGCCGGCCGTCCAGGTCGCGGATCAGCCGCGTCAGCTGCCCGCTCTGGTCGGAATCGGCGACCCGGGTCAGCGCGAACGCGGTGCTGAGCAGCAGCTCGTTCGGCTTCACCCACGGCAGGATGTCTGGCACCTCCAGGACGTTCACGCCGCGGACCACCCGATCCAGGCCGGCGGTGCCCGCCAGCACGGTGGCGTCGACCATGCTCGGCAGCGTCAGCAGTTCGGCGACGCTGAGCCCGTCCGCAGCCGCCGCTGGCAGATTGCGTAGGTTGTGGCCCTGATGGTTGGCAACTGTAACCATCGGCAGAAGGTAGCTCACTGATTACGTTCCAGCCAGGGCCGCTGGCTAGTTCGCACGGATACCGGCTGGAGGGCCGCGGATGAGTTCGGAACAGGTACTGGTGCGCCGGGGGCTCTACGCCGACTCGGTGACCCTGCTGCAGGTCAGCCGCCAGGTCGGCCAGGCCGACGGCGTGCAGGACGCGCTGGTCGGCATGGCCACCGAACTCAACCTGGAACTGCTGGCCGGCATGGGCTTCCAACCACCGGGCAGCGAGTCGCCCAACGACCTCTTCATCGCGGTGCGGGCCGAGGATCAGCAGGCCGTGGCAACCGCCGCCGAACTGGCCGAGCGGTTGCTCACCGCCCCGCACCGGCCCGCCGGCGGCGCCGCGGCCGAGCAGCCGCCGCG
>NZ_DASVQG010000139.1:0-32409 GCF_036389215.1 Jatrophihabitans sp.
CCTCGGCTCCTGCCGCATCCCGCCACGAACAGCACGACAGCCCAGCGGCCAGCCGGCCCACGAGCAGCTCCTCCCAGGCGGCAATGGTGGCCTTCGCAGGCGGCGGCGTCCTACTCGCGGGCGTCTCACTGGCCGCGCTTCTCCGCCATCGGCGGCGCCAGTTCCGGTGGCGGCATCCCGGCCGGACCGTCAGCCGGACACCGCCGGAGCTGCAGCGCGTCGAACATGCGCTGCTGTCCACCGGCACGGCCGGGATGGCCGACGTGACTTGGCTGAACGAGGCGCTGCGCAGCCTTGTCCACTCTCTCGCCGTTACCGACACCGGCCGCCTGCCCGATGTCGTCGCGGTCCGGATGACCGCCGACACATTGGAGCTGGTGCTTACCGGCGCGCGGCCCGACACACCCCAACCTTGGACGGTCGATGAGACCGGCACCCGCTGGTCAATCCACCGCGACGATGACCTGGGCTATGACCCGGCCGGGCAGGCCTACCACTTCGCGCCGTTCCCGACTCTCGCCTCGGTCGGTTACACCGCGGCGGGAGAGCACTGGCTGCTCGACCTTGAGCGGATCGGCGCGATGTCGCTGTCCGGGAACCCGGAAAGGTGCCTGAACCTGGCCCGGTTCCTCGCAGCCGAGCTCGCGCACAACGCCTGGTCGGAGATGCTGCAGGTAACCCTCGCCGGCTTCGGCGAGGAAATGGCAGACATGAACCCCGAGCGGCTGACCCACACCGAGGACGTCGACAAGGCGATCGCCTCGCTGAACGGCGAGCTTGCCTCCACCACCGACGCGCTGCGCCAGGCAGGCGTCGACGTCCTGGACGGGCGGCTGCGCAACATCGCCGGCGACGCCTGGGCGCCGCACATTCTCCTCATCGCTCCCAGCGCGGGCGAGGACACCGAAGGGCTCGACCAGCTACTCACCACCATGCGGGCGCACTCGTCGCGGACCGCTACGGCACTGGTCTTGATCAACGATCCTCACCACGCCTATGCAACGCGGTGGCAGCTGAGAATCGACGGACACGGAACGCTCCACATCCCTGCGCTCGACATCGAGCTGGTTGCTCATCAGATCCCGACCGACGAAGCAGCGCAGCTCGCGCAGATGCTCGCCCTCGCCGCCACCACCGAAGACCACCCCGTCCCCGACGCCGCGGGTGGCAAGCCGTGGGATGAGTACTCCGACGCCGCCGGAAACCTCCGCCACCCGCAGGCCGCATCCGCAGCGACCCCACGCCCCGCTCCATTGCCCGACACCAGCCGCGGCACCGAACATAGGAGTGGCGACATCGCCGCAGCGCACGCCGCTGAGGACCGAGCCGGTTCGGCGCTGTCGGTCACCAATTCAGTGCTTCCGCTGTCACGGGCGACCTACCTCGACCAGACCGCCACCACCCAGGCGGACCTGAACGCGCTCGCCCCGCATGTCGACCGAGCCACCCGGGCGCAGCTCGAAAGCATCGATCCTGAGCTGGATCGTGACCTGGCCGCCTGGCACGACCCGGCCTGCACCCAACCGAAGGTGCGGCTGCTCGGACCCGCCAGCGTCACTGCGCAAGGATCCCTGCCGCAGCGCAACCCCCGGCTGCTGTGGAACACCGAAATCGTCGCCTACCTCGCCACCCGGCCCGGCGGAGTGTCAGTCGAGACCTACGGCACCGCCCTCTGGCCCGACGACCCCAACATCGCCAGCAAAACCAAGGCCCGGCAGTCGATCTCCATCGTGCGCCAATGGCTCGGCATCAGCCAGCGAACCGGACGCGAGCACCTCCCGAAAGGCATCGGCGCAGGGCTTGCCAACCCGTACCACCTCGAGGACGTCCTCGTCGACGCCGAACTGTTCCGCCGGCTGCGGCTCCGCGGCACCGCCCGCGGAACAGACGGCATACCCGACCTACGGGCCGCGCTTCACCTCGTGGCTGGCGTGCCGTTCTCCGACCGCCGCCCGGAAGGCTACCGGTGGCTCGCCGACAACGCCCTCGACCATATCTACGCCGGCATGATCGTCGACGTCGCACACATCGTCGCCACCCACCACCTCGCGGCCGGCGAACCAGAGCTCGCGGCCAGCGTCGCCCACATCGCGCTGAAAGCAGGCAGCAGCGAAGACGTACCGCTGCTAGACCTCGTCGCCGCCTGCGACGCCCAAGGCAACCGCGCCGAAGCCGACGCCTACATCAAACGCATCCTGGCCAACCACGACGCCGAAGTCGAAGAAGACCTGCCACCTCGCACCGCCGAAATCCTGCACCGCCGGCAATGGCTGAGATAGAGGCCGTCCTTGCCCGACGTCACCACCGATGAAGGTAGTGACGGCGTCCTCCGGCGGAGCCGTGGGCAAATTTGCGCCAGTAACTGTGTAGCGAAATCCGCTTCAGGCCGCTTAAGTAAATCCTGATGGAGGGCCTCGAACAGGCACGGGCATTGTGCCAATTAACCTGCTATACCGCTGAATAGGGCTCCCAGTTCGTTCATCGCACCATTCGCGCCGTTGTTATGCGCGGCTGCGGTAAGGGGTTTGCGAGTTCTCGGGCCGCGCTCTTTCGAAGTGCCGACAGGACTGCGATCACGATCACGCTCGAAGACAGCTATGGCCTGCCGGAAGCCTACTTAAGCCCGAGCGTTTTGATGATCCGCGAGGCGACGGCGTCATGGCCCGGCTTGGTGAGGTGTGGGAAATCGTTCGACCAGAAATTCAAGATGAATGTCCAATGCTGCCTAAGCCAGTCTCCGCTCTTGTCCACGAAGAGCGTCGTCGTATCGCAGGAGGGAGTCGTTACGCACCTGTGAGCGGGCTTGAGCTCCCGCTGGAATGTCAACCCCCCAGCGCCATAGTACGACGCGAATACATTTACCTGCGGGGCGAGAACCCATGCGTCGGCGTGTCCGTCATAGTCGGTACAGAAATCATGAGCAGAGAAGTCCAGCGTAATCATAGTCACGCCGTATGGCATCGCTGTCGTATTAAGCGTGGAGTTCAGTTTCCCGACAATCGCGTACGTTCTATCTGCGACGGAGTTCTGGTAGTCGAACGCGCGGTTATCCAGATCGCGCACCGCCCAGACCGCCTCCCTGGCGCCCTTGTCCTTGTAGATCTTGGCCAGGGCAAGCGGTGGCATTGCCGTGCACACGTCCTTGGTGTCGGTCACATGGCCAGGCATAGGGGAGAAGTAACGGGTGACCGCGATGGGCACATTCGAGCCGTAGAGATCACGGATCTTCGCTAGCGCCATGCCGAGGTTCAGCTTGAGCGCCTGGAGGTGGTCGGCGAACGGTTTGCCGGTGCAGGGGGAGCTTGAAGCAAAACCGAGCACCTGCTGGATGCAGTCACCGAAACGGATGTCATTCGCACCCACGGTGACAGTCACAAGATTCGGCGTGAGGTTCATCGCAGCTGCCACTGGTATCTCGTCCGTGATGACGGACTTGGTGCATTCACTCGGCGTCCCCCATACACCACCCTTGCCGCTGGTGGCTGCGCAGGCGCCGCTGATCGCAAAGTTGTAGGACGACCAGCCAAGCTTCGATGCAAGCCGGGCGCTGTAGGCGTTGTCATTGTTGGGGTATCCGGTATGAGGACCGGAACCCTCTCCGGCGGCGATCGAGTCTCCAAAGGAGACGACGACACCGTGGCCTTGATTGCTAGGGACCCCCGGCGCGTCGGTGCACACTCCATCGACGAGGAAGTAGTTGCCCGAGTCGTGGATGAGGAGATGATCAATTTCGGCGGTGGGGCGATCAACGCGCAGTTCGTCCATCTCGCCGTTTCCAGTACCCGCGGTGCTCGGCCCCGCTGTTTCGAGCAGTGTTCCGTCGGCAGCGTACGCCTCTAGGACGACGGATGTGGTAGCCGAAACCAAAACGCTGAAATGCGCAGCTGCACCTTCGATGAGATCGATCCGGCCAGCGCCCTGGGCCGTGCCCAACCACGCCCAATGCGTGCCCTGGCTGGTGTAAGCACCGTTGGGATACTTGCCGTTGTATGCGCCTGTGGCGAAGTCCCCGACCTGCCAGGTATATCCGCCCGTGGTCGTGAACTGCACGCCGGTAAACGTCGTTGAGGAGAGATTCGTTCCGTCTGGGAACTGTTCAAAGTCGATGTAGCCGCGTTGCGAACATGAGTACTGGTCAGGGTCCTGGACGATCGTATTGGCGGTTGAAGCCCCTGCGGTCTCACCGCCCACCATCAGCAATAGCGGCACGACGAGAAGCGCGGCTGCGGCGAGAAGTGACGTCTTTCGGGCGTGCGGCAGCACGCGGGTGTACTTGGCCATAATGTCCCCCGTGGCTCGCGGATCCGGTCCGCGAAGCTAGAAGGGACAATTCTCGGTGAGGGGTCCCCTTGTCAAGTCTTGGTGAGGGGTCCCTTGTCAAGCATGTCCGCTGATTCCGGTCGCGCTTAGTCCCGTGAACCGCCGAGGTTGGGTAGGTAAGTGACGCTGATACGCGAGGCCAGGTGCGGAGCCTGGAGCGTGGCCGAGTGACGAGTGGGTCTGCTCGAACTGCCAACCACAGCCGCGTCATTGCAGCCAGCGTCGTAGGTGCCGGTCTTTAGGTTGCGCACATGGCGTGCCGGAGCAAACCCAGACCCAACCGTCGTCGCAACACCGACCTGTCCTATCGAGAGTAGATGCTGGTTGAGGGCTTCGGCGGGTGTCTTGCAGTCCAGTGTCCTTCGTGGCCTCCGTTAAGGGCGGCGGCGACTGCTTACGACCCCACCGGCGGTCCAGCGCGAGAGGTCGGTGCCCTTGGGTGCCTCTGTGGTTGTAAAGCGGCCGGCGAGGGGCCCTAAGAGTCGTGTCTGGCGGGCCCGGGAAATGACTTATCCCAAGAGCTGGTCGCGTGCCGAAGGTTAGTGGCAGCTCGGCGCGGGTGGATCACCAACGGGGCGGGTGTGATGGGCGGCGGGGTTGAAGCCCTCAGGCATGGCCGCGCCAGTGATGTCCGCCCCGGACAGGTCCGCGCCGGCCAGGACGGCGTCACGCAGATGAGCTCCGCGCAGGCACGCGCCCGCGAGTTTCGCACCGGAGAGGTCGGCGTCATCCAAGCCAGCACCCGCCAGGTCGGCTCCGGCCAACCCTGTGCCGCGAAGAGTCGCGGAGGCCAGGTCACGACCGCGCAGGTCAGCACCGTCGAGGCGGGCGCCTGACAGGTCCGCCCCG
Source organism: Jatrophihabitans sp. (assembly GCF_036389215.1). Taxonomy (GTDB): domain Bacteria; phylum Actinomycetota; class Actinomycetes; order Mycobacteriales; family Jatrophihabitantaceae; genus Jatrophihabitans_A. The sequence continues at coordinate 5,170 of NZ_DASVQG010000139.1, forward strand.
GCACGGCTTTTCGCGGCGGCGGTCGGCCGGGGCGATGGTGACGGCGTCGATGGTGGCGTTCGAGTGGCGGTTCCGTCTGCAGTCGGTGTGCTGGCGCTTGCCGTTTTGCTAGCGGCCGGTTCGGAATGGTGTCCCCTGTTGGTGGCCAGGTGTCGGTTCACCGAGGGCATGGCGAGGACGGTGAGGGCAGCAGCGGCAGCGACTACTGCGATGGCTACGCTGCCGCTGCGGGCGAGGCCGGTCAACGTGATTGCGGCGGCCGCAATTACGGTGAGTGCGACGGCGAGGACCGCCATCCGTAGCACGGCGGCGGTCCCGCCGAACTGGCTCGCCACGGCCAACGCAGCGATGCCGGTCACGGGGACGGCAAGCCACAGGTTGGATCTCATCGCGCGCTGTCCGGCGCCGGCGGTTGACGATGCCGCATCAGCACCGGGGCTCATGCCGGTCATGGTCGCAGCTGACCCCGGCCGGAACTTCCTCTGCGTCGGCGTGTCGACGGAACTCAATTTGAGGTTTAGGCTTCACGGTAACTTGAGGGGGGCCGACTATGGCTGCGACGAGCGAACCGCTCCCGCTCACGCATTGGTCTGGCCATGCCGCCGGTGGTGGGGAATGAGTAGGCCGCCGCAGCGACCTCCCGGTCCCGAACCGGCTAAGCCGATCGGCGGTGGGCCGCGGGTCGTGTACTGCCCCAAGTGCAATTCGAACGTTCTGCTGCTCAGTACCGGTAAATGCCCTGACGGGCACAAACTAGCCTGAACACGTCATGGCCGACTCGCCGTTCGACGCGCTCGCTAGCCCGGCGCAAACGATTGGCCGGTACTTCTCGATTCTCAGCGTCATCCCGTCAGCGCTGCTAGTGACGTTCGTCCTCGTGCTGCACAACTCCCAGGCATGGAGTGGCCATCCCGATTTCGGTCATGGCTTTTCCTCGCTCGGTGACGGCGGGTTCGGCAAGGTCGGGCAGATTGCGCTGGCCAGCCTGCTTGTCGGGCTGGTGCTGCAGCCGCTGCAGTACACGCTGGTCCAGCTCGCCGAGGGCTACTGGGGCACGTCGAAGTTGGCGACCTGGCTGATGCTCCGGCGCATCGAGCACCACCGCCAGGTCCGCAAGACACTGAACACGACCGTGGCCGAGGCCATTCGGATGCTGGAAGCCGCGGGGGAGTCGCCCCTGAACCCCGACCACGAGCCTGTGTCAGAAGGCAACCTAGTGCACCTGGTGCGGTTCGACGAGGCTAATCGGGCGCTCGCGTCCTACCCGCACAGGCCCAACGATGTGCGCCCCACCCGTCTAGGCAACATCCTGCGTCGGTACGAATCCGAGGGCGGCGAGCCGTACGGGCTCGGTGTGCCGACAATTGCGCCGCATGTTGGCCTGATTGCCCCGCGCGACCACACCGATTACGTCGATGACCAACGCACCCAAATGGATCTGGCGGTGCGCCTTGTGGTCATCAATCTGCTCGCTAGCCTGCTCGCGGTCGTGTTCCTGTGGCGTGACGGGCTGTGGCTGCTGATTGCAGTCGGACCGTACGCGCTGGCGTACGTGTTTTATCGGGGTGCGGTCACCCTGGCCGCTGACTACGGCACCGCGCTGGCGACCGTGGTCGACTTAAATCGATTCCTGTTGTACGACAGGCTGCACCTGCCCGTGCCAAACAACAGCGTCGAGGAGCGCACGCAGTCGGCGCAGCTGATGACCTTGCTGCGCAGCGACCTGCATCCCGATGAACGCACGATTGTCGACTTGACATTCTCCACCGCCGCCCCCGCCAAACGGCGCCGGCGCAGATTCCGCGTCACCGGACCACCCGACCGGGCCTGAGCGCGTCGTTCAAGGCCGTGTCACCCCGCGGGTGCGGCGGTGCGGCGCAGTAGGGACGCCCTTGGGTCGTGACTCGCTGCACGTTAACCCCTTGGTCAGCCGGGCCATCCTCTGAGGTTAACCCTCGCCTGTACCGAGTGGAGGAAAGTCGCTGTCTCACTGCGGGCTCGTGGCCATTGCAACGGTTGAACGATCTGTCATCCCCGAATTGGGGTGACAGATCGTTGACCCGCTTTGCGGAGCGTCATCGGTATCAGCAACCGATGACGGAGGACCGCAGGGATGTTTCACGATCACAGCATTGCCGGGAGTTGGCAGGCACTGGTTGAGCGGATCGAGTCCACGGATGCGCTCGAGTGGTGGGCCGTGGACGACGATCGGCTTGCCGGTCTGCACGTCGTTGCGGATGACTTGCTGCCCCTGCTCGCGGTGGGTGCCGACGCGGCTCGCGCTGACGATATTTTGAGCGCCCTGGTACGCCAGGCCGCGGTTGACGGCGGCGCCGACGACGATGCCTTGTTGCTGACCCTGCACCTGCTCAGCGACTGGGTCTGCCCCATGGCTGTCCAGTTGCGTGATCTCGCGCCTGGAATGGTCGGTGTGATCGTCAGCGAGCTGACGTGCCAGATCCGGAACTACCGGTGGCGGCAGCGGACGCGTGCGGTCGCGGCGGGTCTGCGCTGGGACACCCGCCGCGCCGTGCTCGCGCAGTTCCGGCCCTCCACGTCGCGGCATCGGTACCGGGCTGAGCGCCTCCTGGATCCGATGAGTCCACGGTGGCAGGCCACCCCGCTCGGGCGGCCGGTCACCGTGGCCCACGACGAGGACATTGACCTGGCCGACCTGCTGTGGTGGGCCGCCGCCCGCTGCGGGGTCGACGCGAACGACATCGCTCTGTTGGTCCGGACCGAGCAGGCCCGCGCCGACGGTGCCCTTAGTAGGCCTGACGATCTGGTAGCCGCTGAGTTCGGATTGCCCCGACGGACGTTCTTCAGGCACCGTGCGCGAGCCCTGGACGCGGTACGCGCGGCCAGCCGCGACTACCTGAGGGCCGTCGCATGAGGCAGCGGGAGTCCGCCGACTCGGCGTCCCGCTTAGGGACGGTCCGCGTGTCGGGCGATGCGTCGGCATGACCCTGTGCCGAGTTCAAGCACCTGATCAGCGCGTCAAGGACAACCGCAACGAGGCCGCTCCTGGCAACCGGCTGCTGTCGGTAGCTGAAGTACAGCAGGCGTTGCGCGCGCTGCGGGCTCGGGAACCATCCGAGGCGGCGCCGCCGTTGGTGCCTACCGAGCTGTTCATCGGTGCCGGGCAAGGCGGCTGGCCTGCGGATGCGTCCTTGGTGCAGCCGATCGACGGGCTGGGGCGATGGGTGAGTGTGGTCGCGGCTCACGCGGGAGCGGGTGCGTCCACCGTCGCGCTGGCGATCGCGGACGCGGCCGCCGCGGTGGGAAGGGACGCGCACCTCGTCGAAACGGCTTATCCGGCCCGGTCCGGGTTGGTCACCGCTGCCCATGCTGAACTCGGCCTCGACCCTGATGGGGCATGGCGGCGCGGAAGCCGCGGCCGGGTCACCATCCACCGGCGGGCGGACAGTGACATCCCGACCGGCTGGCCTGCACTCCTGGGCTCGCAGGACGGACTAGTCGTCGTTGACCTCGGCCTACCGACACCCGACAGCCTCACCCGGTTCGCCGCGAGCGGCTGCCGCACGGTGGTCGTGTGCCGCCCGACCGTGCCCGGAGTGCGACTGGCCGAGCAGCTCCTCAACGCGGTCACCGGGCCGGTGATCATCGCCTCCTTAGGCGGTGGCAGATGGCCGGGTGAGGTCAACGCCAGCCTCGGTCCGTGGCTGCGTGAACTGCACGCGGAGAACGCCGTCGTGACCGTGCCCACGGATCGGCGGCTCGAGGTCACCGGCCTCACCAGCTCCCCATTGCCGAAGCCGGTCGCTGCCGCTGGCCGGTCGCTGCTGGCACTGATCGACGCCGCCCACTCGGACACGACCGCGTCGACGCAGTCGGCGCCCCGAAGGAAAGGAACCGAGTGAAGACGACTGCGATGAATACCGCGCTGGTGTTGAAGCTCGCGACGGCGATGGCCGCAACGCCGGATCCTTCGTCTACATCCACCGGCGGGGATGGTGTGTGCCCGCAGGCGCCACCAGGAATGCAGACCTGGGCTGACCAGATCCTGGCGTGGGTCAAGTGGGGCGTGCTGGCCGTTCTGGCCATCTCATTCTTCCTCTCGGTCGGGATGCTGATCTGGGGCCGCGTGACGCACCACCCCAAGGGTGCCCGGCTCGGCTTCGACGGGCTGATGATCTGCCTGGTTGGCGCGATCATCTACGTCGTCGGCTACGTGATCATCACCAGCATCACCGGAAGCGGCTGCTGATGCTCAGCCGCCGAGGCGCCAACTACCGGCCGAGCCCGGAGTGGTCGCGCCAGAAGATGCTCGCCCTTCTGATCGGAGCCGGGGTGACTGCGGGGCTCCTGCTTATCGGAATCGTGCTGGCCGTGGTCTACGCCGTTCACCCTGCCCGGCACACGGCCGAACAAAGCCCAATCAGCAGCACCAGCACGACGGGCGGCGGCGGTACCAGCACGTCGCTGCAGTCCGGTGCCGCCCTTGACCCGTGGGACGTGCTGGCCGACAAGCCGATGCTCAGCGTCGACGAGGAGGCATCCCACCCCGGACCGGTGTCGGCTAACGATCCCGGCACGCCCATCACCCTGCCGGCTCCGACGAGCACCGGTCCGGCGCGGGTTCCGACCGGCTTCCCGCGCACCCCGCAGGGGGCCATGGCTCAGCTGGCCGCGATCGACCAGACCGCGCTGGAGTCGGGCACCCTCGCTGGCGCCCGCGAAGTCATTCGCGCTTGGGCTCTGCCCGGCGGCCCTACTACCAGCAGCTGGTCGGGTGTGCGGGCGATGGCTGAGTTCTTCGACGCGGCCGGGCTGTCCGGCGGCGGCAACGACCGGCTCGCGATCGTGGCCCATCCGCTGATGGGTCAGATCAAGGGAAGTGTCGGGCTGGACTTCGTGCTTCCCTGCGTCGACTTCGAGGTCGACGTGACCTTGCAGCAGACCTCACGGGGAGCCGTGGCCGACTGCCAGCGGATGGTCTGGACCGGCAGCCGTTGGATGATCGGCCCCGGCTCCGAACCCGCGCCTGCGCCGTCCGTCTGGCCGGACACTGACACCGCGATCGCCGTCGGTTACCGGGATCTGCGACAGGTCACGAGCCGATGACCGGCGTCGCCGTGCTCGCCTCGGGCTGCGCCCGACTGCCGTGCCGTGGGCAGACGGTCGAGGCATTCGGTGTCGGTGACGCCAACCCGCTGAAGTGGCTGGGCAGCGCCGCCTCGGCTGCCGTCGGCGACGTGTGGCTGACCTCGATGACCGGGCTGTGGTCGGCCGCGCTCTGGTTGCTCAAACTTTCCTTTCAGGTCATCGACGCGTTCGCCACACCCGATCTGTCGGCGACCGGGCCGATCGGGTCGGTGCTGCCGACGACGCTGTGGTTCGGCGCCACCCTCGCGGTGATCATGATGTTCGTCCAGCTGACGGTGGCGCTGGTCCGCCGCGACGGGCAGTCCATGGGACGGGTGCTGATCGGCATTGCGCAGTTCGGGGTCGTGTGGGTGGGCTATCTCGGCCTTGCGGCTGGATTCGTCGCGGCGGCGGCCGGACTTCAGCACGCAATCTTGGCGCAGATGCTGCACGCGCAGGACCTGTCCCATGTTGATCTGAGCGAGTCGTTCCCGGACAAGGTCGGCGACATCACGCTGGCCACCGTGCTCGGCGTGCTCGGGTTGCTCATCGTCATCCCGGCCGCGTTCTTCTACCTGCTGATCATGTTCGTCCGGGAGGCTGCGCTGCTCATCCTGGTAGGCACCGCGCCGATCTCAGCTGGCGGCCTGGTGTCCGAGACCGGCAAGGTGTGGTTCTGGAAGACGCTGCGCTGGTTCTTCTCCTGCTTGCTGATCTCGCCGATGGCCGCGCTGCTGCTCGGCGTCGGAGTGAAGCTGTCGACCGGCGTCATCGACCCGCCCAAGCCGGCGATGTGCGGCGGCACGTTGTGCGAGCCGCTGGGCAACGCCCAGCAGATCAGCGACTTCGCCAACGCCACCAACACCGCGCACGCCGGGATGGCGGTCATCGGCTGCATCGTGATCGCGGTCGGCGCCTGCTGCCCGATGATCTTGTTCCGGCTGCTCGCCTTCGTCGAACCCGGCACCGCCTCGGGTGCCGCGCTGCGGCAGTCGTGGTCGGACGCTGGCGGCATGTCGGGGATCATCAGCGGCGGCGCCCGGTCCACGGGCAGCTCCGCCGCGACCCGGAGCAGCGGCGATGGCCGCTCCGGCGGTGAGTCCGGAGCCGAGTCCCAGACGCAGTCGCGGCTGTCCAGCGCGCTGGGCGCGTTCGGCACCGGCCTGCAGGTCGCCACCTCCGTGGCGCACAGGGCGGCCGACCTCGGCTCGGACATCCTGGGCCAGGCCGGCGTCGGCTCACCCGGCTACAGCATGACTCCGACCGACGAGCGCAGCACTCGCAATTCCGGCTCCGGCCGCCGGGGGTTCTCCAACGGCGGGTCGTCTGACTCGAGCGGCGGGACTGGCGAAACGGGGGGCGGGTCGGCGCCTGAGCCTCCCACGCCTCCCGTGCCGGGCGGCGGCCTTCCCGGTGAACCTGGTGGAGCGGGTGGTGCCGGAGCCGGTGGTGCGGGTGCGGCGGGCGGCTCTGAGGCAGCCGTCGCGGTGATCGCGCTATGAACCGCCAATCCGATACCGAAGCTGGACCTATCCGCTACGGCGGCTGGTCGAAGGACAAGCAGGGCTGGTTCCTCGGCCTCGGCGGCGGTGCCTGGATCACGATCCTGCTCGGCGGGCTGCCGCTGCTCACCGCCGCGGGAACGCACCAGTGGCTGTTGGCGCTGGGTTGGTTGCCAGCGTGGGCGGTGCTGATCGTGCTCGTCGCGGTCCCCGTCCGGGGCCGCTCAGCGTTGCGCTGGGCGGCCGATTCCCTTCTTCGCTGCGTAGGAGTTGTTCTAGGTTGGGCTGATTGGCAGTCCAAGGCTGCCGCGGGCACCATCGAGAACTTCGACGAGGCGGACCTGCCCGGGGTGCTGTCGGGCATCCGCACCCACGACGGCCCGCCGTTCGGTCCGCTGCTGGCCCGCCCGGCGATCGTGGCCGACAACCGGGAGCGCACCTGGGCGGTCGTCGCCCGCATCACCCATCCTGGCATCGGCCTGTCTGAGGTGCCGGCGCGGACCCGGATGGGCAATGGTCTGTCCGAGCTGCTGGAGGGCGCCGCGACAGCGGAGCTGGTGTCGGTGATCGCGTTGCAGATCCGCACCATCCCCGACGACGGCGCCGAACGCGTCGCGTGGCAGCAGGCCAACCTGCGCAAGGACGCGCCGAACCTGGCCCTGGCGGTCAACGCCGAGCTCGCGCAGGTGATGACCCAGGCCGGGGTTCGACACGAGGCGTTCGTGACGATCGTTGCGCCGGACGCCCGGATCGCTAAGCAGGCCAAGGAAGCCGGCGGTGGCATCGACGGCCGGGCTCGGATCCTGTACGGGGTGATGGGCGAGGTGCAGGCCCAGCTGATGGGGCCGGTCGGCTGCGCCAGCGTGACCTGGCTGGACTCGCCCGCGCTAGCGGCGGCGATCCGCACCGGGTTCGCGCCGGGCGACCGGGCGGGCTTGACGGCGGCCGACATCGCCGCTCAGAGCGATCCGAACGTCGCGGCGACGTTGCCGATGGCAGCCGCCGGACCGACATCGACCCCAACCCCGGAGCGCCGCCACTACGCCCACGACGCCTGGCACTCGATGACCTGCACGATCCTGCTGCCCGACAAAGGTGCCGTGATGGGCGCCCTCGCGCCGGTCTTCACACCGACCGCGGCGGGCGAGCGGCGCTCGGTCACCGTCTTCTTCGAGCCGATCAGCCACGGCAAGGCCGACCGGATGGTCGGAGCTGAGTCAATGTCAGCGGACCTGTCGGCCGAGTTACGCCGCAAGTCCGGGTTCAAAGTCCGGGCCTCGCACCGCCGCGACGCCGCCAGGGTCGAGGGTCAGGACGTCCGGCTGGCCGACGGCAACGCCCTCGTGCGGGTCGGCATCGCCGCCGCAGTCACGGTGCCCAACACCGTCTCGATCACCGACTACGGGCGACGGTTGGAAGCCAACATCACCGGCTCCGGATTCACGCCGCTCCGCCTGGACCTGGCCCAGGACTCAGGCTTCGCCGCAGCCTGCATTCCACTAGGCATCGGGCTGCCCAAGCGGCGAGGCGTCAAGTGAGCCGCCGCATCGGCGACGGCCACCGCAACGGAAGGGGCATCGCGCAGCTGGTAGCCGACTTCGGTCACGAGCTCCCCCCGCTGGCGCCCGCGCCAGCCCGGGCGAAGGCCGCCGACCCGTTCACCGCGATGGTTGGCAAGCATGGCCGCACCGGTCGCTCCAGCGGCTGGGCGCCGGTGCCGACTCCGTTGCAGGTGTACCGGATGACCTCGGAACAGGTCGGCGGAGTGTGGCCGCTGATCGCCGGCGACGGGCTGCCGCCGACCGGCGCGCAGCTGGGCATCGACTTCCTGTCCGGCGGCGCGTTCCACGTCGACCCGATCGGCTGGACCCTGTCAAGCATCGCCGGCGTGACCAACCCGAACATGATGTTCTTCGGCGCTCCCGGCCGCGGCAAGTCGGGCACTGTGAAGATGTTCTGCCTGCGGATGATGGCCTACTCCTACCGCACCCTGATCCTGGGCGATGTCAAGGACGAGTACGAGCCGTTGTGCCGAGCGCTCGGCGTGCAGCCGCACGCGGTCGGGCACGGCCTGCCCGCCCGCATCAACCCTCTCGATTTCGGGCCGCTGGGCAACGACTGGACCGTCCTGCCGCGGGCCGAGGCGCAACGGCGCGCGGCGATGGTGTTCTCCCGTTGGCTGCTGCTCATTCGGGGCTTGGTCGGCTCACAGCACGTGCCTTTCGGCCCGACCGCTGAGACCGCCGTCGGTCGGGTGATCCGCGACCTCACCGGCTACGCGGCCGGGGCGGACCGGATGGCCGAGATCACCATCCCGCAGCTCTGGGAGGCGCTCAACAATCCGACCGAGCAGCTGATCATCGACTGCCGCTACTCCGACCGGCAGCACTTCCTCGACGAGACCCGCCCGATGCGCGACGCGCTCGGGTCACTGGTCAAGGGTCACCTGGCCGGGCTATTCGACGCGGCCACCACGGTCGACGTCGACTGGCGGGCGCCGATCCAATCGCTGTCGCTGTCCCGGCTGGACCCGCTCGGCGACGAAGCGGTCGGGGTCGCACTGACCTGCCTCAACTCGTGGGGCCGGGCGATGACGCAGGTCGCCGAACCGCGCGACCTGCGCATCATCATCCGCGACGAGTGCTGGAAGCAGATGCGCCTCGGCGTCGACGCGGTCAAGTCCCTCGACGCGGACCTGCGGCTGTCGCGGCACGACGGCTGCATCCAGGCCGTCATCGCGCACAAGCCCTCGGACATGCTCACCGTCGGCGATGCCGGCAGCCAGGCCGTGGCGATCGCCAAAGACCTGATGCACCTGTGCGCCACGAAGGTGCTGTTCGGTCAGGACGACCAGATCGGCGACGAGCTGTCCAACCTGCTCGGCCTCACACCGATGGCCGAGCGGATCGTCACCGACTGGGCCACCGAGGCCAAGGGCCGGGCGCTGTGGCTGATCGGCTCGCATGTCGCGAAGGTGCAAACCGTCCGCACCTCGATCGACGTCGCGCTGACCAACACCAACGACGCGATCACCGCGCCAGGTCAACGGTTAGAGACCACCCCGGCCGGCACCGGGGGTCTTCGGCGGGGTGGCGTGAGTCATGGCTGACCAGACCAATAATGGCGCGAGGCTCGCGATTGGTGTTGCCGCGCTGCCGTTCCTGGCGACGGTCTCGGTGCTGATGGTGATCGCGGCCGGCGGCGCGAATGCATCGTCGACATCCAGCATCTGTGGCGGCGGCGGGACCGCGCAGACGATCGGTAACGTTCAGCTCGACGCCGAGCAGCTGGGCAACGCGCGAACGATCGTGTCCGTCGCCGCAGGGCGGCACCTGCCCTCCTTCGCAGCGGTCGTCGCGGTCGCCACCTCTTACACCGAGATCAAGCTGCGCAACCAGCTCACCCAGACCGACCACGACTCCGAAGGCCTTTTCCAGCAGCGGATCTCGATCTACACCAAACAGGTCGCGGACGACCCGGTGAAGGCGACCAACGCCTTCCTCGACCGCCTTCTCACGGTCCCGAATTGGCAGCACAACACTATCGGCGTCGACGCGCAGACCGTTCAGATCTCGAAGTATCCCGACCGCTACCAGCCCACCGCTCCGCTGGCGCGGCAGATCGTCGGACAGTTCTGGCCAGCCGCTGCGGCCGCTGCCGGGCCGGCACCCAGCGGCATCCCGGCCGCCGGCGCTGGCGGCACCGCAACGGCCACCCCGGCGATTGGCTCCGACCCGGCGATCTGCGCGGGTGGCGGCGGCGCGATCCCTGTTGGGGGCGGAACAGTGGCGGGGGAGATCGTCGGGCCGACCGGCCACAACGTGTCCGGCACAACGACGATTCCGGCCGGTTTCGTGATCAGCGGCTCGGCCAAGGGCCATCTGGCGGTCAGGTACGCCCTGGCGCAGCTCGGCAAGCCCTACCTGTTCGCAGCCGCTGGCCCGAACGCCTTCGACTGCAGCGGGTTGACGATGGCGGCTTGGGCCGCCGCGGGTGTCGCCCTGCCACATCTTGCGGCCGGGCAAGCATCCAGCGGTACGGCCGGGTCCACGAATTTGAGCCAGGCTGTCGGTGGCGACCTGGTCATGATTCCCGGCTCGGACGGCACCGCTGCCAACCCGGGGCACGTCGGCATGGTCGCCGGGTACGTCGACAAGCCCGACGGCCGGCATCTCTATCTCATTCAGGCGCCGATGGCCGGTGTGCCGGTCGAGTTGACGGAGGCCACCGAATGGTCCGGGCAGATCACCGGCGTCCGGCGCATCGGCTGATGGCCGGAGATCAGGAGAAGCTCATGGAGCAAGCGCAATGACCGCGCCGCAGCAGCGACGTCGAGATCCGCAGCCGATCGGTCAGGGCTGGGAGGCCGCGGTGGCTGTCCTGGGCAGCGCGCTGCTGGTGCTCGGGCTCACCGCGCTGTGTGGGCTGGGCGGGGCGTCGGCAATATTCGGGCGGGGCTGGGTGTGGCCGAGTGGGACAGAAGCCATGGGTCACGTCATCGGCGGTTTGTTGACCGGACATCCCGGCCAGGGCTTCGGGAATCACCAAGCGACGCTGGTGGCTGGGCCGGTAGCGGTCTACCTGTGCGTCGCGGTATGCGAGCTGGCGGCCATCGCCGCGTTCATCGCCGGTGCCGTGCTGGTCACCCGCTACCGCCGACCCGGTGACGCGCGCGGTGGCATGGCCACCCGCGGCGAGGCCGAGCAGGCGCTCGGGATCAGCCGGCTACGCGCCGCTCGCGAGATCATCCGCCCCGACCTCTACGGGGCGAACGCATCTAAGGGAAACCGCTGATGAGCTTCGACCCGACCGGCGTCGGTTGGCGGCTCGGCCGGTCCCGGACCCCGAGCGGGGTGGAGCTGTGGTGCCGGTATGACCGGACCACCGGCGTCTACGGCGAGCAGGGCTCGGGCAAGACCCTCGACGTCCTGGCACCGGCGCTGCTCGCGCATCGAGGCGCGGGAATGGCCACCCTGACGAAGGTCGATGACCTGCTACTCACTGCCTCCCGGCGCCAGCAGCCCCTCACCCCGGGCGGGTTGCCGCGCCCGATCGCGGTGCTGGACCCGTTCAGCGCCGCGCTCGGCCTACCGCAACTGGTGTGGGACCCGGTCGCCGGCTGCGTCGACCCCAAGGTCGCTGAGAAGCGCGCGAAGGCGTTCGCCGCCGGAACCGTGACCGGGGCGGTGAGCGGTGGGCGGGGAGACAGCGCGGCCCGGTTCTACGCCGCCGAGACGGCCAAGGTGTTGCAGGGGTTTCTGCACGCCGCCGCATTGACCGGCCGCACGATCGAGCACGTGCTGGAGTGGGTGGCCAACCCGGTCGCGGCCGAGCAACCCGCCGAGCTCCTGCAGCAGCACCCGCATGCCGCGAGGTTCTGGGACGGCCTGCTCTCCGGTGCCCTGCACGGGTCACCCGACACCGTCGGCAACACCGTGACCACCGTCCAGCAGGCGATGTCGCTGTTCTTCCAACCCGAGATCCGAGCCCGCTGCGTGCCCTCCGCTGACCGGCCGGCGACCGACGTCGCCGACCTGATCGCCCGGCAGGGGACGGTGTACCTGCTCGGCCGGGAAGACCCGTACGCCTCGGCCGCACCGCTGATGACCGCGGTCGCCGAGCACGTCCTGGACACCGCCCTCGAAGCGGCGAACAGCTCCCCGCAGGGGCGGCTGACGCCCTGCTTCCTGGCCTGCCTGGACGAGCTGCCCTCCACCACGCCGCTGCCGACGTTACGGGTGCGGATGGCCAACGAGCGCGCGCTCGGGCTGTCCTTTCTCTACGCCAGCCAGACCTGGAAGCAGATGGTCGTGTCCTACGGCGAGGACGAAGCCCGCTCACTGTTCGGGCTCACCAACAACCTGGTCATCTTCGGCGGCGGCAAGGACATCCACTTCTACAAGGAAATCTCGGACCTGCTCGACGACGTCAGGGTCAGCCGCCAAACGATCAGCGATGGGCCCGGCGGCATCGGCACCTCCCGGACCGGTGAGGACGTGCGGGTGCTGCGTCCCGGCGATATCCGCCGCATTCCCGAGCGGCACGCCCTCGTCGTCGCAGGCAACGCCCCGCCCATTCTCGCGAAGCTGCGCCGCTGCCTCGACGGCAAGGACGGCTGGCTGCTCAAGAACGAGCTGGACGCCGCCCGCGAGCTGGTCAGTAGCACCCGAGCCGCGACACCGGAACTCGCCCGGCGAACCGCCGACGCGGTCGCCTACGCACGCGAGCATCGGCTGACACCGTCAGGCGTCGACGAGGACGAGGACCCGGGCGGCAGCACCGACTGTCCTTCACGAGCGGGGTGGTCCCGGTGATCTTGAACCGATTCCCGCAGCCATCCGGGTCCATCCTGAAAGCCCTAGAAATGCTGGCGATGCTGCGTGACGGCGCGGAGATGCAGGCGCTGGAAGACCTGTCTGAGCTCCCACACCCGTGGGAGCCGGCTACCTGCCCGGAGCACCTGCGGGCCGCGGTGTGGCGCTGGTGCGACGCGGTCACGGTGTGGCTCAACACCGACTACGCCTGGCGACCCGCTCACCTCATCCCGCCATGCTGGCCACGCCACCCCCATATCGCCCGCGAATTAGTAGTGCTGGCCTTCCTGCGCTGGGAGGCCGAAGAAGCGACCGGTCCGCATCTGCTCGAGGACTGGCAGCGCTACACCTATCCGATGTTCTGCGAACGGATGGCCAGCCGGCTCGGCGACAGCACCTGCCGCACCGGCAGACACCAGAACTGGCCCGCCGAAAGCCGAGTCACCGCCTACACCCAACCGGCAGCCACCGCGGAGCGGCGGGCCGTCCTCGCCGCCGACAGCGATTCATCCACAGATCCCGCCGGCGTCCTGCCCAGCACCCGCGGCGGCCGCATGCTCACCGCTGATCTCTCACCCGAAGGAACCCGCCGATGACCAGCCACGCCGACAACCTGGCAATCACATCAGCTGCGGCGGCGCTGTTCCGAGCCGCCGCGACCAGCGACACCGAGGTCGACAACGGCGCCCGGCTGCTATGCCTAGCGGCGTTCGAGCACCTCGATCCGCCCAGTCCACCCGCATCAGCGCCGCCGATGGAAAGCGCTGACGCCCAAGCGTTGATCCGGGCCGCGCTCCGGTTGCTCGCGACCCTGCCATCGCAGGAGTTCGACAAGACGGCCATCCTCGACGCCGCCGCAGCCGGCCGGCGCGCCCTGCTCCACCTGGGCTAGCCCCGTGGCCACCTCGATCCATGACCTGCTCGACACCGCCAACCTCCACGCCACGGAGACCGACCCCACCCCAGCCGGCCTCGCGGACGCAGCCACCGCGGTCAGACACCTCGGCCGGGCACTGCGGCTGCTGGTCAACGACGGCCTCTCCCACGACGTCGGCGGATACCGCGAGCGGTTCGTCGCCGAACTCGCCACCGCCTGCGCCGCCGCGGCAGGTGACAGCGTCAGTGATGCCCGGCTCAGCCTGCTCTGCGGCGCGGCCGCCGACCTCGTCGGCATCCTGCGCCCGGAATGGAACCACGCTGCCCGGTGGGCCGCCGCGCTGGCCGTCACCGAAACCGTCCGGCACGTCGCCGCGGTACTCAGCGCTGGCGAGACCCCCGAGACTGGGCCGCAGCTGGCCTACCTGAGACGGACAACGGTCCTCGTCGAACAGACCGGCGCGATCGAACCACCCACCGCCCGGCACGCATGGCTACTGGACCGGCCGCTGCCCTCCCCGGTCGCTGCCCACGAAGCGACCCCAGACACGGTCGGCGAGGCGATGGTCGCACTGGCCCACCACACCCGGGTAGGCACCAACCTGTCGGTAGCCGAGGTGCTCGCGGTCTGCATCGCCGCCGAAACGGCCTGCCGGCACACACCGGTCAGCGAAGATAGCGCACCGGCGCTCACAGATGCCGCGGCGGATGCCTGGCGGCAGGTCCGAGTCACGCTCCGGCCGATCAACGACGGCAGCCGACAACGGCACGACACCAGACCCGCGGTCGTCGCGGCCGCCATCCGGCTACACGACTCCGTGGTCACCGGCCGGCCAGACCCATCATCCGACAACCTAGGGCAACTCTCAGGCCTCCACTCTGCCATTCAGCTGCTGCCAGCAATCGCTGAACAGCTGCGCCAGCAGGTACACCAATGGCCGGCGACCGGACAGCTACGCGCCTACGCAGCAGACCTGCCCTCCCGCGAGGAACGAGTCACGCAACAGCTGGCCGGACACCGCCCCGAAGGACTCATCCACGTCGACCCCGGTGACCTCACCCCGGTCCTGCACGCCCTTCACACCGCCGAGTCGACGACAGCAGCCCTCAGCATCGGCGCACCACCACCAGCAGACCTAGACGCCAGCGCTATAGCAACTGGCCCGCTTCAACGCCTCACGGCCGCCAACCGCCAACGATTGACCGACTGGCGCACAGAGCCGAGGCGGACCGCAACAGCTCCCGTTCTACACCCACCCGACCAAGCCCGCCTGCATGTTCCTGGGCCAGCAGCTTCGCGGCCCAGATGACCGCGACCCGAAGCAAGGATCAGAGCAACGAGCAGGCGTCTCCGGACAGCCGCGTCAGCGAATCACTGTGTCTGTGGATAAGCAGGCGCTTTGCGGGCTGGCAGACCAGGTCCCAGCCAGGCGAAGTGCGGTAATAGAGCGGGCCTCGTGGAGACCGTCCTGAATGACTTGACGGCTCGGGATGGCGTCCGATGCGCCGAGGCATCGACTTGACTGCGCGATGATTGGCAGGTCGGACGCCCACCGAAAATGAGAGCTACTTGGTGTCGTGCTTCCTCGACTCGTGCCCGTGCTCGGTCGTGTCACTATCGGCGAACCGACCGTGGCGGTCCGCCTGACGCACTTCACCGCCGCCAAGGTTCTCGACTATCTCGCGAGCGCGGTCCACCGCCTCCTTCTTCGTGTCGGTGTGCGCGCTTGCTCGCTGGTGGTCTTCCTTAACCACATCCCACCCGCCCCTGTCCTTGTTCGGAACTACGTAGCGGTCATTGTCGTTTCCTTTGCCCATGGTCCTTGCTCGTCCTCTCGAATAGCGCCTGGCGGTGTAAGCCAAGGATAGGGCTCCTGATCCTTCCAGTTGCTCGGGCCAACGGGTTGGGTGCCGTGTCTTTCACCTGACCCAGAAACGGTGCAGTGGAGGTTCATGGAGTGGGAGCTCGATGCGCAGCTTAGTGGCGGTGAATTGCTCGATCTCGCGGTGCTAATCCCGCGCAGCTGCATAGTCGATGAGTTGTTTCGACGTCGATGCATGCTCTGAGGGGAAGCGTAGTCGCTGATGGTGAGGAACTTAGGCAGGCTAGAGACGAGGTCGCATTCGCACGAGCCTTCGCGGGTAGGCGCAAGGCAGTGGTCGAGTTCGAGCTCGGTTTGGAGGAAGGTGGGTTGCAGCCACTGCAGGCTTTTGCCATCGAGCTTGCCGTGGAGCAGAGCATCGGTCGCCGGGCCGGCGATGCGGTGGTCGCCATTGAGGGCGGCTTCGTCTTGGCGGATCCGGGGGTGCGCGGACCTTTACGAACCGCGGAAGCTTACCGCGCCTGTGGATAGTCGGCTGGTTGTCCACGACTTCTGTCGTCATCGGCCGAGCTGGCCCATAGCGTTCAATAAGTTAGAGGAGCCGCCTTGAAGGCGGCCCGGCCAGGTGTTAGCAGCACCCGACCGGGCCTTGATCGAACCCTGCGTGAACAGGAGACGACCCGATGACGAAACTACCAATCTCCAATCCCGACCCGGCCGCGGTGCCAGCGACGAGTTCGTTCACCCGAACTTGGAGCACCGCACCCTATGGTGGCTTCGCTGCACCGGCGCTATGCGGGCTGACAACCCAGGCGGCGGGGTTGTGATCGGCCGGCCGAAGTTGTTGTAGCGGCGTCTACCGTGCCCGCCATGTTGACGAGGTGGCGGTAGGAGCCGAGCGGCCCGGTCGGGTGCACGGGCCTAGAACCATTCCCATGAGGCGGCCCCGGCCGGTGCGGGAACACCGACCAGGGCCTTGATCGCTCCCTACGCGAGATAGGCAACGACCCAATGAAGGAATCTAACGGCTCGGACCGTTTGGGCCCGTCGGGCCCCGGGGAAACTCCGGAGTGGGTGCCAGCACCCGACCAGCCGTGGCGACCCATCCCGGACGGCGAGGACGGAGACAACTACCAGTACGACTACGGCGCGGACTGGTGCGTTGACCGGGCCAGCCATCCGCAGTTCCACGGCGGGTACCCATCACCGAACCACCACCGCACCGAGTGCCGCAGCTATGACGGCTTCTTCGGCGCCCTGGACGACGACGCCAGGCCGGGCTACTTCTCGGCCTACCTGGTGCGCCCGTTCCGGTTCGGCCAGTCCGGGCACACGCCAGACCAGACCCGGTTGGCTATCGAGTTCGAACCGGCCGAGGACACCGGCGGGCAGCCGTTCCGGTGCACCGTGCACACAGCCAGCATCCGCAACCTCGCCGCGTACCTGGCCCACACGGCCGACGTAGAGGAAGGCTGGCGACCACCCCGGCACGTCAGCCAGGGACTGCCTGACTCCTAGCCCGGTGCAGCCCGGCCATACGCACGCTGAGGCGTGCGTGCTGTCTGACCGTGAGGCGCACGTGGTACGGCTGCTGCTGTCCGGCCTCCGGGTGCCCCTGATCGCTCGGCAGCTGCACCTGTCGCCCAGCACCATCCGCAACCAGTTGTCCATGGTCTACCGAAAACTGGGCATCAACTCACAGCAGGAACTGCTCTTGCTGTTCCACGGGTTCTGGCGCGACGAGCGCACCCCGCCCGCCCTGCTAGGAGCCGAGGTACTGCGACAACCACGGCCGCTATGCGCCGCCTGCCGCACGCCCTCGAGGCACTGACCACAGTGGACAACACCACTACGGCCGGTGAGCCGGGCGCTTACAGTCGTGCTTGCGCCTGAAGATTGTCAAAAGCATAACGAAACCATTATGGTTTTGACGGAGGTGACCGGATGGATCTGGCGCGGAAGCGGCTTTGGGAGATCGCAGTCGACCAGTACGGCTACGTCACGCTCCGAGACGCTGACGACCTCGGCATCGATGGGTATGCCGTACGGATGCTGGCCGCCCGGGGACAGCTGGAACGGGTGGCGCATGGTGTGTACCGGTTTCCGCAGTTCCCGGCCGGCGAGTACGACCCGTACATGCTGGCCGTGCTGTGGACCGGCACCACGGGCGCGTGCCTCAGCCATGACACCGCGCTGGCCTCCTACGAGGTGTGTGACATCAACCCGGACCGCATCCACGTGACACTGCCGAGAGGCCGCCGGATCCGGCGCCGCGGCGGCGAGCTGTACGTCGTCCATCACGAGGACCTCGCCACCGAGCAGATCGGGTGGTGGCAACAGATCCCGACGGTGACCCTGGCAACCGCCATCGCGCAGTGCATCACCAGCGGTGTGTCTGGCTATCTTCTGCGGCAAGCGCTGACCGCCGCGCGTGAGCGGGGCGCGCTCACCCAGGCAACCATGGATGACCTGTCCCAGAAACTGGAGGCGCGGGATGGCGGCTGACAACCTCGGCCCAGCAGGATCCGATCCCTTAACACGTCTCACCTCGCTGGGTGAGCGCGGCAAGGAGCCGGCCTCCAAGAGCATCCTCAACGCCTGGGTCAACCAAGCCCAGGCCCAGGTCGGCCTCGACCCAGGCCGGCTGGGCTGGCTGATTGCGTCGACCGTGGTCGTCGCCGCCCTTCAGCGCGCGATCGACGAGGAGGGCCGGACACGCTTCCTCCTGAAAGGAGGCACCTACCTGCAACACCGCCTGGCCTGGACCGGCCGGCCCACGAAAGACATCGACGGAATGGTCCGAGGCGATATCGATGAGTTCCTCGCCGCTCTCGACGATGCGCTACGGCTGCCGTGGGGCCCGCTCGTACTGACCCGCGACGCCATCGAGGTCATCAACGCCCCCGGCAAGATCATCAAACCGCGACGATTCGACGTTCTGGTCTCCCTCAAGGGTCAAGTCTGGCGAAGAATCCAGATCGAGATCGCACCCGACGAGGCAGGGGCATCCAGCGAGCAAGACATCCTCACCGCACCGGGCCTGCACCACTTCGGACTGCCCAGCCCGGACCACCTGGTCGGAATCGCCATGCGGTTCCAGATCGCCCAGAAAATCCACGCCGGGACCGACCCACACGATCCACCAGACCTGCGCAACGACCGAGCCCGCGACATCGTCGACCTGCTACTGCTACGCGACCTGGTAGATGCAGAACAGTCGCCCACTGCCGACGAAGTAAGACATGCATGCCTCTCGTTGTTCGAGTCACGAGCCGCGGAAGCCCGCAAGCTAGGACGCCCAGAACGCAACTGGCCCCCCACCGCGATTGCCTACGAGCACTGGCCCGGTGACTACTCGGTGGCCGCAACAGCAGGTGGCCTCACGGTTTCCCTCGCGGACGCGGTCAGCGAACTCAACACTTGGATCGCCCAGATAGACGCGGCCGGGTAACCAGGCAGGTCTTATCGGGTGTCCCATGATGGTGACTGCCGTTGCACGATTGGTCAGCACCGTTAGTTTGGCATGTCGCACTCCAGTGATCTGACCAACGAGCAGTGACGCTTCTGGAACCGGTGTTCACCGCCTCCGGTAAGTGCGCACACAAGCACACGCACCGAACCTCCGGCGGGTCGGGTGGGATGAGGGGCAGCCAAATGTTCTGGCCCATCCGGCACGCTTGGCGCGTCGAGGTCGCCCACGGCCGCCTCGGACGCTCCCGCCCGTCTTGCGAAGTCGTTTGAGAACACGACCACCTCGGCGACCGGCTGGTCCAGGTCGCCTGCATCGCGACCGCCCTGCGCCACCTGTCACGGGTACGTGCCCAGAGCGCACTCCCGCTCGCAGCGTGACCCGGAGCCGTCGCGCGGAATGCGGCGTAGCGGGCATGTTCAGTACCTGACGAGTCAGATCGCCAACTGCATACTCATGCGGTCAACCCCGACCTCGACTACGCCATAGCATCGATCTGCGAGCGAACCTTAGCGGCTCGCTGACGCGCAGATGAGGCGTTCGGTGCGTGCCGTCCGCCAGTCCGACAACGGCTGGCGTTGGTCTGACGTCTTCGCTACTGACGGAGCGGGAAGAAGCCATACCGTCCGGTGGCTTCGTTCTTGGTGAACACGATGTCGACGCAATCCTCGCCAAGGCCATTCGGCGGTTCGGTGTTCTCGAGGACGATCACCTGACCGTCGACGCCGTCTTGTATGTCGGTGTAGAACTGGCCGATAACGCTGGGTGGCAATACGCCATCGGCGTCGCCTCCCTGGTCCGGTGGGCGATACGTAACCAGCGGTGAGTCAAGGATTACGAAACCAGGATGCGGAAGGTCTCTGTCGTAGCAGTACTGCGCCAGCCCGAGTGTGAAGGCGGCGTGCAGGACGGCCCGCACACCCTTACCATGAGCAGACCGCAGCTGATCGTCGGAAACGATGTCTTGGTCGTTCTTGTCGTAGCGGGTCTTTTGCGCGTCGGGGACGCCCCAGGCTTGAAGCCTGGCGACGATCGCGCTCGAAAATTCAGTCATGGTCTTGAGCTGCATGCCTTCGGCGGCGGTCGCGGTCTCCGCAGCTTGCTCGTCGACGAGTTGTTGGCGCAGCTGTTCGAAGCGGGAGATCTGTGCGTACAGCCCGAGGTTCTTCTCAACGCTGGAGCGGGCGTCGAGTAATTCCTTGAGCGTCCCCTGGTCGGGGGCAAGGGCCTGGTCGTAGCCAGCAAGACGGCTGCGCGCTGTGTCGATCGCGCCAGCGAGATTCTGCGATCGGGTGATTAGGGTGGCGTGTTCGGCCTCGAGATCGGCGAGCGTCGAGGCTAAGTCGGAGCTGAGCGCCGCGGATTTTGCTTGCTCAGCCAGCACGGACTCGCGGAACGCAGTCGTGTCGTCGGCGCACTCCTCGTTGAAGTGCTGGTGCTCGACGTCCGCGCCACAGAAGACGCACTGCCCAGGGTTGAAGAAGCCAAGCAGATTGCCTGCTTCAGAGATCATTTCGAGACGAGCGAGGTCGGAGGAATATTGCTGGGCCAGCAGTCCGAAGCGGGCCTGGAGAGCGGAGATGTCGGCCAACCGCTCACGAAGGCCAGCCGCCTGTCGTTCGGTGGCCGCGATGCGTGCAGCAAGGTCGGCACGTTCGCCGGAGACGCGACTTATCGACTGGGTATACGTCGCAGTCGAATCGGTAAGCCTGGCGTACTGCGCGTGCAACTCCGACGCGTCGGCCACACCTTCGAGCTGTTCTTCAAGTTCACCGATGAGGCGATCGAACACACCTTCACGTGCGGTCGCGGCCTGCTTGCGGTCCTTGGGCTTCGCGACCGCAACGAGTGCCGAATCGTCTTGACCTTCCAGCAGCAACTTGAGCGTCGCGATGTCGCTCGTCTTGCTAGGTGTGATGGCCGTGAGTGCAGGAGGCCGCTCAGCTTGCATGCTGGTCTCATCGATCACGCACAGGTGTGCCAGGCCACGGAAGCTCAGCCAGTTCGTGTCGTTGTACTGGTTGCGTTTGACCTTCTTGTCCTTGAGTCCGATGATCGTGAGCAAGAAGGTCGATAGGCTGTCATCTTTGCCTGGGGTCGGCTTCGCCTTGAACGTTCGGGGCGGTGGGCCGTCAGGTAGTTCGCGGACATCGCCGTCGTAGACGCTGAAGTCGCCGCCGTTCACGGAACGTCCCAAGGTCAGCAAGTCGCCGGACGGTAGGCGCAGGCCGAGTAGCGCCATCGCGTAGCCGGCCCGCTGGGGAATATCGCTAGGGGTAGTCCCGCCGCCCAACATGAAATCGATTGCTCGGACGATGAAGGACTTGCCGGTGTCTGAAGGGCCACGGATTACGGTCGCCGCGGCGCCGAACTCCACGGATGCCGGCTCGACAGTGACACCGACGAAAGTGAGGTGGGTGAGAGCGAGGCGGTCGATCATCAGACGACCCCCTCGGAGAGCCCATCGATGGGTCCGAACTCTTCGGCCCAGCTGGCGAAGATCGTCCTCATCTCGTTGCGGAGCGCGTCCTCAGATAGGTCGCGGAACCGACTGAAAATCCAGTGCACCCGATCATGCAAGGTGGTGGCATATTCGGAGGCCAGCACGCTGATGAAACTGTAGGCAGTCTCGGTCGCGCCGAAGTCGATGCCGCCGTCGCCGGCGTTCATCTCGACGAGGTGGGCGCGGATCATGACTTGTAGGCCATCTTCGATGGCGGCGCGCTTGACGCCGAGTTCGCCAGCTCGAACCGGCAGCGCGGGGTGAAGGCTGTCAGGACCGCCTAGGTCCGCGCTGTGGAGGACGCCGTGGTCGAGCAGGACCAAGCGGTTGACGTCGAGCCGTTCGGGATAGGCCTCGGTCAGGATCATCAGTACGCGCACGCCGACCTCGAGCGGACTGTTCAGCGGGCTTCGCATCACGGACGCACCCAGGTCAGACGATCGGCGTTAGCCAGCTGGTGACAGATTCCCTTCCTGTCCTCGAGGTCGGAAATCTGGATCAGCGTGTGGTGGCTGAGTGGAAGACTCACGACCTGCGCCAGTGTCTTGGACAAGCGGGTCCAGCCATCGGGATGGTCGACGTCGACGACATCAACCACGCCAGCATGGATGTCTTCTTGTAAAAGGTCAAAAGTTCCCGGCGGGACCGAGTCGCGGGCGTAGACCCGCAGCGACTCCGCCTTGTAGAAGGCTTCACGTTGCCGGCGGAAGTGTTCGCCTACGTCGGCGTGGCCCAGCACATTGTCGGGGCGGATGCCTTGGTCAGGGTGGCGCTCGTTGTAGACGTCGATGAGCTGGTCGACGTACCTGGTCTCGGTTGGGCCGAGTCCGTCGGGTGGTGTCTCGTGGGTTGGCCGATCGGCGAGCGCAGTACCGAACCGTTCGACGTGGTAGATCGTCGTACGGTGAGTTGCGATGGCGTCGAGCAATTCGACGGATCGGAACATGGCGAAGTCGGTGCCGGTGGCCAGCGCAGCGATGGCGGTGCGTTCGGTCTCATCCAGGTCTCGGCCGAGAGGCTTTTTGGGGTCCGCCAGCTCTTCGAGGAACTTCGCCTTGAGGTTGGTTGGTTGACTCAGCAACTGGTTCAGTTGGGTGCCGCAGCCTCGCGGGGCGAGGAACTGGTAGGTGTCGGGCATTGACCAGTGACCGCCGTTAACGGCACGGAAAACCTTCAGGATTTCGGGACCGGCGTCGGCGAAGCCGAGGGGACTGGAGTAATGCTTCCCCTGGAAGCAGTCCCAAGGGCCCTCCATTCCGCGCTCGGTCTTGAACGCAGCCACGTCTGCGCCTCGGTCGCCAGCTCCACCGAAGCGCTTGATCTGGAAGTAGCTCGCTTCGACGGCGGTGACCCACTCGCGGATGAACTCTTCCCAATCGACATCGTTGTACAGCTGGATGCGTCCCTGCGGGCTTACGTGTGGCGGCGCCAGGTTCGCCTTGGCCGTGGCCGGCACCTGCGGCTTCTGCATGTCGCACATCTCGGGGGCTAACGTGGGTGTGTTGCTGGTGGCCTTAGTCGCCGTCACGTTGCTCCCCCCTCTAGTAGCGTCGAGCGGACCCGCCGGGCAACCGAGACATCATCACGGTCGCGGTGACGCAGCCTGCGGGGTGATCGTAGTCGGCGGATGCGACATCTCGTGCGTCGGCACGGCGTGCGGGCGATCGCTTCGGTCAGACGATGCCGCCCACGGTTGCCGCCCGTGCACTCGATCCTCTAAACGGCCCCCAACCCCGTCACCTTGATTGTCCGTTAGCGGCGAGGACCACGACGCGGATGCTCCGACATCGGTGGGCTCGCCGGCGGTATGCGGTCAGGTTCGACCAGTGCGGGAGGTGGCTGTGTCCCTCGACGGTCTGGGACCGCCCAGTCAACAGCAGCACGGCGAGTCCGGGATTGAACCGAGTTGGCGAGTGCTGCCCACCGCTGAGGGGGGATCAACTCGTCTGCTGGGACCAATTCTGAGGTACCGCCGGAGGCTGGCTCAGGGGTAGGCGGGATCGGCGGGCGCTCGGCGAGGTGCTTCTTGGCCAGGCCGCGTGGGTCAGCGGCCCAGGCCTCGGCAGCGTCGATGACTTCGGAGATCGCCGTCTGTTTCGAGATGCCTGTCTTATCGACGAGGTGGTCGATGTGCTCGATCCAGCCGTCAGGGAGCGCCGCGATGACCTCGGCTGCGCGGCGGGCGGCGAGCACTCGCCTCTCGACGGTGTTGAGTTGGTTGGTGTACTCGCTGAGCCGGGCGGTGATGACCGCTCCGGCGAGGCTGGTGGGCCAGGACAGGGCGGTGTGTAGTGCTTCGGGCCCGGCGGTGTGCAGCATCTCGGCTGGGTCCTTGCCGTCGGCGACGACGAGATGTCGCGGGTTGGCGCCACGGGCGGTGAGCTGCCAGAAGGCGCGGTGGGCGGCTTGCTTGCCGGCAGCGTCTGCGTCGGTGGCGAGGATCGGGGCGGGTCTGCCCGCTCCGATGTGCGGTAGGAGCTTGTCGGCTTGGGTGTCGGTGAACGCCGTGCCGAGCGGGGCGACGCCGACGAAGTTCTCGTCGCCGGCGAGGGTGACGGCGATCGCGTCCAGAGGGCCTTCGACGAGCACCACGGCGGCTCCGTCGGCCAACGAGGATGTCGCTTCGGAAAGGCCGAACAGGGCATTGCCTTTGTGGAACAGGTCCGTCTCGGCGGTGTTGAGGTACTTCGGTCCATGGGATTGGTCGTTGTCATCGTCGTGTGCGGGGTTGCGGCGACCGATCCAGCCTAGGATCTCGGGATCGCCGTAGGCGTTGGTGTCCTTGATGGGGAACACCAGCCGGTCACGGAATTGGTCGATCACTCGTCCGGTGGAGGCGATGCGGCCGAGGCCCGCGGCCACGATCTCCTCGTCGGTGGCTCCTTGTCGGCGCAGGTGGTCGGTGAGCGCGGTCCACCGGGCGGGGGCGTAGCCGACGCTGAATCGTGCGTCGCCGGTCAGGTCGGTGCCGAGTCGTTCGGACAGGTACGTCGGTGCCCACGCGTCGCGGTAGTGGTCGGTGAAGAAGTCCTCGGCGAGGCTGTTGAGTTCGATAAGCCGGTCGCGGGGCACGGCGGCGGTGGCCCAGAAGTGTTCGTCGTCGGCGCGGGTGAAGTCGCGGGCTTCGTTCCGGGCGTTGAGTGCGGCGTGGACAGCTGTTATCGGGTCTTCCTCGGGATCGGTGGCATACCGCTGAGACGCACCGTCACGGACGGGGGTCAGGTTCTCCCGGCTGGGCGGCTCGGGCTTCTGCTCGGCCTCGGGGACGGTAAGGCTGGTGCGCCAGTCGTCATCGGAGTGCTCGTCTGCGTCGGGCAGCGCCGCCGGCGTCCATTCCGGGTGCAGCGTGTAGGCCACCGACCGTTCGGTTGCTGTGGGAGGCAGGTGTCTCGACAAGCGCCACCATAGGGCGGCGGCGGGTTGTTCGTCGGGCAGCGGCGACTCGCCCGCGACGGCGTGGGTGAGGCTGGTGATGTCGATGCCGGTCCTTCCGGCGATGGTGAGCCGGTCGGCGAGGGTGGGCCAGTATGGGTCGGCGGTGATCCGCTCGTCGATGCAGTCAGCGAGCGGCTTCCAGCGGGCGGTCGCAGCTCGTGGGTCGCCGAGCAGCCGGGTGACCCGCTGGTCCAGCGCTCGTTGGGCGCGGGCGTCGGCGTCGGCTGGGACGGGCGGGCCGGTGGGCCGCCGGTCGGCGTCGGGCACGTCGTTGGCTGCTCGCCACACGGCCAGGTCCGCCGCGAGCGCGGGGTCACGGTCGATGATCGGCACCGCCCATCCCGGTGCGCTGGTCGGCGTCCAGTTCCGTGCCCGGGCGGCGACGTCGCCGGCGGCGGCAGTCACTTGGTTGCCGCGGGTGTGCAGATACCTGCCCCACTCGTGATCGGCTGCCAGGGCGTCGGGGACAGCAGGCAGCCAGGGCAGCGGAGGGCCGTTGTGACCGGTGGCGGTCGACCGGCGGCCGGTCGGGTCCAGTCGCCAGTCGAGCACCGCGGCGGCGTCGTGTGCGTCGGCCAGGCCCCGGTCAGTGCTGAGCGCCTGGCGCAGCATGTCGGCTGGGTCGTGCCCGTCGACGGCGCCCAGGGCGAGGTGTGCGCGCAGGGTTGGGTAGGCATCGTGGCCGGTCAGGCCGGGCAGCGCGGCCTCGGCGGTGCTGTCGATGCGGCTCATCGCCGCGCCGCCGTGCTCGCGGTTGAGGTAGTCGACGGCAGCGGTATGGAGCGAGTCGTAGTAACGGTCCGCGGCGGTGGCTAGTCGGGTGGCGGGGTCGGCAAGGCTGCGGGCGTGGCTCGCGGCCGAGACTGGGGTCCCGTCGCGGGCGAGCACCCGGGTGAGGATGTCAACCGCGGTGGGCGGCAGCAGCGCGTCGCGGGTGATGACGGCGTGCTCGTCGCCGTCGCCGGCGGTACTGAGGTAGAGGTGGTTGGCGTGCCGGCCGCGGGTGATGGCGACGTAGAGCAGCTGCCGGGGCTCCCGCCCGGTCGCGATGGTGTGGCAGCTTTCGGCGGTGATGCCCTGAGCGCCGTGCACGGTGCAGGCGTAGCCCAGTGAGACGTGCTCGGCGACGTAGGCGGCGGGCAGGGTGATGTGGCGGTGAGTGTCGTGGTGGAGGACGTCCAGCGCGCCGGACTCGCGAACCTGTTCGATGATCCACCGGTCGCCGTTCTTGACCCAGTCGTGCGCGCCGATCGGGATCTTGCGGTTGTTTTGCCGGGTGATGATCGCGTCCCCAGTCGAGGCAAGGGATTGGTCGAGGAGGGTGACCTGCCGCCCGACCGGACCGGGCTGGGTGTCGAGGCGGTCGCGGCGGGCTCGGTCGTTGAGCTCGGCGACCAGATCTCGGGTTGGCGCCAGCATGATGCTGTCGCGCCCGGCGGCGCGGTCAACGGACCAGGCGGTGTAGGCGCCCTCGGTGGCGGTGGACAGGTCGCCGACGTGAATGCGGTTGCTGTCGGTGTAGTAGGCGATCGCGGCCGGGTCACCGTCGCGCAGGGCGAGCGATGCGGCCCCTTCGGCGTGGTTCGGTTGCCCCGCTTGCCGGTGACCCTCGGGGTGGGTGAATCGCATGACCTGGGACAGGGTGACCGCGCCGTGAACCTCGGAGATGTCCCGCAGCACGCCGCCGGCGCCGATCGCGGCCAGTTGCTGATCATCGCCGATCAGGCGAACCGACCCGCCCCGGTCGAGAACATAGCCGATGGCCTGGGCGAGGTCGGTGGTGCCTGCCATCCCCGCTTCGTCGATGAGGACGAGGGTGTGCGGGCCGATCGCGGGAACCCAGTCGGGGACGGCGATGCCGGTTCGCAGGGAGTGGATCAGCTTGGCGAGCGTGTCGGTGTTGCTGTGTCCTCCAGGACTGGTCAGCTCCTCGCGCAGTACGGCCGCCGCAGCGGCGGATGGGGCCAGCCCGACGACGGTGCCGCCGTCGCTGGTCCACACGTGCGCCAGCACCCGCATCGCGGTGGTCTTGCCGGTGCCGGCAGGCGCCAGCGCGAGTTGGACGCGGGCACCGGAGGTGGCCAATTCCCGGATGAGCTGCACCTGTCCTCGGTTGAGCTCGACACCGTTGGCACTCGATTCAAGCAGCGCCATGTCGATCGTGGCGGCGCCGATCTTGTGCCCGTCCGTGCGGGCGGCGGCCGCGATGATG
>NZ_DASVQG010000140.1:0-3804 GCF_036389215.1 Jatrophihabitans sp.
AACTATTGCAGGCCTCGAACACCACGAACCTGAGCGCTCGCACCATCGCTCGCAACGCCCGGGAGCTGGGTTTCAGCCTCAATCATGACACCGCGGCGAGATACCTGCGGGGCAACCACGGCACCCCTGACGAGTCCACCCTGCAGGCGCTGTCGAAGGTCCTCAAGGTGTCGATGACCAAGCTGCGGACGGCGGCCGCCCTGCCCAACGAGGTGACGACCCCCTACCAGCCACCGGCCGAGTCCAGCCGGCTGAACCGCCGGCAACGGCGCGCCGTGGACGAGGTGATCCGAGCGATGCTGCAGCCCACCACGACCAGCAAGCAGGTCACCGAACTGGACACCAAGCGAGCCAAGAAGGCAGCCCCGAAAGCAGCACGGCGCGGCTCCGTGGAACCACCTCAACGCTGAGGCCACCGCCACGCAGGATCGTCAGAGGCCTACTCGATACTCCCCCCATGACCTCGCGCTCCAGCACCCGGCACCCTCTGGGCAGCACCCCAGGCATCGCTGCGCCCTACGATCCATGGGCCGACCTTCGGCTGAACTGGCCGCACGTCAAGGTGGTCATCGAGCGCATGACCGGCGACCTGCTGGGTGAAGTACGCGACGACGGCCAGGTGATCGCGCTGCGTGCCGACACCTCCGCGGCACAGCGAAGGTGCACCCTCACCCACGAGCTCGTCCATCTGGAGCGGGGCATCCTCGATTGTGGTCCGTGGCTTCAGCGCGAAGAGAGCTTGGTGCATGCCGAGGCAAGCCTTCGTCTGATTCCACTGGCCAGCCTTGTCGAGGCGATCCGGGCGCTGGGCGGCGCCGACGATCCGGCCGCGCTCGCGCAGTGGCTCGAGGTCGACAGTGAAACCCTGGCAGTCCGCCTCAGCCGGATGACCAGCGCCGAACGCAGGATGCTGCGCCGCTCGCTGGCCCGCCAGGCCCCGTTGTGGTCGGTTGCCTGAGGTGGCCACGGCGCCCGGCCGCGGATAGCTGCCGGTCGGCCTCCGGCGGGGCCGGATGGCGAGAACACCCAGCGTCTGGCACAAGGACTTGACAACGCCCGCTGTGCCAGGCATCTTAGCAATGTCTGTTGTATGACTAGTTGTCAGACGACTGATGACGACCCCATAGTGGGGTAGTCAGTGATGGGGTAGGCACCAGCCTCGGGGGAGGGGCCGGGCGGCATGGCTAATCGGCGACTGGGTGGGCGCCGGTTGAGGCGGGCAACGATCGGCCCGCCGTGCCATGCCGCCCGCTACCGAGCTACTGGGACAGGCTGAGAGCGAAGTAGCCTGCCGGGTCGGTCCACCAGTGGGTCAGGTTGAGCCCTGCCATGGCCAGTTCAGCGGTGATCCCGTCCCGACGGAACTTCGAGGAGATCTCAGTGAGCAACTCCTCCCCTGCGTCGAAATGCACGTCCAAGCCGATCCTGTCCAACCGTGCTCGGATCTCGCGACCAGCCCGCAATCTCATCTCGATCCGCTCGTCCGCCGGATTCCATACCGCGCGGTGATCGAACGCCTCGATCGGCAGGTCGCCGCCGAGCTCCCGGTTCAGCACCTGCAACACGTTGAGGTTGAAGGCGGCCGTGATGCCGGCGGCGTCGTCATAGGCGGGCACCAGGATCTCGGCCGGCTTCACCAGATCGGTTCCGAGCAGCAGCACATCTCCCGGGTCGAGCGCGGACCGAACGGCGCCGAAGAAGGCCGCCCGCTCGGCTGGATCGAGGTTGCCGATGGTGGATCCCAGGAACACGACGGCGGTCCGCCCGGACTTCGCGAGCCCGTCCAGATGCCGGGTGAAGTCGGCACGGACGGGCTGCACCTCAACCGTCGGGTACCGCGCCGACAGCGCGACCGCCGCCTCGGCCAGGGCGCTGGCCGAGACGTCGAGCGTGATCACCCGGCGCAATGTGCCGGTCCGCTGCCAGGCGTCCAGTAGCAGTTGGGTCTTGGTCGATGATCCCGAACCCAGCTCGATCACGGTCTCTACCGGCGCCGCCGCGGCGATGTCACCGGCGTGGGCCTGAAGGATCTGCGTCTCGGTACGGGTCGGGTAGTACTCCGGCAGGTCGGTGATCTGCTCGAACAACTCGCTGCCGCGAGCGTCGTAGAACCACCGTGGCGGCAATGACTTCGCAGTGCTGGTCAGCCCGGCACGGGCATCGGCAGCCAGCTCGTCAGTGGCGCCGGCGGAATCGAGGAAGCTGTCATCAACCCTGATGGACATGACTCTCGCTCTCTGTGTCGTCAGGAAGTTCTTGCCGAAGCGGGCGGTAGCGCACCCCGCTCGGATCAGCGATCACGAGCTGGCCGTCCGGGATCGGCTGCCAGGCTGGATCGTCGTCGAACGGCTCGCTGGCAAGCACCACACCAGCTGCCGAGTGACGCGACCACAGGGAGTGCGTCACCGTGGTGCTGTAGAGCCGCCGGCCGTCGGTGAGCAGGGTCGTGAGCCTGGAACCCGGCGCGGCGGCCAGCACCTCGGTGACCAGGTCACCGAGTGCCGAGGCCGGGTCGCTGCTGGCCACCAGCCGCTGGCGTAGCAGTGCCCACAGCAGGGTGGCGTCAGTCATCACCTGGATGCTCAGCAAGTCCCGGCGGGGAATCTCCTCGACGAACCCGATCGCGGTGTCGGGCCAGCCGGCGATCCGGCCGTTGAGGCTGAACAGCCATTGCCCGTCGGTGAACGGGGCACACGCCGCCTCGGCGACCGGCATTCCGGCGGTGGCGTTGCGGACCGCGGCCAGCACCCCCACGGCCACCACGCCACGCGCCAGCTCGGCGAACTGCGCATCCTGCCAGATCGGCACCGGCCGCCGGTACCGCCGGGCCGCCCCGACCGGGTGCCCGCCTGGCGGGTTCGTCGGCGAGCCGGCAGCCGAGTCGACAGCCGGCTCGGTCCCGAGCCTCGGTTCGGGTTCGACGGCGAACCAGCCCACCCCGAAGCCGTCGACGTTGACGGTGCCGCCGCCGCGCATCTCGTTCGGGGCATAGCTCTGTACGACGAGCGAGTGCGGCGGGTCCAGCACCAGCTCCGCCAGGTTCACCGGCGGCCCTAGATAACCGACATGACGACACATAGGCGCGGTGTCAACTCAGATCTGCGCCACGGGCCGTCCGGAAGCCGGCGAAGATCTGGCGCCGGATCGGATAGTCCCAGTTACGGAAGGTGCCCCGGCACGCTGCCCGGTCGGTGCCGAACGAGCCCCCACGCAGGACGTAGTAGTCCTCGCCGAAGAAGACCTTGGAGTATTCGGCGTAGGGGAACACCTCGAAACCGGTGTAGGGAGCGAAGGTGGAGGATGTCCATTCCCAGACGTCACCGATCAGTTGGTGCACGCCGTAGGGTGAGGCACCCGCTGGATAGCTGCCGGCCGGTGCCGGGCGCAGATGCCGCTGGCCGAGGTTGGCCCGCTCCGGCGTCGGATCCTCATCGCCCCAGGGGTAGCGGCGGGACCGCTGCGACACCGGGTCCCAGCGGGCCGCCTTCTCCCACTCCGCTTCGGTCGGCAACCGGCGACCGGCCCACGCGGCATAGGCCTGAGCCTCGTACAGGCAGACGTGCAGCACCGGCTCGTCCGCTGCCACCGGGATCAGGCTCCCGAAGCTGCGCCGCCACCACGAACCGTCGCTGTCCCTGCTCCAGAACAGCGGCGCGGCGAGCCCGGCCCGCTGGCGATATTCCCAGCCCGGCGCGCTCCACCAGCGCCGCTCGTCATAGCCGCCGGCATCCAGGAAACGCAGGTAGTCGCCGTTGGTGACCGGAGTGGTGTCGAGGAAGAAGGCATCGACGTGCACGAGATGGG
>NZ_DASVQG010000141.1:0-2142 GCF_036389215.1 Jatrophihabitans sp.
AGGGAACGTCGAGGTAGCCCTGCCGGAACGCGGTGATCAGGCCCCGTCCGAGGTCGGGATCGAGGTTGCGTACCGCGTCGACGAGCGCCCGCGCTTCGGCGTAGATGCCGGTGTCGCCGGGCTCGCCGGGAACGGGCGCCAGCCGCTCGTCGGCCGCCGCCACGGCCGCGGCCTCCAGCGCGGCGACGTTCTCGGCGATCGACGGGATCCGGTAGGCCTCGGCCGCGGTCTTGACGATCAGCCGGGCGGCGCCGGTGCGCACCGCCAGCCGGGCCGCCTCGGTGAGCAACCCGTCGGCACCGGCCGGTGTGCGCGGGTACACCCCCATGTAGGCGTAGAGGACGATGTGCCAGTCGGCGTCCGGCATCAGTTCGCCGGCCAGCCGTCGCAGCGCCAGTAACGCCTCCCGGTCCTGCTCGGCGTTGGTCTGCTGGGCGTAGCTCAGCGAGACGCTGTGGATTCCGTGCTGACGGAAGAACAGGCACTCCAGGACGCTCAGCGCGATCAGCAGGCCGGGCGGGCACAGCTGGCCCAGCATGCAGCCGCCGAAGCTCTCCAGGTGGGGTTCGACACCCGTGCCGCGCAGGCCGGCCAGCAGGTCGCAGCTGCGCGCCCAGTTCGCGGTCGCGGTCTCCAGCGGCATCCGGCTGTAGGGAAGGCAGTAGGAGACCGGGCCGCCCTCGGTGGCGTGCAGGCCGGCGGCGATCAGGGCGGTGACGATCGGTTCCGGGCAGGGCGAGCCGTGCCGGATCTGCACCGGGAAGTCATCACTCAGCACGCCGGCCAGCACCGCGTTCGTGGTCGCCAGGTCGTGCGCGACCAGTGGATAGCCGTTCAGCTCCATGCCCAGCGCGAGCGCCTCCGCCGCCTCGGAGCTGGCGCCGATCCGGGTGTAGCTGTCCAGCGTGATGGTGCCGACCGTGGTCGCCGCCGCGCCCCTGGTTGCCAGCAGCCCCTGCCGCATGGCACGGGGGTTGCTCATCCCCATCCGCGGCTGCACGACCAACCGGCCGTCCTGCTGAGCGCGCGCGACGACGTCACCGAAGGAACGCGTCGAGGTCGCGAGAGTCACAGTTGCCGTCCGGCCCGGACCAGTGCCGGCAGCGAGCGCAAGGCCGCGGCGCTGGCACCGTCCTCGTACACCGCGTCGAAGCCGGCCGAGAGCAGCCGGGCGCTGCTCTGCAGGCCGGCCGGGCCCGCGATGCCCAGCTTGCCGCCGATCACGACCGGCAGGTCCATCAGCTCCGGGCGCTGCCGGAGCAGGCTGATCAAGTGCGTTCCGTCGCGCATCCCGTGCCCGTTGACCGTGCTGACCACCACCAGGTCCGGAGGATTGCGCAGGCATTCGGCGACCACCTCGGCGGCGGGCACGCACGGTCCGAGGTTGCGCACCTCGTGGCCGAGCTCCTCCAGGGCCAGTTGCAGGAACACCAGGTTCCAGGTGTGCGAGTCCGACACCACGGTGGTCACCACGATCGACAGCCCGCTCGGGGTGGAACGGCGCAGCCGCACGGCCTGGCGCGGCTCCATGGTGTCGACCGGCTCAGCGGCCATGCTCATGCGATCACCGGCTCTTCGCCCAAGCGCTCAGCGCACCCGTTCGCTCCGATCCATCCCTGCAGCGCTTGCGCTGGACTGATCGGCTCCTCGCTCATGCGGCGTCATTCGGTTGCGCCGCAATGCCGGTGGCAGGTCCCAGTTCCAGGGTGCAGCACTTGACCCCGCCGCCACCGCGCAGCAGCTCCGAGACGTCCGCGGCGATCGGTTCGAAGCCGTGCTCGCGCAACTGCGCGGCCAGGCTCGTCGCTCCGGCCGGCAGCACCACGTGGTAGCCGTCGGAGACGGCGTTGAGCCCGAAGGCGGCGGCGTCCTGGGCAGTGGCGATGATGGCGTCCGGATAGAGCTTGCCCAGGATCTGCTGGCTGTCCGGGGAGAATGCGGCGGGGTAGTACATGACCGTCCGCTCGTCCAGGACCGCCAGCGCGGTGTCCAGGTGGTAGTAGTCGGCCTGCACCAGGTTCAGCCCGATCACGGTGCGCTGGAAGAACGTCTCGGTCTCGGTGTGCGCGGCTCGCACGCTGCGGAAGCCGCGGCCGGCCAGCAGCAGGCCGCCGATGGCGAGGAAGTCGCCCTGTCCCTCGT
>NZ_DASVQG010000142.1:0-23536 GCF_036389215.1 Jatrophihabitans sp.
GGCCGGACTCTGGGACCGGCTCACCACCGAGACGGCCAAGTTCCTGGTGATCGGGCTGTACCCGTCCTGGTCCAGCGCGATCGATGAGCAGACGCTGCGGCTGGCGGACGACTTCCTGGCCGACACCAGCCACCCGGCCGCCCTGCATCGGCTGATCAGCGAGGGCCGATCGGAGGTCGCCCGGGCGCTCCGGGGCCGGGCGGTCGACGCCGCCGCCGGCTGAGCAGGCGCCGGCCTACGGCCGCGGCGGGCGGGGTCAGGAGCCCAGTCCGGTCAGGAGCGCAGTCCGGTCAGGAACCCAGTTCGATCAGGAACCCCAGTTCGGGCGCAGCGGGAACATCGCGTCGCCGGACTCGGCCGTCTTGACCGCCAGCACCTGGTGCAGCTGCACGCCGTTGGTCTCGAAGCCCACCCGCGAACCGGCCATGTAGAGCCCCCACACCCGGGCGGTGGGCTCGCCGACGTCGGCGACACAGGCATCCCAGTTGCGCACCAGGTTCGCGCACCAGTGCTTCAGGGTCAGCGCGTAGTGCTCGCGCAGGTTCTCCTCGTGGCGCACCTCGAAGCCGGCGTTCTGCGCCTCGGTGATGATGCGGCCGGACCCGGTCAGCTCGCCGTCGGGAAAGACGTAGCGGTCGATGAAGTGGCCGGGCATCGGGTCCTGCTTGTTGTCCGGGCGGGTGATGCAGTGGTTGAGCAGCCGGCCGCCGTCGCGCAGCTTGCCCTTGAGAAAGGCGAAGTAGGCCGGGTAGTTGCCGACCCCGACGTGCTCCATCAGGCCGATCGAGCTGATCGCGTCGTAGCCCGAGCCCGGCGCGTCCCGGTAGTCGCTGTGCAGGATCCGCACCTGCTGGGACAGCCCGTCCCGCTCGACGGCCGCCGCGCCCCAGTTCGCCTGGGCGGCCGAGAGCGTCACGCCCACCACCTGGACGCCGTAGTTGGCGGCCGCGTGCCGGGCCATGCCGCCCCAGCCGCAGCCGACGTCGAGCAGCCGCATGCCCCGTTCCAGGCCCAGCTTGCGGGCCACCAGGTCGAACTTCTCCTCCTGTGCCTCCTCCAGGCTGGCGTCCGGCTTGGGGAACACCGCGCAGGTGTAGGCCATCGACGGCCCGAGCACCTTCTCGTAGAACTCGTTCGACACGTCGTAGTGCTTGCCGATCGCCTGGGCGTCCCGGTCGCGGGAGTGCCGCAGGCCCTCCATCACCCGGCGCCAGCGCGGCAGCGACTCCTGCGCGGGCGGCTCGGGCGGCAGCAGGTTGCGCCAGCCCATCTCGCGCAGCAGCACCCGTGCCTCGGTGGGGGTGGGCCGGCGGAACCGCCAGCCGCCCAGGCATCGCAGTGCCTCGTAGGGATCGCCCGGATGTGCCCCGTGCAGCACCAGGTCACCCTGCACGTAGGCCCGCGCCAGCCCCAGGTCACCCGGCGCGGTCGCCAGGTAGCGCAGCCCGCGCTCGTTGATCAGCTGCAGTGTGAATGCCGCGTCGAGCGGGCCGAAGGAACTGCCGTCGTAGGCCTCGAACCGCATCGGCGCGCCGTCGACAGTGAGCATCGACACCAGGTCGGCGATCTTCATCTGCGTCCCACCGCTTTCTCATACAGCCCGGTCAGCCGGTGGCCGGGATCGTATCGGTCCTTCAATTCGGCGTAGACCGTGCCGCCGTACACCGCGGCGAAGGTCTGCCGGTCGTAGTAGGCATCGGAGTACAGCGACTTGTGCCCGGCGTGCTCGGCGACCGCGGCCTCGACGAGCCGGTTGACGTCACCGTCGGACTTCCCGTCCACGATCGGCACGGTGCCCCAGAAGCCGACGTTGACATAGACCTGGCCCGGCGACAGCGGGTACAGCGGCCACGGCTTGGTCGAGCCCTGCCGGTCCTCGTCCGGTCCGTCACCGGGCTCGCGCAGCTTCAGCGGGCACAGCCACACCGGCGACATCCCCACGTGCTCGGCGAACCAGCGCAGGAAGGCCGGAGTCCGCTCCAGCGGGATCTCGACGTCCTGCACGACCCGCTCGCGGGGCGGCTGCCGGCGCACCCGGTCGATCTTCTCGGCCACCTTGAACCGGTGGTCCAGGGAGATCAGCCGGTGGTAGAAGTCGCTGCGCCGGTACCTGGCCGGCCACAGCCGGCGGATCACCGGGTTCTGCACGCCGAAGGCGCCGGAGCACCAGAACCAGTCGGTGTCCCAACGCCACAGGTAGTCCGAGACCGCCAGGCAGTCCCGCTCGCGGGCCGGGATCGAGCGGTAGTAGATCTGCTGGCCGGTGTAGTCGCTGGCGGCCTCGACGCCGGCCGCTGCCGGGCTGTCCGCCCACCGGCCCAGGCACAGGTAGGCCTGGTCGGTGCTGAAGACCGCCCCGTCGAGGAAGTCGACCGGCTCACCGGCCCAGCTCCGCTCCGCGGTGATCTGCCCGACCGCCGCGGCGAGGGCGTCGAGGTCTGCGAACCGGACGTTGCGCAGGCCGACGAACCCGCGCACCGGGTCCAGTTCGATGAGCAGCCGGACCGCGTAACCGAGGCTGCCGTAGGAGTTCGGAAAGCCCGCGAACAGGTCGGGGTACTGGCTGGGGCTGATCGTCAGCAGCCGGCCGTCGCCGGTCAGCACGTCCATCTCCAGCACCGACTCGTGCGGCAGGCCGTTGCGGAAGGACGAGGACTCGATGCCCAGGCCCGTCACCGCGCCGCCGAGGGTGATGGTCTTCAGCTGCGGCACCACCTTGGGCATCAAGCCGTACCGCAGGCACTCGGCGACCAGTCGCTCGTAGGTGCACATGCCCTGCACGTCGGCGGTGCGGGCGATCGGGTCGACCGAGAGCACCCCGTCCAGGCCGCTGACGTCCAGGCCCGCCGACGCCTGCTCGGTGCGCGGCCGGAACAGGTTCGAGGTGCGCTTGGCGAGCCGGACCGGCGTGCCCTCCGCGATGGCGGCGTAGGACGCGGTGAGCGCGGCGAGCGCCTTGGCGTGAGCGCGGTCAGACAGGGTGGCAGTCATCGTCCTTCAGCCTATCCAGAAGATGTTTTCGCTAACTAAGCAACTCCGGGACGGGCGGGACATCGCGTCTGCCGGCTGAGCACCCGCCGCACGGAGCGGCCGGCCGTCAGCCTTGGCCGGCGGCGTCGGCGAGCTGGCGCAGGCCGGTGACGATCCCACCGGTCAGGTCACCGTTGGCGAACGAGCCGCGCATCGCCAAGGCGGCCAGCGCGGCGATCCGATTCGGGATCCGGCGGGCCGACTCGCCGCCGGTGACGATCTCCAGCCGGCGCTGGCCCGGTGAGATCGCGACCAGCACCGGGGCATGGTGCCGGGCGGCCAGGTTGGCGAACATCGCTTCGGCAGTGGCCCGGCTGGACGGCCCGAGGTCGCCGACGTACAGGCTGAACAGCAAGCCGGTCTCGCGGGAGGCCAACGTCAGGGCCTCGTCGATCCGGGCGAGCTGAGCCGGCTTGAACGGGCGGTCAGGGCTCAGGTGGGTCTCGCGCTGGGTGGTCATCTCCTTGACCCGGGGCTCCGAGTCGTAGGGGTCCAGGACGCGGGCGTCGGTGTCGTTCGGGTCGACGGGCTCGGAGTCGGCGTTCGCATCGTTCTGGCGGTCCGCATCGAGGGATTGCATGCTGGTCGCGCCGGTCGAAGCCTTCAGGTCACCACTCACCGCTGGCACCTCCGCTGGCCGCAACGGGCTCGGCAGCCACTCGGCCGGGAAGGGCCGCCGGTTGTGCGGTGGCGCCATGCCCGTCGAGAAGGGCCGGCCGGGCACGGGCGCCGTCGAGCGCGGCCGCATGCGGATTCGGCTCGGCCGAATGCAGGCTCGACACCGGGCCGGCATGCTCGGGGTGCGGCAGGTACCAGACCGGATTGAACTGCCACGGCCCGCCCGGCCGGTAACGCGGGGCGCGGTCGTTGGCCCGGGCGTACACGACCGCGGCGACCACGAGCACGACCGCGGCCGGGATGCCGACGAAGACCAGTGCCGTCTGCACGATGCTCATACGCATTCCTCCGCCCGGGTGACGAGCCACCCTCGACCCGCACCTTCGATAGTGCCCTCCGGCGATCCCTGCCATCACACGGTATCGAAGCGCTCAGG
Organism: Jatrophihabitans sp.; assembly: GCF_036389215.1. Taxonomy (GTDB): domain Bacteria; phylum Actinomycetota; class Actinomycetes; order Mycobacteriales; family Jatrophihabitantaceae; genus Jatrophihabitans_A. The sequence continues at coordinate 4,085 of NZ_DASVQG010000142.1, forward strand.
CCTTCCACATCGGCGGGTGCCGGTCCGCCCACGGCGCGGCGGCCTCGACCTGGGCCGACAGGGCGAGCAGGGCCGCCTCCCCCGCCGGCCTGCCGACCAGCATCACGCCGACCGGCAGGCCCTCGGCGCTCCAGTGCAACGGCAGGCTGGCCGCCGGCTGGCCGGTCGCGTTGTACACCGCGGTGAACGGGGTGAACCGCTTCTGCCGCTCGAAGTCCTCAGCCGGGTCGACCGGGTCCGCCGCGGTTCCGCTGAACCAGCCGATCGGCCGTGGTGTCAGGGCCAGGGTCGGGGTCAGCACCGCGTCGAACTCGGCGGTGGCAGCGATCGCCTGCCGGCTGACCAGGTTCAGCAGCCCCAGCGCGGTCGAGTACTCGGTCGCGCTGATCCCCCGGCCCCGCTCGCGCAGGTAGCGGGTCAGCGGGCGCAGCTCCGCCTCCCGGTCCGGATTCACCGGCGCGCTGGCCGCCGACACCGCCCACACCGTCTCGAAGGCCGGGATCACTGCCGCCGGCATCGGCATCGGCATGTCCATCACCTCGTGACCGAGGCTTTCCAGCAGGACGCTCGCGAACTCCCAGGCCGTCCGGCACTCCAGGTCCACCTCGGCACCGGGGATCGGCGGCTGCAGGTAGCGCCCGATCCGAAGCCCCGACGGCGCGCGGTCACACCAGTCCAGGAAGGTCTCGCCGGCCGGCAACGGCGGTGCCCAGTTCGGGTCACCGGGCTGCGGGACGGCGGTGGCGTCCAGGAACGCCGCGGCGTCGCGGACGGTGCGGGCCAGCGGGCCGAGCACCGACAGCCCGCTGGAGTCGGCGTCCAGCGGGCCGCGCGAGATCCGGCCCCGGGACGGCTTGATGCCGTACACACCGGTGACGCTGGCCGGGATCCGGATCGACCCGCCGCCGTCGGAGCCCTGGGCGATCGGCACGAAGCCGGCCGCGACCGCTGCCGCCGCGCCGCCGGAGGATCCACCGGCGAGCCGGCCGGTGTCCCAGGGGGTGCGCGCCGGCGGCCCGATGTCGGTTTCGGTGTAGCAGGGCAGCCCCAGCTCGGGCGTCGCCGTCTTGCCCAGGGAGATGGTGCCGGCCTGCCGGAGCAGCGTCACGACATGGTCGTCGAGGTCGGGCACGAAGTCCCGGTACACCCGCGAACCCAGCTTGGTCGGCACCCCGGCCGTCAGGTTCAGGTCCTTGATGGCCGTCGGCACGCCGTGCAACGGCGGCAGCTCGGCACCGGAGAGCAGCTGGGCGTCGGCCTGCCTGGCCTGCTCGCGAGCGGCGGCATCGGTGACCGTGACGAAGGCGCCGACCTGGCCGTCCAGCCGTTGGATCCGGTCCAGGAAGTGTGCCACCAGCTCCGAGGAACTGACCTCCCGCCGGCGGATGGCCGCGGCGGCGTCCAGGGCGCTCAGGTCGTGCAGATCTGCCATTCAGGCAGGCTAGCTGGCGACCCGCCCGCCGTTGCTCCAGGCGTCCAGGTACGGCTCCCAGCTGGGCTCGCGGACGTAGCCGACCGCGAATCCGGCGTAGCCGGCCGGCTCCTTGGGGGTGAAGGCCAGGCTCCAGCCCAGCTCGGCCAGCAACCGGTCGGCCTTGCGGTGATTGCACGAGGCGCAGGCGGCGACGACGTTGACCCACTCGTGCTTTCCGCCGCGGCTGCGCGGGACGACGTGATCGATGGTGTCGGCCCGGCGCTGGCAGTAGGCGCAGCGCACACCGTCCCGGTACATGACGGCCCGGCGGGTCAGCGGCACCCGGCTGCGGTAGGGAACCCGGACGAAGCGGCTCAGCCGGACCACCGACGGCGCCTCGATGGCCACCCGCGCGGAGTGCAGGATGGCACCACCGGACTCCACGATCACCGCCTTCTCGGCCAGCACGAGCAGGATCGCCCGCCGCAACGGCACCACGCACAGCGGCTCATAGGTGGCATTGAGAACCAGGGCCCCACTCATCCGGTGAGCCCCACCGCAGAGACCGCGGCGCACGGCAGCGGCGCGTCGCACGATGCGCTGCACGACGTGTCGAGCACAAGCGATCCCGTCACCGGCCTCACCTCCGGGTGTCGGAGTCCAGTGAACCCGACGAAAGTGCTTCGCGCATCCATAAAGATCGACTTATTACCGAGGTGTCGCCGCCCGTACCCGGCCGCTCGGCCTGCCGGCCGGGCAGTGCCGCAGGTGGCAGTCTTAGCCGCCGTGGACCTCTCTGGAAATCAGCCGGCCGCGGCCCTGCGGCCCGAGCCTGCAGCGCTGCGCGGTTTCTGGCACGAGCACGCCGGCGTGCTGATCGTCAAACCCTTGCAACTGCTGGCCATCGTGCTGGTGGCACTGGTGGTGCGGATGCTGGCACACCGCTGGATCAACCGGCTCAGTACCGCCAGCGTGGACGGCCGGGTGCCGGCCATCCTGAGCCCGCTCACCGAGCGCGCCGGCGGCCTGCAGTTCTGGGAGTCGGCCGGCCTGGTCAGCGAGCGCCGCAAGCAGCGAGCCGACACCATCGCCTCGGTGCTGCGCAGCGCGGTCAGCCTGCTGATCTTCCTCACCGCGTTCCTGCTCGGGCTGCAGGTGTTCGGGATCAGCCTGGCGCCGTTCGTGGCAGGTACCTCGCTGGTGGGCGTCGCGGTCGGCTTCGGCGCCCAGAACGTCGTCAAGGACTTCCTGTCCGGGATGTTCATGATGCTCGAGGACCAGTACGGCGTGGGCGACGTCATCGACGTCAAGGAGGCCACCGGCACCGTCGAGGCGGTCGGCCTGCGCACCACCCGGCTGCGCGATGTCGAGGGGGTGGCCTGGTACGTGCGCAACGGCGAGATCGTCCGGGTGGGCAACATGTCACAGCAGTACGCCCAGGTGGTCCTCGACGTTCCGGTGGGCATCGGGGAGGACGTGCCGGCGGCGCTGGCGGCGATCTCGCGCGCCGGTGCGGAACTGTATGCCGACGAGCAGTGGCTGCCGTGCCTGCTGGCAGCGCCGGAGGTGCTGGGCATCGAGCAGCTCGGGCGGGCCGAGACGGTGCTGCGGCTGGTGGCCCGGGTGAAGCCGCTGGAGCAGTGGCGGGTCGCGCGCGAGCTGCGGGCCCGGATCCGGGCCAACCTCGACAGTGCCGGAGTGGGGCACGCCCTGCCGGTGGCGGACTGACCGAACCGGGAACTGAGCTGAGCAACGATCCGGTGAGGAACAATGGTGGGGTGAGAGCGGCGGACATGCGGGCAGGAGTCGGGATCCCGCGGTGGTGAGCACGGACTTCTTCGAGCGCGCCGGTGGCGAGCAGACCTTCCGATCGTTGGTGCGGCGGTTCTACGCAGGCGTCGCGGCGGATCCGGTGCTGCGCCCGCTGTACCCGGAGCAGGATCTGGAACCGGCCGCGGACCGGCTGGCGCTGTTCCTGATCCAGTACTGGGGCGGGCCGGGCACCTACTCGCAGAACCGCGGCCATCCCCGGCTGCGGATGCGGCATGCCCCGTTCGTGATCGGCACGGCCGAACGCGACGCCTGGCTGCGGCACATGCGCGAGGCGCTGGACTCACTCGACCTGCCCGAGGACGTGGCGACCGAGCTCTGGAACTACCTGAGGATGGCTGCCGAGTCGATGCGCAATTCGCTCGGCTGAGCCCGCCCGCGGCGCCGCGCAGGCAGCTTGACGGGCTTTCCGGGCCGGGACACAATGGGCTGGAAAGGCTTACAGGGATGGTCGGCCGGGACCGTTGACCCCTTGCCTGGTGAAGCGATCCGCTCAACGAGCCCCGGAGGAACGCGTGTCCGACACGCCCACTGAGAACAACCGTGACCAGAACAGTCATGACCACTCCAGCGCCGACGCGGCCGGCAAGGTGGTCGTCGTCGACGATGTCGACGGTGCGGCGGCGCACGGATTCGTCAGCGGCCCGGGTGCGCCGTACCTCACCGGCGCCGACTGGTGGCGCAGCGCGGTGCTCTACCAGGTCTATCCCCGGAGCTTCGCCGACGGCAACGGCGACGGCATGGGGGACCTGATCGGGGTACGGAACCGGCTGGATCACCTGCGGCAACTGGGCATCGACGGGATCTGGCTGAGCCCCTTCTACACCTCGCCGATGGCCGACGGCGGCTACGACGTGGCTGACCCGACCGACGTGGACCCGATGTTCGGCACCCTGGCCGACTTCGACGCCCTGGTGGCCGAGGCGCATGCCCGCGACATCAAGGTCACCGTCGACATCGTCCCCAATCACCTCTCCGAGCAGCACCCGTGGTTCCAGCAGGCGCTGGCTGCCGGCCCCGGCTCCCCGGAGCGAGCCCGGTTCCTCTTCCGCGACGGCAAGGGCCCGGACGGCTCGGAGCCGCCCAACAACTGGCCGTCGATCTTCGGCGGCCCGGCCTGGCAGCGGGTGCCCGACGGCCAGTGGTACCTGCACATCTTCGCTCCCGAGCAGCCCGACCTGAACTGGGAGAACCCCGAGGTCAGTGCCGAGTTCGAGCGGATCCTGCGGTTCTGGATGGACCGTGGGGTGGACGGCTTCCGGGTCGACGTGGCGCACTCGATGGCCAAGCCCGCCGGGCTGCCCGACATGGACCTGACCAACTACACCGGCCCGCACACCCAGCTCGATCCCGACCTGCGCTTCGACCAGGACGGGGTGCACGAGCACCTGCGGATGTTCCGGCGGGTGATGGACTCCTACCCCCACCGGATGGCGGTGGGCGAGGCCTGGGTGCCCGACGACGAACGGCTGGCGCTCTACGTCCGTCCCGATGAGCTGCACCTGACCTTCAACTTCCGGCTGGTGGAGGCGCCGTGGTCCGGCGAGGACCTCACCGAGGCCATCGACGGTTCGCTGAAGGCGATGTCCGAGGTGGGCGCCCCGTGCACCTGGGTGCTGTCCAACCACGACGTGGTCCGCCACGTCACCCGGTACGGCGGCGGCGCGCTCGGGCAGGCCCGCGGCCGGGCCGCGGTGCTGCTCACGCTGTCGCTGCCCGGAGCGGCCTACATCTACAACGGCGACGAGCTGGGGCTGGAGAACGTCGAGCTGCCGGACGAGGTGTTGCAGGACCCGACCTGGGAACGCAGCGGTCACACCCAGCGGGGCCGGGACGGCGAGCGGGTGCCGATGCCGTGGGCGGGCGACGAGCCGCCGTTCGGCTTCAGCACCTCGCCGGGAACCTGGCTGCCGATGCCGGCCGGGTGGCGGTCCTTCACCGTCGAGGCCGAGTCGAAGGATCCCGAGTCCACCCTGTGGCTGTACCGGCGGGCGCTGCGGTTGCGCCGCGAGCTGAACGAGCTGCACGGGTCGTCGTTCGCCTGGCTGAAGGCTCCCGAGGGCTGCCTGGCCTACCGGCGGGGGCCGAACCTGGTGGTCGCGCTGAATGCCGGCGACGTTCCGGTGGAGCTGCCGCCGGGTGAGGTGCTGCTGTCCTCGTCGGTGATCGAGGGCGCCAAGCTGCCTGCCAACACCGCGGTGTGGCTGCGCGCCTGAGCCGTGCCGGCGGCTGACCTACCTCGCGGCGCCGGTTCTGCTGTGGCTGCCGCGCAGTGCCGAGACCGAGGAACCCCGCCAAGGCTCGATCTGCTGGTCGCGTAACGCCATTCACCGCGCCTGGAGAGGCCTCACCGCCCCGCTGACGGGCTGGGCCACCTTGGAGCCGAACTAAAGCAACGTCGGACAGACCATGCCCCAAACCGGACATAGGCTTATAACGAGAGAATTCGACCTCTTGGGGAGTTAATGAACATCTTTCTGTCCGGTCAGGGTGCGTTCGCCGTCGATGTAGCCGAAGCCGTCGTCGAGAACGGGCACAAGATCATCGGTGTGGCCTCGCCGCGGCAACGCAAGACCCACAGCTACGCCGGGGACGACGCCAATCCGATGACCTGGGACCGCCTGCGCTCCTGGGCCTACCCGCGCGGTATCGACTGGATCCCATCGCTCGACCTGCGAGCCCACCACATCCCCGACGGCACCGACGTAATTCTCGCCGCACACTCGCGCGCCTTCATCGGGCGGCGGACTCGCGCCCGCGCCCGGGTGGCCACTATCGGCTACCACCCGAGCCTGCTGCCGCTGCATCGGGGCCGCGACGCCGTGCGCTGGACGATCCGCGACGGTGACCGGGTCAGCGGCGGCTCGATCTACCACCTCACCGAACGTACCGACGCCGGCCCCATCGCCGCGCAGGAGCACATCATCGTCCCGCGCAATGCCACCGTCGAATCGCTGTGGCGCGAGCACCTCGCCCCTCTCGGGGTGCGCCTCATCGTCCGCGTACTGGACGACCTCGCCCGCGACGTACGCATCGAGGTCCAGCAGGACGAGGCCCTGGCCTCCTGGGAACCGGCCATCGGTGTCCCTCCGCTGTTCAAGCCCGAACTGATCGAACTCCCCGGTTCCGTCGCCGTCCGCGGCGACCGCTGGGCCCTCAACGGGTTCTGATCGCTGGCCGCCCGTAGGGGCGGTGGCACGCCGCGCCGAGGATGCCGTATGACCAAGAACGCCGGGTATGGTGGCCCCCTTGGCGGCGTAGCGGAGGAGGGCCGTGGAGTGACGACCAAACAAGAAAGCTTCGAGAGCCTCATCGAACCGTTCCGAACGGAACTGTTGGCGTACTGCTACCGCATGATCGGCTCGGCTCATGACGCCGAAGACCTGGTCCAGGAGACGTACCTGAGGGCATGGCGGGCGCGGGACCAGTACGACGAGACTCGAAGCTCCCTGCGAACCTGGCTCTACCGGATCGCGACGAACGCCTGCCTGACCGCCTTGGAGGTTCGCGGCCGCCGGCCGCTGCCCTCAGGGCTGGTGGCAGAGTCGGACCCGCGCGAGCCGCTGGTCCGCGGAGAGAACGTCTCCTGGCTGCAGCCGTTGCCGGACTCGTTGCTGGACGCCGGCGATCCCGCTCGGGCCGCGGTCGACCGCAGCAGCCTGCGCCTGGCGTTCGCCGCCGCCCTGCAGCACCTGTCCGCATGGCAGCGTGGCGCGCTGATCCTGCGGGACGTGCTCAGCTTCTCCGCGTCCGAGGCAGCGGAGATCTTAGGCACAACCACCGTGTCGGTGAACAGTTCGCTCCAGCGCGCCCGTACCCGGGTGCGTGAGCTCGGGGTCCGGCAGGAACGTCTCAGCGAGCCGTCGGCAACCGAGCAGCGTGCCTGGGTCGAACGCTATATGAAGGCGTTCGAGCACGCCGACGTCGAGGGCCTCAAGCGGCTGCTCACCGAGGACGTGATCATGGAGATGCCGCCCATGCTGAACTGGTTCTCGGGCTGCGGCAACTACGGCGTGTTCATGGAATGGGTCTTCAAGGCGTCCGGATCGGACTGGCGTCTGATAGCTGTCGCAGCCAACGGCCAGCCCGGTTTCGCCGCCTACCGGCGCGTCGGTGGCGGATACCAGCTGCACACGCTGCAGATCTTCACCGTGACTGCGGAGGGCATCAGCCGGAACTCGGTGTTCCAGGACTCCGAGGTCTTCGCGGCTTTCGGTCTGGCGGCCGGACTCGACGCGCAAGGCCTGGTCGGCGTCTGAGGCTGGTCGCCCGCTCGTCATGTCGGGCGGCGGACGCGCCATGGCTCTGGCTGGAGCCACCACGCGCCGCCGCCGACCGTCCACTCAGTCCGAGACGCTCTGGGCGGCCACAGCGGCCGGCTGCGGCGGGCGCGGGCGCCGAGCCTGCAGAACGGTGCGGGCCAGGACCACCCCCGGGATCACGCCGAGCGCTGCTACCGCCGAGATCCAGACCGCGGTCGTGGACATTGCCGAACCCGCGATGTGGGCATGGGTGTCGCTGCCCACGCGGCTGAAGAGCGTCAGGTAGATCGCCCCGAATATCGTGATCCCGGCGACCTGTCCGAGCTGGACGACGGTGGTCAGCAGGCCGCTGGCGTCAGCTGCCTGGGCCATCGGCACATTGACCAGCGACTGGGTGAGCAGCGGGCTCACCGACAAGCCCATCCCCACGCCGTTGAGCATCGTGCCCACCCACATCAGCGCGCCGCCGGAGGTGCCGCTGTGCATGGCGATCCCGATCAGGGCGTAGGAGAGCGCGGAGAGCGCCAGGCCCGAGGGTGCAAGCACAGGATGTAGCCGCTCAGGGAGTTTGCGCCAGTAGAAGCCGGTCAGACCGAAGGTGATGGACATCGGCACGTAGGTCAGCCCGGCGCGCAGCGCGCTCTGCCCCAGCCCCGCCTGCAGGTGCAGGGTGAAGACGAACAGGAAGCCCCCGTAGGTGAGCTGCACGCACACCAGCGTCATCATCCCGACCGACATGCCCGAGGCCCGCAGCACAGAGAAGTTGAGCAGCGGGTCGCCGCCGCGGGCCGCCATCCTGCGCTCGAACTGCACGAACACGACTGCCAGTACGGCACCCGCGGCGATGCACGCGTACGTCCAGGCCGGCCAGCCCAGCTCACGTCCTTGAACGGCGGGAAGCACCATCAGGAACACCGCGGGGACCGCCACGGCCAGGCCGAACAGATCCAGCCGCCTCCGCCCGGTGGGCGCGTCCTGCGGGAGCAAGCGCGGCACCAGCGCGATCAGAACCGCGCCGATCGGCACGTTGATCATGAACACGGGCCGCCAACCGGTGTCGAATAGATCGGCGTTCACAATGACCCCGCCGAGGATCAGGCCTGCCACCGCGCCCGTCGCGAGGACCGCGCCGTAGGCGGACAGCGCCTGAGCACGCGCCTTGCCCGTGAACTGCATCTGGATGACGCTCATGATCTGAGGCACCATGATCGCCGCGCCGGCCCCCTGGGCGAAACGGAAGACCACGAGGGTGGCGACGTTGGGCGCGAGCGCGCAGGCGGCGGACATGAGGGTGAACACGACGACGCCCAGCAGGTACATCCGCCGCCGCCCGTAGAGGTCACCCAGCCGGGCACCGGTGATCAGCAGCATCGCGTAGGCGACGATATAACCACCCACCACCAACTGCAGGGACGCCCCGGAGGAGTGGAACCGCGTACCGATGGAGGGCATCGCCACATTGACGATGAACACGTCGACCAAGCCCATGAACTGTCCCAACAACAGCAGTACCAGCATCAGCCACCGTCTGCTGGCCTCTGCGGTGGGTGCCGCGGCCGACCCTGTCGTGGTCATCGTTGTCTCCGTCCAGTAGCTCCACCCCCGGTCACGGCGCCGGTTCGCGGCCAGCCGAGGCTCGGTCATATATACCGACCACGGGGCAAGAACTCATCGGACACGCTCACGGCGATTGACCTGTTCTGGCCGCTGGGCGGCATTTACGAAGAAAATCACCTGCTGAGCCCGGATTAGGCTCGGCGAACGGAGCGCTCGAACCGCCCTTGCCCCGTGTTGGGGCGCCGCCCGCCTCCGACCGCGAAGCAAAGCCACCACACAAACCCTGAAGGGGAGTGAAGATAGCGTGATCTACGAATTACGCGAATACTCCGCAGTCCCGGGCCGCATTTCCGCCTTGATACGCAGGTTCAACGAGCACGCGCTGAAGGGTTTCGCCAAGCACGGGATGGAGGTCGTCTTCATCTCGGTGACCGAATTCGGGACCAACACGATGAATGAAATCGTATACGTCCTGCGGTTCGACTCCTACGACGACCTCGAGCGCAAGTGGAAGTCCTTTCTAGCCGATCCCGAGTGGATCGAGGCCAAGAGGCTGAGCGAGGTGGACGGCCCGATCGTGGCTTCGCTGCAGCGGCGGATCCTCACCCCTACACCGTTCAAGTAAAGGCTGATGATCGGGTTCCGGCCTGACCGCCGGCACCCGAGCCGCCGTGAGCATTGCCTCGCGCGCATGGCCCTCGACACCGCAGTTTCGCCGACGCGGGCTGAACCGGATTTCGCCGTGCCCACCAGGCACGCGACGAAGTCATTTCAACTGACTGCATCGTTTGGCCCTCTCCATAGACACGAAGGCTCACATATGACGCTCGAGCAACGTTCCTTGACCTTCTTCGAATCAATGTTCGCGCGAGCACGGGTTGGCCCGGTAGTGGCCAGTCTCAGTCTGCAAGGTGAAGTGGACGCGGCAGTCATGGACCAGGCCGCACGCCTGCTGCAGCGCCATCATCCGGTGCTTCGCAGCTCCCTTCGCCAGTCCGACGACGGCATCGCCCTGGTGGTGTCCGAAGAAGGTGCCGGGCTGGTGCCGGGCGCGGGCACCCTTGCCCACGAGCTGAACGTCCCCATCGAGCAGGACCGTCCGGTCAGCCGCATCGCGCTGTCCCAGACCGCGGATTCGGCAGTGCTGAGCCTCGCCGGCGACCATGCTGCCAGCGATGCCAGGCTGAACACGCTCCTGCTGCACCGGTTGCTCGGCTACTACACCGATCTGCTGCGCGGAGTGGCCCCCGAGCCGCCCGGCGAACCTGCTTTCGAAGGGACTCTGGAGGATGCACTGCTGGCCGCAGGGTACGAGCCGAATCCGGTGCGGCCGGTCGAGGACACCGATACGCCCTTGACCCTGGCGGTGGACGCCGCCGCTCCCGGCGAGCTGGGCGTGCGCAGCTTCAGCTACGCCCAGGACACGACCGCCGCCCTGATCGCGGCCGGCCGCCGCGGCGGGGTGTCCATCACCAACTTGCTGAGCGGGGCCATGGCCTGCGCGGTGCGTGCCCAGTTCTCCGCCGACGCCGGCCCGCTGCCGGTCTCGCCGGCCTTCGCCGTCGACCTGCGCCCGCGGGTGGATCCACCGATCCCGCCCGATGCGCCTTTCTGCTGTGTGGCACGCCTTGTCTGCGGCACCCTGGTAGATGCCGATGACCAGCCGGTCGAGGTGGGCCGACGGATCAGCACGCAACTGCAGGCGGCCCTGGAGCAGAACGAGATCCAGCGCAGGCTGCTGACCCAGCGGGTCACCGGCCGCCCCGTGCCGCTGCGGGCGATGTCGTTCATGGTGTCCAACATCGGCATCGTCGAGGACTACACCCTGCCTGACGGGCTGCGGGTCACTGACAGCCGCTGGGCCACGACGGCACGCGGACCCGTTGCCACGCTGTTCGGGTCCACGGCCTACGGCAGGCTCACCCTCGACCTGGTCTACGACACCGCGTTCCATCGGGACGATGTGATCGAGAATGTCGCCAAGCACTTCGAGAACTCACTGGCGGCCGCCTGCCAGGAGCACTGACAGCAGTTCAGGGTACGGCGACCTGGACCGGCCCGACCGTAGCGGGACAAGTCTCCCGCCTCCGCGGTCGGGCCGGTGTGGCCTTTGCGCAATGAGGAAGCCGCGCCGTGTCGTGCGGGCAAGCCACCGGATCCGCCGCGACGCCGTCCCTTACGGGCGCGGGAAACCGCGGTGCAGCGTTCTGCAGGGTGCCAGCGTGAAGCCCTGAGACGTCGATCCCGGAGGGACCAACTTCTGCAGGGGCTTCACGCCGTTCACGGCACGCGTCAAGCACTCGACCGGCTCGTCAGGCGTCTACATCGCGACGCACAGCACAACGCCGGCCTGTCCGGGGCTCAGTGGCCGGGAGCCAGCTTCGGGCTGTTGTGGTAGGCGGCGATCATCCATTGGCCGTCCCGCTTCTCCAGGACCCACGTCGCGTAGATCTTCCGCTGCTCGGGAACCTCGGTCTCACCGGCGAACAGGATGCCCGATTCGCTGATCACGATCGCGCCGTCGTTGCCGAGGAAGCGAATGCTGAGCTGGTCGTCGACGGTGGAACTACCCTTGAGCGGCCCCTCGAAGCCCGCGCCCATGCTCTGACGGATCACGTCACGGTCGCTGCGCATCGAGCCGGGCAGGATGGCGGTCGCGTCGGGGGTGTAGTTGGAGACGAAGGCGTCGGCGTCGTTGGCCTCCCATGCCTTGTAGGCCTCACTCAGCACGGCGTTGACTGCGGCCTCGTCTTCGGTACGACTGTCTGACATCGGATTCTCCCTTGTAATGGTCCCCCGAGATGTTCCGGCGGGGCTCGTCAATACATACCGGTGGCGGGGTCAGAACTCATCGCGCCTCGGCAAGGATGTCCATACGTGCTCGACAGAGCCGGCGGGGCAACGAGAGTGCGTGCGGTCATCGCTCGCGCAGCAGCAGCGACGCCCTCTCAGCGATCATCAGCACGCTGAGCAAGGTGTTCGCGCACACCATGGTGGGCATCACCGAGGCGTCGGCGACGAAGAGGCCCTCCGTGCCGTAGACGCCGCAGTACTGGTCGACCACGGCGGCCTCGTCGTCCGCCGCACCCATCCGCGCTGTGCCTACCGGGTTGTAGGCGGTGTCTATGGCGGAGGCGATGTAGGCCCGCATGGCCTCCTCTGAAGCCAGGATCTGCTCGTTCATCAGAACCACGTGCCTGCCGTGCTCGAGAACCGCCGGCGTGGTCGCCAGCTCCCAGCACTGGCGTACCGCCTCGGCCATCAGCGGGTAGTCCCGCTCGTCGGACAGATATCCCAGGTCGATCCGGGGCGCTACGCTCGGGTCCGCTGACTGCAGGGTCACGCTGCCACGTGAGTGCGCGCGCCGGGCCACCGCCATCACCCCGTACACGATGCTCCCGTCGGCTCCCTTGCGCAGCTCCGGAAAGTGGTGTGCCAGATCGAAGCGGTTAACCATCGCGTAGTACATGTCGTTGGCCCGGGCGTCGGAGCCCGACGAGGTCGTGCGCAACACGATCTGTCCGGTCGACGCGCCGTAGTTGTCCCGGCCCGGCTTGGGAGTGACGAACACCCCGATCCGCGGCTGGTCGATCAGTCCCGCGCCGACCCCCGGCCGGTCCACCCGGACGTCGATGCCCAGCCGGCGCAGCTCGTCGGCCGGGCCGATACCCGATCGCCACAGGATGGTGGGGGTCCAGACGGCCCCGGCGGCGAGGATCACCCGGTCGGCGCTGACCTCCTCGCCGTCCACGATGACGCCGACCGCCCGGCCGTCGCGGATCACTATCCGGTCGACGCAGGTGTCGGGGAAGACTTCGAGGCCGGCCCGGTCCTGGGCAGGCCATAGGTAGGCCATGGCCGTGGAGACCCGGGTCCGGGCATCGCGGCGGGTCGACGGGATCGGGCCGACGCCGTAGGAGCCGGGGTGGTTGTGGTCCTCGGCGTAGGGATATCCGTTCGCCAGGCAGCCGTCGAGGAAGGCCTGCTGCACGGCGGTGAGCTCCTCCTCGCGCCAGCGCCGGATCGGTAGCGGGCCGGTGGCGTTGTGGAATCTCCTGTGCCCGTAGTCCAGATCGTCTTCGACTGCTGCCAGCGTGGGCAGCGCCTTGGTCCATGACCACAACGGATTGCCCAGCTCGGCCCACTCGTCATAGTCGGCCGGCATGCCGCGGATCGCGACCGTGTTGCCGATGGCCGAGCCTCCGCCGCTGACCTTGCCTTGGGGGAAGGCGACCCGGCGATCCGCGGTGAGCTGGGCGGCCAGGCCCCAGGAGTGCTGCACCAGCGACATGGAGTTGCCGTCCAACAGATCCTGGGGCATGGCGGCGGCGTCCTGGTAGTGGGTACCTGCCTCCAGCAGAGCGACCCGGCGCCTGCCGTCCTCGCTGAGCCTGGCGGCGAGGACGCACCCAGCGCTTCCAGCACCGATGATAATGTCGTTATATACTTGTTGTCCCATATAAAACATAATCGATCTATGGCCACTTTGGGCGCTACCTTTAAGTTGCCAGGCTTGTCCGATTTAATTGGATTGCTACTGTACATCGGGCGGCAGCTGCGCAGCGCGAGAGAAGCACTGCAGTGTGCCGGGCAATACCGTCGAGAACATCCCAAAAACGTCCTAAGGAGTGTTCGGCGTGGATAAGGGGTTGAAGACCAGGCCCGGCCTGGCGGTGCAGTCCGGCACGGTGCCCTTCGCGGTGCAGGTAGCCGTCGAGGCCGAACGGCGCGGGCTTCCCTCGTTCTACTCCAGCGAGTTCTACGACCGTTCCGCGGTGGTGACGCTTGCCGCCGCAGCGACGGCCACCTCCCGGATCCGGATCGGTGCCGCCATAGCCTGGGCGCTGGGCCGCACCCCGGTGACCACCGCCACCGAGTTCCGCTCACTCGCCGAACTCGCACCGGGCCGGGTCCGGCTGGGCCTGGGAACCGGCAACCCGCAGGTGATCGCGGACTGGCACGGCCTGGACGAAGCGCGCCCTGCCGCACGGCTGGCCGAACTGGTGCCGCTGATCCGTAAGATCTGGGAGGTCGGGTCGGCCGCGGTCGACCATGACGGTGAGTTCTACCGCTGTCACATCCCGGCCGACCCGATGCTCCAGCCCTGGCCGGAGCCGGCGGACGAGGTCGCCGGCGACAGCCGCCCCCGGATCCTGCTGGCCGGCGGCCGCCTGCCGATGATCCGCGCCGCGGGCACGGTCGCCGATGGGCTGATGGGCCTGCCACTCTGCAGCCCGGCCTTCGTCGAGGAGGTGATCCGCCCCGCGCTCACCGACGCCGCGTCCCGAGCCGGGCGGGAGCGGCCCGTCCCGATCACCGGGCTGATCATCTGTGCCGTCAGCGAGAACTCCACGCAGGCGCGCGCCTTCGCCGCGACGCAGCTTGCGGTATTCGCGGCCCGGCCGTCGGCCTCCCCGCTCATGGCGTTCCACGGGTTCGAGGCCGAGGTCGCCGTGATCCGTGAGGCATTCCAGCGGCGAGACATCCCGGCCGTGGTGGCCGCGGTGTCGGATCGGATGCTCGACACGCTCGCCGTCTACGGAACGCCGGACGAGGCCCGGGAACGGTTCTCCACGACCTTCGATGGCGTCTATGACGAGCCGCTGCTCTTCACGGCGGGCAAGGGCATGCCCGAGGGCGGGTTCCGCGAGAGCGTGCTGTCCGTGTGCGAGGCCTTCGGGGAATGACCGCGGCGATCGGCGCCATCGCGCGGCGTGCTGGATTCGCCGCGGCCTAGGCGGCTCGCGCCGGCGCAGACGCGACTGTTGCCCGGGCCGGCTGCCGCTCAGGGCGGCTGCCGAGTCCAGCCCGAGCTCGATGTCATCGCATCGACGCCTCGGTGCCCTGCCTGGATGACCCGATCAGCAAACATGAAAGCCCGCAGGCGGCCCGAGAACATCCTCGAACGCGCCTGCGGGCTTCATCTCGACGGCTGTGCCGGGACCACACCACCGGCGTCCACACGCGGTACCGCGCTAGCGCCGCATCACGAGTGATTCGCTGTTGAGCAGGAAGTTGCCGACCGTCTCGAAGTGCGAGTACGACAGCGCGATGTGCTTGGTCACCGTGTTCACGTCACGGAAGGCGCGCTCCAGCCGGCTGGTCGCATACATCGAGGTGGTCCCCGCCAGCGTGTAC
Source organism: Jatrophihabitans sp. (assembly GCF_036389215.1). Taxonomy (GTDB): domain Bacteria; phylum Actinomycetota; class Actinomycetes; order Mycobacteriales; family Jatrophihabitantaceae; genus Jatrophihabitans_A. The sequence continues at coordinate 19,286 of NZ_DASVQG010000142.1, forward strand.
GCACTTTCCACGGCCGCCGTGGTGGCCTCGCCGACGGTGGCCGAAGCAAGCCGGACCAGCGAGCTGAGATCCTCGCCGGCAGTCCCGGATTCCTCCACCTGCCGCGCCGCTTCGAACAACAGTAGCCGTGCTGAGTACACGGCCAGCTCGGCCCGCGCGAACCGCTCCTGGACCACATGGTTCGCAGCCAGCGTCTGCGTTCCGCTCGACGGGGTCTTCGCGCGGGCCGCCGTGTGGAACGCATCCAGCGCGTCCTCCGCGACACCCAGGGCGACCGGCGCGGTCGAGAACGGCCCGAAATCGAAGTACCCGATCGGATAAGCCCGCGACGGTCGCTCCGGAGGTGCCTGGACCATCCGCCCCTTGCGAACCGCCAGTTCCTCCGGGACGAACTGCTCGTCCACCTGATAGTGGTTGCTTCCGGTACCGCGCAAGCCCACGGTGTACCAGGTGTCGAGGAAGCGGACCTTCGAGACAGGCACGAAGAGCATCACGATGTCCGGGCCCGTGGGAGTCAGGACCGGCTGCCAGTCCTTGCACAACAGCGACGTGCACACCAGCCAGTCGGCGTGCGCCGAACCGCTGGCCATCGCCCATTCGCCGCGCAGCAGATAGCCACCCTCTACCGGCTCGGCAAGGCCGGACGGCTTGACCCCGCCGACGGCGAAGCCGTCGCAGTCCAGGAACAGTCGCCGGGAACTCTCCTCGGGAAGGTAATCCGACAGCCGTCCGATGGCGCCCTGGACGCCGATCTGCCACGACACCGAAGCATCGAGCCGGGCCAGCGATTCCAGCGCGATCATCCCGGCCGTCAGCGACACCTGCTCGCCACCGAACTCGCGGGAAACCCACATGCGGGTGAATCCTGCGTCGCGCAGCGCTTCGTAGACCGGGCGGGGCATCTTGCGGTCGCGCTCTGCCACGTCGCGGTACTTCTCCACGATCGGCGCGACCTTGTCGGCCCGCGCTAGCCATTCGGACTGTTCCTCGTTCGGCGCCGATTCCGGCAGCCGATACCGCTTCAGTCGGTCGTTCATCCCATCCGCTCTCTCTACCTCGTTCGGCCCCACCCGCCTCAGCGCTTACGGGCGACAGCGACCCACATCGGCAGGGGCTTGGAGCCTGACGTATCGGTCGGCCGCCACTCGTGCGTGCCCACGACACCGGGCTCCAGCAGTTCCATGCCCTCGAAGAACCAGGCGACCTCGGCGCGGGTACGCCGCACCACCGCCTCGCCGAACTTTTCGTCCATGGCGTGCAGCGCGACATTCATCCCGGCGTCCTGCTCGTCCAGGGCGAAGTGCGACACCGCGACGTAGCTGCCCGAGGGCATCGCGTCGAGGTATGCGGCCAGCATCCGAGCGCCGTGCTCGCGATCGGCGATGAAGTGCAGCATCCCGAACAGGATCAAGCCGATGGGCTGGTTGAAGTCCAGCGTCTTCGACGCCTGCGCGATGACATCCTGGGGGTCGTTGAAATCACCTTGCACGATGGTCACGTCGCGGTTGCCCTCCTCGGCCAGCAGGTGCTGGCCGTAGGCGACGACGACCGGGTCGAGGTCGACATAGACAGTCTTGGCGCTCGGCGTGACCGAACGCGCCGCGAGATGCGTGTTGTCCATGGTCGGTACGCCGGGAGCGATGTCCAGGAACTGCTGGATCCCGCAGTCCGCGGCCAAGTGGCGCACGATGCGGCCCAGAGCGCCCCGGGCGGCTTTCACGTCCACCTTCGCGCCTTCCACGCCGCCCGGCTCGCCCGGCCATTCCGCGAAGGCGAATTCCGCGACCTGGCGATCGGCGGCGAAGTTGGCGCTGCCGTCGAGCAAGTAATCCAGGATTCGCGGGATGTGCGGAACCCGTGGGTCGACGCCATCGGGCACAGTTTCACTGACGGCTGCAGCCGAGCCATCGAACATGGTGCACTCCCATCTAAGTCGGGCGGATCCGCACGAACCGGCGGATATTTATCAGCATGGCGTCGGACGCCGAGCGTGACTGCTCTCTGCGTGCTCTGCCGAATGTGCTGCTGGCACAGGGAATCCGGCGCGAACGCCCCGAAGTGTGAGGGCCTCGGCACATGGCCTTTGTCGTAGACAGCGCTACGGGTCGTACCCGTTCCGGAAGGGCTGGGCGGTGTGGCCCGGCTTGCCGTAGCGGCCTATGGTCGCCGTGTGATCACCTTGGCCGACCGGTTCCGCCGTCACGCGCGGATGATGCCGGACGGGCTGTACCGGACGCTGTTGCTGGCGATGGCCGAGGACTGGCAGTCCGGCGGCGTGGTTGCCGAGATCTGCCGGGACTGGGCAGCGGCGCCAGGCTCGGCGGTCGTGCAACTGCGGCTGCTGGCCGGCATCCAGCGCCTGGTGCTGTCCGGGGCCGAGCCGCGATTGGCGGTGTACTACCCGAACCTGGGCGGCACCGCCGCTCCGGACGGGGCCTGGCAGGACTTCGAGCCGGTGCTGCGACGGCACGTCGGCGAGCTGCGCGCCGCGCTGGCGATCGCGCCGCAGACGAACGAGCCCGGCCGGTCCGTACCCCTGCTGCTCGGGCTGTTCGACGCGGTCCGGCGGTCGGGGTTGCCGTCGGTGCGGCTGCTCGAACTCGGCGCGTCCGCCGGCTTGAACCTGCTGGTGGACGAGTTCTTCATCGCCGGCGACGGTTGGTCCTACGGGCCGGCAACCTCGCCGCTGTGGTTGGTGGACGCGGTGGACGGCCCGGTCACGCCGGTGCCGTTCGCGGTGGTGCAGCGACGCGGCTGTGACCTGGCGCCGGTCGACGTATCGACCGCCGAGGGCCGGCTGTGGCTCACCTCGTTCGTCTGGCCCCATCACCTGCACCGCCACGTTCGGCTGCGCGCGGCGCTGGCGATCGCCGAATCGCGGCCGGTCGTGGTGGACCAGGCGTCCGCGTCGTCCTGGCTGGCGTCGGTGCTCGAGCCTCCGGCCGCCGACGGCGTGCTCACCGTGGTCTGGCACTCGATCACCCGGCAGTACTGGCCGGTGGAGGAGATCGCGGCGACGGCGTGGGTGCTCGGCACCGCTCGGAGCCGGATGCCGATCGCGCATATCGCCATGGAGAGCCCGGTGTTCCAGAACGACCGCTCCGAGGGCGAGCCGGAGTACCGGCCGGCCGAGCTGACCGTGCAGCTCTCGGTGCCCGGTGGGCTTGCCGATCCGGAGCCGGTGCTGCTCGGCACGGTGGCCGACCACGGAGTTCCGGTCCGGCTGGCCACGTCGCCGTGACCGCGATGGCCCGGCGGGGCCGGGCTCAGGCGGCTGGAACCTCGGTCAGCTCGGGTCGCTCGGCGCCGTGCGGGATGTCGATGCTCGCCTCGCCGGTGCGCAGTAGCCGCAGGATCACCCGCGCGACGTAGTCGGTGCTCTGCACCACGAAGCCTGGGAACGGCTCGGCCCCGAGGTGGTAGATGCCGCCGGCGAACTCGGTGGCGGTCAGCGACGGGAACACCGCGGACACCTCGATGCCGTCGGCTGCGAGCTCCAACCGAGCCACGGCGCTGAACATGGCGAGGCCCGCCTTGCTGGCGGCGTAGGCCGACACCGTCGGCGCGGGTGTCTGGATCACTCCGGAGGAGACGTTGACGATCCGGCCGCCGCCCTGGTCCCGCATGGCGGGCAGCACGGCCCGGGTCATCGCCTGCGCACTGACCAGATTGAGCTCCAGCAGCTGACTGAACTCCTCCGGCTCGGTGTCGACCAGCAGCTTCAGGATGCCGGCGCCGGCGTTGTTGACCAGGCCGTCGATCCGGCCGTGCCGGTCGAGGGTGGCCTGGACCAGCGCCTGCCGGGCGCCCGGGTCGGTGACGTCGGTCGGTACCGCCAGCGCGCCGCCGAGCTGCTCGCTCAGCTGGAGCAGCCGGTCGGCGCGGCGTGCCGCCAGCACCGGCTGGGCGCCGGCCTCGTGCAGGGCCCGCGCGGTCGCCTCGCCGATGCCGGACGAGGCGCCGGTGACGATCACGGTCTTTCCGGTGAGGTCAAGAATGGTCATTGGCTCATTGTGCAGCTTCGGCCCGGGCGGCTGAGGGCAGTGTCGGTTCGGCACCGCGCGCGCGTCACCGTGACACCGCAGGAGGTCCTGTGCGGCTACAGCGACAGCAGGCCGAGCGGGTGGCCGTCGCTGACATAGGTCGAGCCGTACGCCGCGGCGACCCGGACCCAGCCCGGGCTGACGTCGACGGCGACTTCGGAGTCCCTGGGCAGGAAGCCCATCCGGGTGAGCGCGCTCAGGGCCCCGA